>CANHNO010000090.1 GCA_947462065.1 Burkholderiales bacterium | reverse complement strand
TTCTTGATGCTGTCGAAGTTGTCCTTGTTGATCACAAACCCGGCTTCCAGCGCCTTGGCGTGCGCAGCTGTCGCGCCCAGACCCGTCGCCAGTGCTACCGCGCCACCCAGACCGCCCTGCAGCACGCTGCGACGATCAACTCCACTCTTCTCGATTTCCATCTTGGTTGCTCCTTTGATCAAAATTGCCGGGTTAAACGAAACATCAATCGCTCGGGGGGTGAATGAAAAACCGTGACATTTGGTTCGCTCCCGATGAACTAGGGTCGTCCGTTTTTGAATCAGTTCCCGAACCTAGTGATTTCACCTATGCGCATCGGTCTTGAATTTGCGCCTCCAGAATCACGGCCCGGCAAGGATTCTGGATGCAGAAGGTCCGCATCCTTTCTCATGGATATCCACAGGAGACACGAAGAATGAAACTCTATGACTGGGCTGCGGCCCCGAATCCCAAACGTCTGCGGATGTTCCTCGTTGAAAAGGGATTGAAGGTCGAAACCGTCCAGGTCGCGGGCGACGGGTTTGTGCTCACGCCTGAGTACAAGGCCAAGTACCCCCATGCCATGGTGCCGATGCTCGAACTTGACGACGGTCGCCAGATCGGTGAATCGATCGCGATCTGCCGTTACTTCGAGGAGTTGCATCCGAATCCGCCCATGCTGGGTCGCGATCCGTACGAGCGCGCCATCGTTGACATGTGGGAGCGCCGCGCCTTTGATCAGGGCATGACGGCCGTGGCAGAGATGTTCCGCAACAGCAACCCTTACTTCAAGGATCGCGGATTGGCGGGCTTTGCCGACCCGGTACCGCAGCTGCCCCAATTGGTCGACCGCGGTCGCGCGAGCCTGGAAAAATTCTTCCAGCGGTTCGACGAGCAACTGGGCAAGAGCCGATTCATCGCCTCCGATGTGTTCACGCTGGCCGATTGCACTTTGTACTGCAGCATCGAGTTCGCTGGCTGGGTGTCGGTCAGCATTCCCGACGACTGCAAGAACATCCAACGCTGGTGGAGTGAAGTGAGCGATCGCCCGAGCGCGAAGGCCTGAGCATGCTGCGCGGCGGGCATCGGAGGCCCCGCTGCGTTTGCTGGTCGCCTGGCCCAGGCCTTGCCTGCAGGATCGGCAATGGCGATTGCCGATGCCTCCTGAGAACATGACCGATAGAAGCGTTGCCCACCAGCCCCCACTGGGGCCGGCGATCGTGTCGACCCCTGACCATGCGCGTGGCGAAGCGGTGCAGCGCGTTGTCAAGGTGCGCCGCGACTACAACAGCTGGGTGGCGCGCGAGACGATGGAGGACTACGCGCTGCGCTTCACGCCGCGCAGTTTTCGCAAGTGGTCGGAGCTGCGGGTGGCCAACACCGCGTTCGGCGCGTCGTCGTTTCTGGTGCTCGAAGCGGTCGGCGCCACGCTGCTGGTCGAGTACGGTTTCATCAACGCGTTCTGGGCGATCCTGGCGACAGGGCTGATCATCTTCATGGCCGGTCTGCCGATCAGCCACTACGCCGCACGCTATGGCGTCGACATGGATCTGCTCACCCGTGGCGCCGGCTTCGGCTACATCGGCTCCACGGTCACCTCGCTCATCTACGCGAGCTTCACCTTCATCTTCTTCGCGCTCGAAGCGGCCATCATGGCCTACGCATTGGAGCTGGCGTTCGGCATCCCGCCAGCCTGGGGTTACCTGATCTGCGCGCTGGTGGTGATCCCGCTGGTCACGCACGGCGTTACCGTCATCAGCCAGTTGCAGATGTGGACCCAGCCGCTGTGGCTGGTGCTGCTGGTGGTGCCCTACATCTACGTCTTCAATGCCCACCCAACCCTGCTGGCGGATCTGCGAGCCTATGCCGGCGAGAACGGCCTGGGCGGCCAGTTCAACCCCTTGCTGTTCGGTGCGGCGCTGACGGTGGGCATCGCGCTCATCATGCAGATGGGCGAGCAGGTGGACTATCTGCGCTTCATGCCCGAGAAGACGCCCGCCAACCGCGGCCGCTGGTGGGCTGCGGTGCTGATGGGAGGGCCGGGCTGGGTGGTGCTGGGCGTGGCCAAGATGCTGGGCGGCGCGCTGCTGGCCCTGCTGGCGCTGAAGCTGGCCGTGCCCGCCGACCGCGCCATCGACCCCAACCAGATGTACCTGGCGGCCTACGAGCTGGTGTTCCCGAACTACGGCTGGGCGGTCGCGGCGACCTGCTTGTTCGTGGTCGTCAGCCAGCTCAAGATCAACGTCACCAACGCCTACGCCGGTAGTCTGGCCTGGAGCAACTTCTTCGCGCGGTTGACGCACAGCCACCCCGGGCGGGTGGTGTGGATGGTATTCAACACGCTGATCGCGCTAATGCTGATGGAGCTCAACGTGTTCCAGGCGCTGGGCCAGGTGCTGGGTCTGTACTCGAACATCGCGATCAGCTGGATCATGGCGGTGGTGGCCGATCTGGTCATCAACAAGCCGATGGGCTGGAGCCCGAAGGGCATCGAATTCAAGCGCGCATACCTGTACGACATCAATCCGGTCGGCGTGGGCGCCATGGGACTGGCCTCGGTGCTGTCGATCAGCGCCAACCTCGGCCTGATGGGGCCGATGGCCGAGGCCTTCTCGGCGGTCATCGCACTGGTCACCGCCTTCGTCACCGCCCCACTGATCGCGTGGTGGACGAAGGGCCGCTATTACCTGGCGCGCTCCCCTCGCGTTACTGATCCAGCCACACCCGTGGATCCGGCTCCGCCGGTCCACCAGGCGGCGCCCAAGGGCCACGGGGAGGCCCCTTCGGGTCCATGGGGCAGGAGCGCAGCGACTGGGGGGCCGTCAACCTGCACGGTGTGCGAACGCGAGTACGAGACCGAAGACATGGCGTACTGCCCGGCCTACCTCGGCTCGATCTGCTCGCTGTGCTGCGCCCTCGATGCGCGCTGCAATGACATGTGCAAGCCGCGTGCGAACTGGTCGGCGCAGTGGCAGGCCGTCGGCCGCAAGCTGTTGCCCAGCGGCGCCTGGGCGCGGCTCGACACTGAGCTGGGCCGCTACCTGCTACTGATGTCGGCCATCGCGCCGCTGCTCGCGCTGCTGTTCTGGATGATCTACCGCCAGCAGCTGACCACCTTCGACATGCCTGATGCGAAGGTGGCGAGCGTCCTGGGCATGGGTTTCGTCAAGGCCTATGCGGGCTTGATCGTCGTCACCGCAATCGTCGGCTGGTGGCTGGTGCTGACGCACAAGAGCCGCCAGGTCGCACAGGAGGAAAGCAACCGCCAGACGTATGCGCTGAACGAGCAGACCGAGGTGTTGCGCCAGGAGATCGCCTCGCACCGCCGCACCGACGAAGCGCTGCAGGAGGCCAAGCGGCTCGCCGACACCGCCAACCAGGCGAAGAGCCGCTACATCACCACCATCAGCCACGAGTTGCGCACCCCGCTCAACAGCATCATTGGCTATGCGCAGCTGCTCGACGAAGACGACGCCATTCCCGCCCACCGCAAGCAGGCGGTCAGCGTGATCCGGCGAGGTGGCGATCATCTGCTGTCGCTGATCGAGGGCACGCTGGACATTGCTCGCATCGAAAGCGGACGCTTCGCGCTCGAGGTCAAGCCGATGCGGCTGCGGGATTGCCTGCGCGAGATGACCAGCCTGTTCGCGCTGCAGGCCGCCGGCAAGGGCATCGAATTCCGCCATGCGGTGGCCGACAACGTGCCCGAGCTGGTGCGCACCGACGAGAAGCGGCTGCGCCAGATCCTGATCAATGTGCTGGGCAATGCGGTGAAGTTCACCTCGCAGGGACACGTGATCTTTCGTGTCAGCCATGCTCGCCAGATGGCGCTGTTCGAGATCGAAGACACGGGTCCGGGCATCGCGCCGGACGAGCTTGAGCAGATCTTCGAGCCCTTCGCGCGCGGCTCGGCGATTGGTGGGGGCGACTCGGGGGCCTCGGTCGGCAGCACCGGGCTGGGACTGACCATCAGCAAGATGCTGACCGACGTGATGGGCGGCGAGATGACGGTCGGCAGCGTGGCCGGGCCCGTGCCGCGCACGGGCACGGTCTTCCGCATCCGCTTGTTCCTGCCGGAAGTGCGTGCCGAGGCTGCCGATGGCATCGGCCTGCCGCGCACGCAGCGCATTGGCTACATGGGCGCACGCCGCCGGCTGCTGGTGGTCGACAACGAAGAGATCGACCGCGAGCTGCTGCGCAACGTGCTGGAACCCTTGGGATTCGAGTTGCGCCAGGCGGCCTCGGGCCTGGGCTGCCTGCAACGCCTGCGCGACTTCAGTCCGGACGCGATCCTGATGGATCTGGCGATGCCTGGCATTGACGGCTGGGAAACCATCCGCCGCATCCGCGCCGAACAGCTGAGCGACGCGCCGATCGCGATCGTGTCGGCCAATGCCTTCGAGAAAGGCACCGACAACATCGTCGGTATCCCGGCCGAGGATTTCATCCTGAAGCCGGTGCGCAAGTCGGAGCTGCTCGATTGGCTTGGTCGCGTGCTGGCGCTCGAGTGGCTGGAGGTGCCGCAGCGCGCCGCATCAGGCGCAGTCACTGCACCAGCGATTAGCTCGGTCGAGCCGATGGTGCTGCCTTCTCCGGAGCGACTGCACAACCTGCAGGAAATGATCGACCTCGGCTACTTCCGCGGCATCCTCAAACAGCTCGACGAGATCGCGGTCAACGAACCGGGCACGGTAACGTTCGTTCAGCACATGCGGCAACTCGCGCAGCAGTTTCAGCTCGACGCAATGACCGGTGTGATTCGCAAGGCCCAAGATGCTGCCTGAGGCTCTGAACCCGCTGAACCGCAGCATCGCCGATGTGGTGCTGATCGTCGACGACGTGCCGGACAACCTGTCGGTGCTGCATGACGCGCTCGACGAATCGGGCTACACCGTGCTGGTGGCCACCAACGGCGAGGCGGCGATTCAGCGCGCCGCGCAGGCACTGCCTGACATCGTTCTGCTCGACGCGGTGATGCCGGGCATGGATGGCTTTGAGGTCGCGCGGCGGCTGAAGGCGCGGCCCGACACCGCTCACATCCCGATCGTCTTCATGACCGGGCTGACCGACACCGAGCATGTGGTGCAGGCCTTTCAGGCGGGCGGGGTCGATTACGTCACCAAGCCGATCCGTGCCAAGGAAGTGCTGGCGCGCATGGCGGTGCATGTGCAGGGTGCGCGGCAGGCCCGCCAGGCGCGCAATGCGCTCGATGCCTTCGGCCACGCGACGCTGGTGGTGCGGGCGGCTGACGGGAAGATCGTCTGGAAGACACCACTGGCGCGCGATTTGCTGATGCAGCATTTCGGCGGTGGCGAACTCGACGCCGCAGTGCTGGCCTGGGTGCGCGACGAGCTGGTGCGCCGCGCGGTGGTCGGCGCCACACCCGGCGAGCCGCTGACGCTGGCGCGGCAGAACCGCCGCCTGATCCTGGCGCTGCACGAGCAGACCGGTGACGACGAATGGCTGATCGTGATGCGAGAGAGCTCGGACCAGGTCGTGATCGACGCGCTGGGTGCAGCCTTCAAGCTGACCACCCGCGAAGCCGAGGTGCTGTATTGGCTGGCCAAGGGCAAGACCAACCGTGACATCGGCGACATCCTCGGCTCCAGCCCGGCCACCGTGAAGAAGCACCTGGAGCGCGTCTACGTGAAGCTTGGCGTTGAAACGCGCACTGCCGCAGCCTCGGTGGCCATGAGTCGCCTGCGGCCCGCGGGCCAGGGTTGAACGCTGCGACTCAGCACAGGCTCGGCTTTCCGGCCAGCCAGGCTCGCGCATCCATCTCGTCTTGCGCGATGCCTGCGCGCAGGGCGTCCATCGATGCGTAGGGCCGTTCGTCGTGCAGCTTGTGCAGCAGCTCGACGCGGATGCAGCGGCCATAGCCGCCTTCGAGACCCAGTGACTCGGGCCAGTCGAAGCAGTGCGTTTCCAGCAGCACGCGGCCCGCATCCTCGACCGCTGGGCGCACACCCAGGCTCGCGACGCCACCGATTGGCTTGGCATCGGGCGTGAGCCCATGGACCTGTACGACGAAGATGCCCATCGCGGCCGGCCGCACATGGGCAAAGCGCAGGTTCAGCGTGCGAAAGCCGAGGTCGCGACCGAGCTTGCGTCCGTGCACCACATGACCGCTGATGCTGTAGGGCCGCCCGAGCAGCGTTCTTGCGCGGACCATGTCGCCAGCGGCAAGCGCGTCCCGCACCGCCGAGCTCGACACGCGCAATCCGCGAACCTCGTAGCTGAGCATGCGCGCGACGTCGAAGCCCTGAGCCTGACCGGCTGCGTCGAGCATCGCGTAGTCGCCGGCGCGCCTGGCCCCGAAGCAGAAGTCGTCGCCCACCAGCACGTAGCTCGCATGCAGGCCGTGCACCAGCACCTCGTCGATGAAGGCTTGTGGCGACTGCGCCGCGAAGCGGTCGTTGAAGGGCACGACGATGGTCTGCTCGACGCCACAGCGCTCCAGTTCACTGAGCTTGTCGCGCAGCGTCGAGATGCGGGCTGGGGCGCGATCGGGGTGACCACTGCTCGCGGCGAAATGGTCGCGCGGGTGCGGCTCGAAGGTCAGTACGCAACTCGGCAGGCCGCGATGCTGTGCCTCATTGCGCAGCAGCGCCAGCATCGCCTGATGCCCTCTGTGCACGCCGTCGAAATTGCCGATCGTCAGCGCGCAGGCTGGTGCGACACCGGGATGGTGGAACCCGCGAAAAACAAGCATGGGTCGATTATTGCGGTGGCGCTGCGACCGGCCGAGCAGGAGCCGCCAAGGGCACCACCGCCTGCGGCCCGTCCAGCCAGCGCCATTGGCCCGGTGCCAGGTCATCGGGCAGCGTCAACGCACCGTAGCGGCTGCGATGCAGCGCCTCGACGCGGTTGCCCACCGCCGCGACCATGCGCTTGACCTGGTGGTACTTGCCCTCGGTGAGGGTCATCCGCAGACCGTGCAGTTCGCCTGCGTCGTGCGGCTGGGGTCCGCTGAACGTGCCGGTGGCCTCTGCGGCCGCGGCACGCACCGGAACCGGATCGTCCAGCAACGTCACGCCGTGCAGCAATTGCTGCACCTGCTCGGCGCTCACCGGGTGCTTGCAGCCGATCTCGTAGACCTTGGACACATGGTGCTTGGGCGAGGTCCAGCGGTGGATCAGGCCGCCGTCGTCGGTCAGCAGCAGCAGGCCGGTGGTGTCTTCGTCGAGCCGGCCGACCGCCTGCACATCGCGACGGCGCAGGGGCGCAGGCAGCAGGCTGTAAACGCTCGGGTGGTGCTTCGGTTTCTGGGAGCACTCGTGGCCCGCTGGTTTGTTGAGCACGATCAGCGCCTTGTCGCGAAACGGCCAGCTTTCACCGCGCACGTTGAACTGCAGGCCCTGGGGATCGAACTCCTCGAACGGATCGTCGCGCACCACGCCGGCGATGCTGACGAAGCCGGAGACGATCAGGCCCTCGCACTCGCGCCGTGCGCCAAACCCCTGCGAGTACAACACCTGGGAAAGCTTCACCGCTTGTCCAGCGTCAGGCGGTCGTTCTCGCGCTTCATCTGGAAGCGGGTGAGGAAGCTGTTGCCCAGAAGAATGAAGGGCATCTGCTGCGGCAGCACGACGGCTTCAACGTTGTAGACCTGCACATCACCGATCCTGATCACGTCCAGCGAAGCCTTGTAGGCCGCCACGTTGCCGTTCGCCGTGCCAACGGTGTAGCGCATGTTGTTCTTGTACTTCAGGCCGATGCGGTCGGCATCGGCCTCGCCCATCGAGATCGTGGTCGCGCCCGTGTCGACGACGAACTCGACGGCTCGGCCGTTGATGCTGCCGCCCGTCACGAAGTGGCCACCGAGGCCAGCGGTCAACACGATCTGCGTGCCGCCACCGGCACTGTTGGCACCACCCAGGCTGACGGGAGATCCGCCGAGAGGTAGCGTCTGTCGCTGGCCCTTCAACTCGACCACCGCGGCGTTTGGATTGACGCTGACCAGCCGCACTGCGCCATGCGTGGCGCCTGCGGCCAGCGTTCGTGGTGTTCCGTCGATCACCAGCAAGGCCCGGTCGCCCATGCTGCCGCTGTAGGACACGCTCTGGGCGCAGACCGCCGTGACGCTACCGATGCCGATCAGCAGCACGCCCAGCCAAGGCGGGGCAGCCGAGCGGGTTGCCATCGTCGCGACCTTCAATCGCGGAAGTTGTTGAACGACAGCGGCACCTCGGGCAGATCCTTGCGGATCAGCGCCATCGCAGCCTGCAGGTCGTCTCGCTTGGCGCCGGTGACGCGCACCGTGTCGCCCTGGATCGCCGCCTGCACCTTGAGCTTGCTCTGCTTGACGGCCGTCTGCAGCTTCTTCGCCGTTTCGCTGTCGATGCCGTTCTTGATGACGATCAGCTGCTTGACCTTGTCGCCTCCGATTTTTTCAATCTTCGCGCTGCGGTCCAGGTAGCGCACATCGACACTGCGCTTGGCCAGCTTGGCCAGCACGATGTCCATCACCTGCCCGATCTGGAAGTCGCTGTCGGCCCAAACCGTGAGCTCCTTGTCCTTGAGCTCGACCTTCGATGACGAGCCCTTGAAATCGAAGCGGGTGCCGATTTCCTTGCTGGCTTGGTCGACCGCGTTGCGCACTTCGACGAGGTTGGGTTCGAGCACGGTGTCAAAGCTGGGCATGGTGGGCGGTCTTTCGTGGGGGAATCGCCGCAGCAGCGGCGAACGATCGTTGAAAATTCTGCCATGCACATCGAGTCGGGCGTCGGCCTTCGAACCTACAACACCTTCGGTTTGCCGGCCGTGGCCCACACCCTGGTGCGGATCGCGGACGATGCCGATGTGCGCGGCGTCGTCAATCATCCCACGCTGGGCGCCGCCCCGAAGTTCGTGCTGGGCGGGGGCAGCAACATCATCCTGACGCGCGACATGCCGCAGGTGGTGCTGAAGGTTGAGGTCAAGGGCCTGCGGCTCGTGGAAGCGCGCGCCGATGCCTGGATCGTCGAGGCCGGTGCCGGCGAGTCCTGGCACGAGGTGGTGGTGTGGACGCTGGCGCAGGGCTACCCTGGGCTGGAGAACCTGGCGCTGATCCCGGGCACGGTGGGTGCGTCGCCGGTGCAGAACATCGGCGCGTATGGCGTCGAGTTGCAGGACCGCTTCGAGTCGCTCGACGCGGTCGACCTGCGTACCGGAGAGACGATCACGCTCGGCCCCGACTGCTGCGCCTTCGGCTACCGCGACAGCGTGTTCAAGCAGGCGCTGGCCGGGCAGGTGGTGATCACCCGCGTGCGGTTCCGACTGCCGCGCCCGTGGCATCCTGCGCTCGGCTACCTGGAACTGGAGCGCAAGCTGGCCGAATTGCAATCTGTTCAGCCCCAGATGGAGCCGAGTGCGCAGCAGGTGGCTGACTGGGTGATCGCGATCCGCCGCGCCAAGCTACCTGACCCCGCTCGCATCGGCAACGCCGGCAGCTTCTTCAAGAACCCCGTGGTCACACCGGAGCAGTGCCGAGACATCATCGGCCGCGATCCTGAAATCGTGCACTACCCGATGGCCGATGGCGGCGTGAAGCTGGCCGCAGGCTGGATGATCGACGCGTGCGGCTGGAAGGGAAAAACGGTGGGGCAAGCCGGCGTCTATGAAAAACAGGCGCTGGTGCTGGTCAACCGCGGCGAAGCGATCGGCTCCGAGGTGATGACGCTGGCCCGTGCCATCCAGGAAAGCGTCTACGGCCGATTCGGCATCCGGCTGGAGACCGAGCCGGTGATCGTCTGAAGCGGTCAGCGCACGGTCAGTCCCGCCGGGCCCTGTGTCACCTCGCCAATCACCGCAGCCCGCGTGAAGCCTTGCTGATGGAAGATGGCGAGCACGGCATCCACGGTGTCTGCAGCGCAGGACACCAACAGTCCGCCACTGGTCTGCGGGGCGTTGAGCAGCGCGATGCCGGGCTTGTTCAGCCTGGTGATGCTGTCGATCATCTGCGCGTAGCCCGCACCGTTCAGCTCGTTTTGGCTGTCCATGGCGTGCCGGCACCGGGTGTGAAAATCGGCGCGAAGCAGGCGACACGACCAGTCGTTTGCGGGGAGTGACTTGAGCAATAACGCACCACACCGGCTGGACGGCAACGCGCAGGATGCCAGTTCTCCGCTGCTGCGTTGTGCCGGCAAGGACCTGCTGTCGCTGTCGCTGATGGATGCGAGGAATCAGACCTTGCGCTGGCTGTCGGTCTACGAGGCGGCGCTGGCATCTGATGGCTGGCGTGTGCCGGTCCTGCCCGAATTGAACCCGCCGCTGTGGGAGGCCGGTCACATCGGCTGGTTCCAGGAGTACTGG
>CANHNO010000089.1 GCA_947462065.1 Burkholderiales bacterium | reverse complement strand
TGAAAGCCGTGCTGAGCAGGTTGCTGACCGGCCGCTCGGCGGTGATCGGCATTCCTTATCTGTGGCTGCTGATCTTCTTCCTGTTTCCGTTCCTGATCGTCATGAAGATCAGCGTCTCGGAGATGGAGACGGTGACCTTCAAGGACATCCTCACCTACAGCGAAAACGCGCTTGCCTTGACGCTGCGCTTCACGACCTACATGTTCATCACGCAGGACGATCTTTATTACAAGACCTACCTGTCGAGCCTCAAGTACGCAGCGGTCACCACCTTTTTCTGCCTGCTGATCGGCTATCCCTTCGCCTACTTCATGGCGCGCGCCAAGGCCACCGTGCAGCCTGCGCTGTTGATGCTGGTGATGCTGCCTTTCTGGACATCCTTCCTGTTGCGCGTCTATGCCTGGAAGGGCCTGCTCAGCGAAAACGGCTGGGCTCACGATCTGCTGGTGGGCAGCGGTCTCGATCAGGTGCTCGCATCCCTCGGGCTGATCCCGGCGCCCGGCCAGTTGATGAACACGCCGTTCTCCCTGGTGCTGGGCATGACCTACACCTACCTGCCGTTCATGATCCTGCCGCTGTACGCGAACCTCTCGAAAATGGACCTGCGTCTGCTCGAAGCCGCAGCCGATCTGGGCGCCACACCGTTCACCGCGTTCTGGAAGATCACCGTTCCGTTGTCGAAGGCCGGGATCATCGCCGGCTCGATGCTGGTGTTCATCCCCTGCGTGGGCGAATTCGTCATTCCCGAACTGCTGGGCGGCCCGCAGACACTGATGATCGGCCGTGTGCTGTGGGATGAGTTCTTCAGCAACAACGACTGGCCGATGGCGGCATCGGTCGCCGTGGTGATGGTGCTGTTGATCATCGTGCCGCTCGCGATCTTCAACAAGTACCAGGCCGAAGCCACGGAGGTCCGAAAGTGAATGCGACCGCGTTCAACCGCTGGTTCGGCAAAAGCTGGCTGGCGCTCGGCTTCGCGTTCCTGTACCTGCCGATCGTCGCGCTGGTCGTTTTTTCGTTCAATGACTCGCCGGTGCCCAATTCGTGGCGCGGCTTCACGTTGAAGTGGTACGTGGCGCTGGCCAACGACACGGAGATGATCAACGCCTTCTGGTTGTCGATGCAGATCGCCTTCTTCACCGCGTGCGCATCGGTCATCCTCGGCACGCTCGCAGCCTTCGCGCTGGTCAAGTACCGGCGCTTCACCGGCCGAACGCTGTTCTCGGGCATGGTCAATGCGCCGCTGGTGATGCCCGAGGTCATCGTCGGTCTGTCGCTGCTGCTGATGCTGGTGTCAGTGCAGCGCGCCCTGGGGTTTCCGGATCGCGGTTCGCTGACCATCTGGATGGGCCACCTGCTGCTGGGCATGTCCTACGCGACAGTGGTGATCCAGGCTCGGCTGCAGGACCTCAATCCCCAGCTCGAGGAAGCGGCCATGGACCTCGGCGCGCGACCCTGGCAGGTGTTCACGCTGATCACGCTGCCGATGATCGCGCAGTCGCTGCTGTCGGCCTGGCTTTTAACCTTCACGCTGTCGCTCGACGACGTGGTGCTGTCGGCCTTCCTGTCCGGACCGGGCTCGACCACCATGCCGCTGGTCATCTTTTCGCGCGCGAGGCTGGGCCTGAACCCATCGGTGAATGCAGTGGCAACGGTGATTGTCGTCGTCGTGGCGATCGGCGTTGTGGTCGCGAGTTACTTGATTGCACGCGCCGAGCGAAACCGCTCCCTCGATGTTGCAGCCGCCAATCGCGCCAACTGAACACATTCAGAGGCCCGTTAGATCCGATTCACTGACCGAGGATTCACCATGAAGCTCTGGCAACCCACCCTGCTCACCCTGGCCATCGCTGCAGCGTTTCCCCTGCCCGCGGCAGCCGGTACCAACGAAGAGCTGCTCAAGGAACTGAGGGCGTTGCGCGATCGCGTGACGCAGTTGGAGGAGAAGCTGAAAGCGGTCGACAAGGCGAAAGCCGTGGCAGCGCCACCAGCGCCTGTCGCCGTGGTGCCCGCTCCGGCACCGCCTGCACCGGCAGGCATGACACCTGATCAGGCTCGCGAGCTGTCGCGGCTTGCTGTCAAGGTCGACTCGCTGGAGGAGGCCCAAGAGACCTCGTTCGCCAAGGGCATGACGATCAACGGCAGCATCGATCCGACCTTCATCTACAACCGCGCGCAGAACCGGGCTGGCTTCCAGTTTCTGAACCAGGTGCAGGTGGGCCCCTACGCCTACGACAACTCGTTCTTCGGCACCGCCACGCTGGACATCCAGAAAGAGCTCGAGGGCGGCACCAAATTCCGCCTGACGATCATGCCCGAGCGCGGCGTCGGTTCGCAGATCAACTTTGCATCGATCGTGCACGAGGCCAGCGTGTCGATACCGATCGCGGGCGAAGAGACTCGCTTGTTCGCTGGTCAGATTCCGGACTGGTCTGGCTATGAATTGCTGCCCTCCAAGGACAACAAGCTGGTCACTCACAACCTGTTGTTCGACCTGATTGCGCCACTCGCCTACACCGGCGTGGGTCTGGAATTGACGCGTGGTGACTGGGTGATCAAGGGCATCGTCGGCAACTTCAATTCGACCAAGCGGGAACCGAACGAAAAATCACCGGTGTTTGCGTACCGCGGCGATTACTCGATCAACGAATACTCTGGCATCGGGTTCTCGGGCGTCCACGGCAAGGCGGCGAATCTGGTGCAAGAAGGCACCGGCGACACCGGCTTGCATCTCTTCGAAGTCGATGGCTACTACACGCGCGGTGACTGGACCGCCCAAGGGCAGATCAGCTATGGGCAGCAATCCAAGGCGGCCATCGCCACCAAGGACGACGGCAGCCTGCAGACCGCCCGCTGGGTGGGTGTCTCGGGACTGGGGGCGTACAAGTTCACGCCACGCCTGGAAGGCGTCGTCCGCGCCGACTACATCTACAACCGCAAGAATGGTGGCGGCTTGCTGGGCTTTGGCAATGACTCGTTAAACGGCATCGGTCAGGGATTTGTTGGCTACGACGGCGACGACTTACCACAGCCTGCCTTCGACAGCCAACGCGGTGCCAACCGCTATGCGCTGAGCGTCGGCGGTAATTACCAATTCAACGCGTATACCCTCTTCAAGCTGGAGTACCGCTTCGACGGCGCGACCAAACGCGTTTTCGAGTACGTCGACAACGGCAGCTTCAAGAAAACCAACCACCTTTTCGGCGCGCAGATGGTCGTGAGCTTCTGATGAACAGCACTGCTGCGTCCCGCGATTGGCATGCGCTGGCCGCAGCATGCCGGCCCGACGGACGCATGTTCATCGGAGGCGAGCGGCGGGCGGCGGCGGCAGGCGAGACCTTCGCCTGCGTCTCGCCGATCGATGGCCGCACGATCACGCAGGTAGCGCGCGGGCAGGCGGTGGACATCGATGCTGCGGTCAGTTCGGCGCGTCGCGCGTTCGACGACGGCCGCTGGGCCCACAAGCCGCCGGCGGTGCGCAAGAAGGTGCTGCTGCGCTTCGCTGAAAAAATCCTCGCCGCAAAGGATGAGCTCGCGTTGCTCGAAACGCTGGACATGGGCAAGCCGATCCAGCACAGCCTGGGTGTCGATGTGACCTCCAGCGCGCGCTGCATCGCCTGGTACGGAGAAGCGGTCGACAAGGTCTATGACGAGATCGCGCCCACCGCACGCAGTGCGCTGGCCCTGATCACCCGCGAGCCGATGGGCGTAGTCGGCGCCATCGTGCCCTGGAACTACCCGATGATCATGTCGGCGTGGAAACTCGGGCCGGCACTCGCAGCGGGCAACAGCGTGGTACTCAAGCCGAGCGAGAAATCGCCGCTGACCGCCCTGCGCCTGGCTGAACTCGCGATCGAGGCCGGTCTGCCCGCAGGCGTGTTCAACGTCGTTCCAGGCTACGGTCATGAGGCCGGCGAGGCGCTGGCGCTGCACATGGAGGTCGACGCGATCGGCTTCACCGGGAGCACCCGTGTCGGCCGCAAGATGCTGGAGTACGCCGGCCGCAGCAACCTCAAGCGCGTCTATAACGAGCTCGGCGGCAAGTCCGCCTTTGTGGTGTTCGACGATTTCAACGACATCGCGCGAGCCGCCTGCACCGTGGCCGGCAGCATGTTCTTCAACCAGGGCGAGAGCTGCAATGCACCGTCGCGCGTGCTCGTGCACGAGAGCGTCGCCGACGAATTCATCGCCACCGTCGCTGCCGAAGCGCCGAAGTACCAGCCCGGCGACCCGCTCAGCGGCGCCGCACCGATGGGTGCGCTGGTTGACGACGGCCAGCTGCGCACCGTGCTCAGCTACATCGATGCCGGCCACACCGATGGCGCTCGTTTGGTCGCTGGAGGCCGCCAGACGCGTGCCGAAACCGGCGGCTACTTCGTCGAACCGACCGTGTTCGATGGCGTGACGAATCAAATGAAGATAGCCCGCGAGGAAATCTTCGGGCCGGTGATGTCGGTCATTCGCTTCAAGACCGAGGCCGAGGCGATCGCGATCGCGAACGACTCGCCCTATGGCCTGCAGGCCAGCGTCTGGAGCCACCAGATCGACCGAGCCCACCGCGTCGCTCGCGCACTGCGCGCTGGCACGGTGCATGTGAATCAGTACGACGAAGACGACATCACCGTGCCCTTCGGCGGCTTCAAGCAGAGCGGCAACGGACGTGACAAATCACTGCACGCGTTCGACAAGTACACCGAGTTGAAGACGACGTGGATTCGTATAGACACATGAATCATTCTCCCAACGAACAGCTGATGGCCCGCAAGGCCGCGGCCACGCCGCGCGGGGTGAGCGTGATGGGCACCTTCTTCGCCGACCATGCCGAGAACGCCGAGCTGTGGGACATCGAAGGCCGCCGCTACATCGACTTCGCTGGTGGCATCGCAGTGATGAACACCGGTCACCGCCACCCGAAGGTCATCGCGGCGATCGAAGCGCAACTCAAGCGCTTCACCCACACCTGCTACCAGGTCGTGCCGTACGAGGGCTACATCGCTCTTGCCGAAAAGCTCAACGTCCTGACGCCCGGCACGCACGCCAAGAAAACGGCGCTGTTCAGCACCGGCGCCGAAGCAGTCGAAAACGCCATCAAGATCGCCCGCGCGCACACCAAGCGCGCTGGTGTGATCGCCTTCAGCGGCGCCTTTCATGGCCGCAGCCTGTTTGCCGTCGCGCTGACCGGCAAGGTGCAGCCCTACAAGGCGCAGTTCGGGCCCTTCCCGCCCGAGCTGTATCACGCGCCCTTTCCCTGCCACTGCGCGAGCCTCGACGAGGTCAAGAAGTCGGTTTACCAGCTGTTCAAGGCCGACATCGAGCCCAGCCGCGTGGCCGCGATCATCTTCGAGCCCGTGCAGGGCGAAGGCGGCTTCAATGTGATTCAGCCGGCCGCCGTGCAATGGCTGCGCGAGCTGTGCGAAGAGCACGGCATCGTGTTGATTGCCGACGAGGTGCAGACTGGCTTCGGCCGCACGGGCAAGCTGTTCGCCATGCAGCACTTCGACGTGGTGCCCGACATCCTGATCAGCGCGAAATCGCTGGCCGCAGGGCTGCCACTTTCGGCTGTGACGGGTCGAGCCGAAATCATGGATGCGCCGAACCCCGGTGGATTGGGTGGCACCTATGCCGGCAACCCCGTGGCCATCGCGGCGGCCCATGCGGTGATCGATGTGATGGCCGAAGAGGGCCTGCCGGAACGCGGGCAGCAGTTTGGCGATCGACTGAAAGCGCTGCTGAACGGCATGCGCACCGAGGTGCCGCAGATCGCTGATGTGCGCGGCCTGGGTGGCATGGTCGCGGTCGAGTTCAAGCGGGCCGATAGCGACGAGCCAGATGCCGATTTCACCAAGCGCGTGCAGTCGGCCGCCTTGAAGCATGGCCTGATCCTGCTGACCTGCGGGGTCTACGGCAACGTCGTGCGCTTCATGTTCCCGCTGACGATCCCGACCGCGCATTTCGACGAGGCGCTCGGCATGCTGACCGCTGCATTGCGCGATGCCGTTCTGCCCGCCTGAGGCCATGAAGGCGCACTCGGCCGAGATCACCCCCGCCAGCTTCCAGTCGCTGCGCGAACGCCTCGTAGCCGACGGCGTGCACAGCCTGCTGGCGCAGTTCACTGACGTGCACGGCGTGGCGCGCGGCAAGCTGGTGCCGCTGAACCAACTCGAATTGCTGATGACCGAAGGTGTCGGCTTTGCCGGCCCGTCGATCTGGGGCACCGGTCTGCCGCGCACCGGGCCGCGCGCCGAGTACTACGGGCGTGGGCAAATCGACACCGCGCGCGCCCTGCCCTGGATGCCTGGGGTGGCACGCGTGGTGTGCGACGGCTTTGTGGCCGGCGAGCCCTTCGACGCCTGCCCTCGCCAGGTGTTGAGGAGGCAACTTGCCCGCCTTGCTGAACGCGGCTGGGCCCTGCGCATCGGCGTCGAACCCGAATTCTTCCTGCTGCGCCGTACAGCCAGTGGCTTCGAGCCCGCCGACCCGCACGACCGGCTCGACAAGCCATCGTATGACTTGAAAAGCCTGCCGCGCCAGCGCGAGTTCCTGCACCAGCTGGCCGATGGCCTGACGCGCTGCGGGCTCGAAGTTTTCCAGATCGACCACGAAGACGCGCATGGTCAGTACGAACTGAACTTCCACCATGCCGATGCCCTCACCAGTGCCGACCACCTGATGCTGTTCAAGCTGGCCGCGCACACGCTGGCCGAGCAACACGGCATGGTGTTCTCGATGATGCCCAAGCCCTTTGCCAACCAGCCCGGGAGCGGCATGCATTTCCATGTGTCGCTGTGGAACGCAGATCGCTCGGGCCGCAATGCGCTCGATTCGCGCTGCGTGTTCGACGATGCGTCGCAAGACCTGTCGGTCATCGGCCGCCAGTTCACCGCCGGGGTACTGAGGCATGCCGATGCGCTGTGCGCCATCGCCGCACCCACCGTCAACAGCTACAAGCGCTTGACGGTGGGCGAATCGATCACCGGCACCACCTGGGCGCCTGCCTATGTGGCGCACGGGCCGAACAACCGCACCGCGCTGGTTCGCACGCTGAAGGGCCGCATCGAATGGCGCGTGCCGGATGCGTCGGCCAACCCCTATCTCGCGACCGCCGCGCTGATCGCAGCGGGCCTCGACGGCATCGATCGCGCACTCGACCCGGGACCCGCCTGCACCGACGATCTGTTCCAGCTGAGCCTGTCGCAGATACGCGAGCGCGGCATCCCGGTGCTGCCGCAAAGCCTGTCGGCGGCACTCGATGCGCTGGAAGGCGACGACCTGATCCGCTCTGCGCTCGGCGAAACCCTGTCGCAGGAGTTCATTCGGCTCAAGCGCGCCGAATGGACCGATTACGCCCGCCACGTCAGCCCGTGGGAGATGATGCGCTACGCATCTGCGTTCTGAAATCGAACAGCCTCAGGGACTGACCTTGCTGCCTTTGGTGGTGCCGAAGTAGAAGATCGCCTGATGGTGATCGCCCGGGTGAATGGTGGTCTGGCGTTGCTGTGACTGGCCATCAAGTTGTGCCTCGATGCTGTACTTGCCAAGCGGCAGATCGATCAGCAGCCAGGGGCCATCGAGCGCGGCATCGAAAACCACCTTCCGGTTCGCGTCGGTGATCTTCAGATGCACCGCTGACAGGTACTCCCCCGTTTTGCGCAACGCCGTCACGATCCACAGGCTGTAGCGTGCCTGCTGCGACTGCAGGCTTTCCCGCTCCTCGTCAGACACACCACCAGACAGGTAGCTGCGACCGGACGGCGTCATGCCGGACTGCGTAGCGTTCGCGCTGCCTGCAACAGCCAATGCCACCAGCACCAGCGATCGCATCAACTTCGTCAAGGTCATGATCATCTTTCATCCTCCATGGGGAACTCGACAGAACAGCGCAGTGCACAGGGCAGCGAGAGACGCTGCCCCGAACTCACTGAATGGGCAGCGTGCGGCTGTTCGCTTGCTGCTTTTTCGGCAGCGACAGCTTCAGGATGCCGTTGTCGAACTTCGCCACGGCTGACTTCTCGTCGACCTCCAGCGGCAACGAAAAGCCCCGAGATGCGTTGCCGTAGAACAGTTCCTTGACGACGCTGCGCTCACCTTTCTTCTTCTTTTCGTCTTCCGACTCGCGCTTCACCTCGGCGCTGATCGACACATAGTGGCCGTCGATCGTCACATGGATGTCTTCCTTCTTCACGCCGGGCAACTCGGCGCTGACTTCATATGACTTGTCGGTCTCGTTGAGGTCGAGCCGGATCTCGCCCAGCAACTCGGCGCCGACGCCGACAGCCTTCATCGGTCTCATGAATCGGCGGAACATGTCCGGAAACATGTCGTCCAGTCTTTCGAAGGGGGTCAATGCATTCATGGGGAACTCCTCTGGCGTCGAGGTGACATTTGTCAGGTCGTGGCGGTGACGCCTGAACCACCGCAGCCCGATGCTTTACTCTAGGTTTGACGCATGCGAGCACCTTGACGGAAATCAAGCCCGACATCGATCACAGGCCGCTGCCTTCAGTGCGACATCAGCACCGGCAGGGTCATCGCCGACAGGACGGTCCGGGTGGCGCCACCCAGCCACCATTCGCGGGCGCGGCTATGGCCGTAGCAGCCCATCACCAGCATGTCGGCACCGACATCGGCAGCCATCGACAGCATCAATTCGCCGACATCACCTTTGAGGTGACCGCAGCGGTGCACTTTCGCGCTCACGGCATGGCGACTGAGAAAGCGCTCGACTGGTAGCGGGTGATTCGCTGCTGTTCCGCCGGTTTCATCCCACGAGACCACGTGCACCGAATGCGCCATACGCAGCATCGGCAAGGCAGCGGTCACGGCCCGTGCCGACGCGGCCGCACCCTTCCAGGCGACCAGAATCGTGCGGCCGAACTCGGCGCCCGCACCGACAGACGGCAGCATCAACGCGGGCTTGCCGGACTCGATCAACACGGAAGGCGCGAAATCGCTTGACACCTGCGCCTCTTGCGATTCATCGGTGGCCGGCTTGGCCAGCACCAGCAGATCGGCCTCGAAGGCCCGGGGCACGAAGGCGAACTGCGGTAAGTCATTGGCCTGCTGCCAGGCCAGATTCGTGAGACCGATGTCGGCCCGCTCCCGCTCAAAGTCGGCCCGCACCCTTGCGCAGGTTTGCGCATCCATCGACGTCAGCAAGGCACCCAATTGGCCATCCGCGGTGGATGTCGTCAAGGGGTACTGCAACAGCGCCGGTGTCACCGCGTACAGCACGTCCAGTTCAGCGCCGTGGGTAGCCGCCAGTCGGTGGGCCACCCGCAGGCGATTCATTGCGCCACTCGATGCATCCAGATGCACCAGGATCGATCTGATTTCATCCATCGCGCGTGCCCCCTTGTGAGTTCGGTGCCACTCTATGCAGGGGCCACTCGGGCGGTTTGCGCCAGATCAAACGGTCGGCAGCGTTTTCAGCGTGCCGCCGGCGCAGGCCTCAGGCTGCGGCTTCCCGAGCCGGGCTGTCGGCGTCCCTCGGCCGAGCCGAACGCGATACCTCGGCCGGCGCATCTGCCTTGCGTCGGTGGTCCGACCACACTTGCCTCCGGTGCCGGGCGCCGGGCGTGCCATTCCACAGGCCCAGCATGTGCCTCGACGCACGCGACCACGGCTCGCCCTGCGCCACCAGACGGTCCATGTAGCCCACCATCGCCGCCTCGACCTCGTCCCGGTCAATCGTTGCCGGCGCATCGCCGAAGTGACGTTCGTCCCAGCCGGCCAGCCACCACGGCCGGTGGTAGGCCTCGCGGCCCAGCATTACGCCATCGACATGCTGCAGGTGCTCGGTGATCTGTTCGTCGGTCGTCACACCGCCGTTGAGCACGACGGTCAGCGCCGGGAAGTCGCGCTTCAGGCGGTACACCAGCTCGTAGCGCAGCGGCGGCACCTCACGGTTTTCCTTCGGGCTCAGGCCTTTCAGCCATGCATTGCGCGCATGAACGATGAACACCTCGCAGCCCGCATCCGCGAGCGTGCCGACGAAGTCCCGCACGAAGTCATAGCTTTCGCTGCGGTCGATGCCGATGCGGTGCTTCACCGTCACCGGGATCGCGACCGCATCGCGCATCGCTTTCACGCCGTCGGCCACCAGCGCGGGCTCGGCCATCAGGCAGGCACCGAACGCGCCCCGCTGCACCCGCTCGCTGGGGCAGCCGCAGTTCAGGTTCACCTCGTCGTAGCCCCACTGCTCAGCCAGTCGGGCGCAGTGCGCGAGGTCGGCAGGCTCGCTGCCGCCGAGCTGCAAGGCGACCGGTTGTTCCTCGGCATTGAAATCCAGGTGGCGCGCCACATCGCCATGGATCAAAGC
>CANHNO010000088.1 GCA_947462065.1 Burkholderiales bacterium | reverse complement strand
CGTTTGAACACGCGTGCGACGCAATCCATGACCCACTCCAATGAAGCGCTGCAGGGAATGCCACAGCGCGGGAGATCCATCACCACACACTTCTTCGTGCGTGCGACCCGCCGCGTGCCGCAGCGGGGTCGAGTGCGTCGCTGCACCCACACGACTCAGCGCAAGTCTCGGGCCAGCCCGCACTGGATCGAGCGACAGCCTCAACCGAATCCGCTGGCTCGAGAACCTGCCGACATCACGGAATTGGTGCGCTGCACTGTGCCGCTTTGGTGCAGGGCAAGGCTGCGCTGCCGTGCGCATCGGTGAGCGGGGCGCGAGACTTCCCAGCACCGCCCTCCGAGGTTGCTCGCTTCTTGCAGAGAGCCGGAGGGGCCGCCGAAACGCAAGTCGAGGAGTCAAGGCGGCCATCAACTCCGATCGTGCCGGGATTTGGCGGTCGTCCAGAAACCCAAGCGAAGGGCATGCATGAAAAAGTTGTTGGGGATTGCTATGTTGGCGCTGCTCGTCAGCGGCTGCGGCGAACTGTCATACAAGCGGGGTGCATCGACCCAGGATCTCGAGACCGCAAAGCGAGCCTGTCAATCCGCTGGCAGCGAGAGCGCTGCAGAGCAATGTCTGCAGGACCAGGGCTGGATGGTCAAGAAGCTGGATGACGTCGAACTGTTCGCAACGGCAGGCGTCAGTCCGGACAACCGAAACCCGAGCGTGTTCACCACGCCAGAGTTCGTCCCCGTCACGCCAGCACCGACAGTGGTACCTGCGGCGGTGGCAACGGCAGCAGTTGCCGCGTCGGAGCGGCTGGCGCTGGCCAGCAAGGCTCCAGTGGGGACCGCTGCGCCGCAGGCGGCGACGCCCCAGCTGCTGGCGAGCACACCATCAGCACCCGTGCCAGTGCCAGCCAGCCCGCTGGACACCTACACCATCAGCTCCTGGTGGAAGATGGGCGCCGATCGAGAAGCCCTCGCGGGGGACACCAATGAATGCGTTACGACACTCGGCGCGGCGCACAAGCCGAACGCGACCACTCAACAGGTGACACGAGGCTTTGTCGTGTGCATGCACGCCAAGGGCTGGAAGGCACTGCGAGCCGTGGCCGGCTGAGCGCGAAGGCGGTCGGATCAGCCCTGGCTGTTCAGCAACGAACCCAGCATCTTGTTGCTGGTTCGGAAGACGGTGAGGTTCGCCAGGAATGCGTTCTTGGCAACCAGTTGGCCGACGATGTCGGATTCAAGAGCGCTGCCAACCTCGGATGCCTGTGCGAGCGCTGTCGTGACACCACCATTCGGCGCGGTGGCCTGCGTCACCAGCTACCGCCGAAATCCGGCAGTGCCACCATTGGCGATGTTGTGTGCCGATGCACCCAGCGCCGTCTGGGCGGCATTCATGCCGGACAAGCTGATGGAGGTGACAGGTGACATGGGATTGGGCGGATGACTGATGGCCGGTTCAGTTTCGCACCACACGGCAGAACAATCTGCGGGGTCAGGGTTCGGATGCCGCGGAAATGCTCACTACCTCACGCAGACTTGTCGTTCACCGCACCACCAAGCGCTCGAGGGCAGCACGCCGAAGCGATGCAGACGCCCACGCTCAGTTCCAACCCTGCGCCATTGCTGAACCCTGCTGCAACACCAGCTCTCATGCGAGAGCAGTGGCGGAAAATAAAAAACCCCTAAGTCGTTGATTTACTTAGGGGTTTGGTCCCATACGGCCCCTTGCGGAGCCTTGATTGGTGGAACCGGGGGGAATCGAACCCCCGTCCGCAAGCCATCATCAGGTAGTTCTACATGCGTAGCTGACTGATTTGGATTTAAAGGTGATCACCGCGCAGCAGCACGCTGAGACCACCTCGATTCACTTAGTTTGATCCTGCACCGAATGACGCGGTACAGGACGAGCCCATGTGTATGACTTCGCAGCCCTTGGGTTACCCCTCAGGCCCAGCCCATCGGCCAACTGTTGCGAAGCTCGCCGGTTTTAAGCGGCGAGAGCGTACGTAGAGTCGTTCGCAGTTACTTTGTTTCCAGTGGTTTTACGAGCGAACTGGTGCTCGGCATGCCCTAGTCCAAATCCGCACCCACGTCGAAGCCAGGTCGGTCCCAGAACGATTGAGTTTAGGCCATCCGCAGCAATTGCAAGATGTCCAGCGGATTGCCGATCGTGTGGTGCGCGCCCCAGGCCTCGACGGGCTCGCCCATGCCCAAGTAACCCCAGGTGACGGCCACGGTGAGCATGCCGGCGGCGTGACCAGCCTGCACATCGCGCACATCGTCACCCACGTAAAGGCAGCGGGCCGGCTCAATCCGCATGCGGCGCGCCGCTTCCAGCAGGGGTTCAGGATGCGGCTTCGAGTGCGGCGTGCTGTCGCCACCAATCACCACTGCGGCACGGTCGTAAAGGCCGAGCGCACGCGTCACCGGCTCAGCATAGCGAATCGCCTTGTTGGTGACGATGCCCCACGGCACGGCCTGGGCGTCCAGCGCATCGAGCAGCGTACCCACCTGCGCGAAGACGCGGGTTTGGTTCGTCAGCCGCAGCGCATACCGGGCCAGGAATTCATCGCGCAACGCAATGAAATCTTCGTCGCCGGGCACCACGCCGAAGGCCTCGCCGACCAGGCCGCGAGCGCCAGAGCCGACAGTGGCGCGCAGCCGCTCGTAAGGCGCATCGGGCAGGCCGCGCACACGGCGCATTTCATTGGCAGCACCGGCCAGATCGGGAGCGCTGTCGATGACGGTGCCGTCCAGATCGAACAGCACAGCGGCAAACTCGGTGTTCATCGAGCGACCGTCATGCCGGCTTACGGCAGGCCAGCATGTAGTTGACGCTGGTGTTGTCCGACAGCCAGTAGCGCCTCGTGATCGGGTTGTATTCGAGCCCACTGGACTCGTCCACGGCCAGGCCAGCCGCACGGCACTGAGCGGCCAACTCGCTCGGTTTGATGAACTTGGCGTACTCATGCGTGCCCTTTGGCAGCAGCTTCAGCACATGCTCGGCGCCGACGATCGCGAACAGGAACGACTTCAGGTTGCGGTTCAGCGTCGAGAAGAACAACCAGCCGCCGGGTTTGCACAAGGCCGCACAAGACGCGACGACCGATGCCGGGTCGGGCACGTGTTCAAGCATCTCCATGCAGGTAACAATGTCGAACTGAGAGGGCACTTCCGCGGCGAGCGCTTCAACAGCGACTTCGCGGTACTCGACCGAAGGCGTGCCCGCCTCCAGTGCATGCAGCATGGCCACGCGCAGGGCCTTGGTCGACAAATCGATACCCAGCACGTTCGCACCACGGCGAGCCATTGCATCCGAAAGGATGCCGCCGCCGCAGCCCACATCAAGCACGCGTTTGCTTGAAACACAGGCGCGCTGGTCGATCCAGTCGAGTCTCAGGGGGTTGATCTGGTGCAGCGGGCGGAATTCGCTTTCTGTATCCCACCAGCGGTGGGCCAGGTCACTGAATTTAGCGAGCTCTTGGGGATCGGCGTTGATGGTCATGACGGCGATGGTATCCAAACAAAAAACCCCGCCAAAGCGGGGTTTGATGAGATCGACGGCAGTCGATTACTTCGGAGCAGCCTTGGTACCGACCACTTCGATTTCGACGCGGCGGTTCTTTGCGCGACCGTCAGACGTCTTATTGTCGGCGACAGGCTGCTTCTCGCCCTTGCCTTCGGTGTAAACACGATTCTTGTCGACGCCCTTGCCAATCAGGTACGACTTGACGGCTTCGGAGCGGCGCACCGACAGCGCCTGGTTATAGGCATCAGTACCGACCGAATCGGTGTGACCGACAGCGATGATGACTTCCAGGTTGATCGAGCCGAGCTTGCTGACCACGTCGTCAAGCTTGGCTTTGCCTTCAGCCTTCAGCACCGACTTGTCGAAGTCGAAGAAGGCGTCGGCGGCAAAGGTCACTTTCTCGCTGACAGGAACTGGGACCACAGCAGGAGCCGCAACCGGCGCCGGTGTGGCGGCAGGCGCTGCAGGCGCCGCTGCGGCAGCAGGAGCCGGCGGCTTCAGCGCGCCATCGCACTCGGCCACGGCCGTCGCTGGCGTCCACAAGTTGTTGCGCCAGCAGTACTCGTTAGTGCCATTCTTCCAAACGATGCCGTTTGCGCTTGTCCAGTTGTCGATGACTTGGGGCGCCTTGGTTGGTGCTGGTGCGCCAGCACCTTGCGTGGCGCATCCACCAAGCGCCACAACGGCGATCAGCGTAGCCATAATACTCAGTTTATTCATGGTTTTTCCTCTCCAGAGAAGGTGCAATCAAATCGGTATGAAAGTACAGCGATTTCAAGAGCTTCCGATTGATTTCAACTCGACAAGCTAAAAAATCATTGTGCCATAGGGTATTCACGATGCTAACTGCCCTTGTGACAGCGGCACGGCACCTGAAAACTCGTTGCCTTTTGGCAACACAGGCCGACGCGCACACTCGGAAAACTGTTTCCATTTGGCAACACAGACCGACACCTACAATAAGCCTCCCGGCGTGATGGAACGCCCTACGCCGAAGCCCAGAAACGTGCAATACGCCTGCTTTTCCGCATGAGTCAGTTCGCCAAAGAAACCCTGCCGATCAGCCTTGAAGAGGAAATGAGGCGTTCTTACCTCGACTACGCGATGAGCGTGATCGTTGGGCGTGCACTGCCTGATGCACGTGATGGCCTCAAACCAGTGCATCGGCGTGTGCTCTATGCGATGCACGAGCTGAGCAACGATTGGAACCGGCCTTACAAGAAGTCTGCCCGCATCGTCGGCGACGTGATTGGTAAATATCACCCGCACGGCGACCAGTCGGTTTACGACACCATCGTGCGGATGGCGCAGGATTTCTCGCTGCGCCATATGCTGGTCGACGGCCAAGGAAATTTCGGTTCGGTCGACGGCGATAACGCCGCGGCGATGCGCTACACCGAGATTCGGCTGGCGAAGATCGCCCACGAGATGCTGGCCGACCTCGACAAGGAAACCGTCGATTTCGGCCCCAACTACGACGGCAGTGAGAAGGAGCCGCTGGTGCTGCCTAGCCGGCTGCCGAACCTGCTGGTCAATGGCTCGGGAGGCATCGCGGTCGGTATGGCGACCAACATTCCGCCGCACAACCTCAATGAGGTTGTCGACGCCTGCCTGCACCTGCTGAAGAACCCAAAAGCCTCCATTGACGAACTGATGGAGATTGTTCCGGCACCCGACTTTCCCACGGCCGGCATCATCTACGGCCTCAACGGTGTGCGCGATGGCTACCGTACCGGCCGTGGTCGGGTGGTGATGCGCGCGAAGTGTCACTTCGAAGACATCGACAAGGGACAGCGCCAATCGATCATCGTCGACGAGATTCCGTATCAGGTGAACAAGAAGAACCTGCTCGAGCGCATGGCCGAGCTGGTCCACGAGAAGAAGCTGGAAGGCATCAGCCACATCCAGGATGAGTCCGACAAGGACGGCATGCGCGTGGTCATCGAGCTCAAGCGCGGTGAAGTCCCCGAGGTTGTGCTGAACAACCTGTACAAGCAGACGCAGCTGCAAGATACCTTCGGCATCAACATGGTGGCGCTGGTCGACAACCAGCCGAAGCTCTGCAATCTGAAGGACCTGATCGAGGTCTTCCTGGAACACCGGCGCGAAGTGGTCACGCGCCGCACAGTGTTCGAACTGCGCAAGGCCCGCGAGCGCGGCCATGTGCTGGAAGGCTTGGCGGTCGCACTGGCCAACATCGACGAGTTCATCGAGACCATCAAGGCCTCGCCGACGCCACCGGTCGCCAAGGCCGCGCTGATGAGCAAGAGCTGGGATTCGGCCATGGTGCGCGAAATGCTCGCCCGCGCCGAAGGCGAAACGCCAGGCGGCCGTGCTGCGTTCCGACCCGAGGGATTGCCCAAGAGCTTCGGTCTTCAAGCCGATGGCCTGTATCGCCTGAGCGAAGATCAGGCTGGAGAAATCCTGCAGATGCGTCTCCAGCGGCTGACTGGGCTGGAGCAGGACAAGATCATCAGCGAATACAAGGAGGTGATGACGACCATCGCCGACCTACTGAACATCCTGTCGACGCCCGAGCGGGTCACGTCGATCATCGGCGACGAGCTGGCCGCGATCAAGCAGGAGTTCGGCCAGACCAAGGTCGGTGCGCGACGCAGCCATATCGAGCACAACGCGCAGGACCTTGGCACCGAAGACCTGATCACTCCGACCGACATGGTGGTGACGCTCAGTCACACCGGTTACTTTAAGAGCCAGCCGCTGGCCGAGTACAGCGCGCAGCGTCGCGGTGGCCGCGGCAAGCAGGCCACACAGACCAAGGAGGACGACTGGATCGAGCAGTTGTTCATCGCGAACACGCACGACTACATCCTGTGCTTCACCAACAAGGGTCGCGTCTACTGGCTCAAGGTGTGGGAAGTGCCGCAGGGCTCGCGTAATTCGCGTGGCAAGCCGATCGTCAACATGTTCCCGCTGCTGCCTGGCGAGAAGGTCAATGTCGTGCTGCCGCTGACCGGTGAGGCGCGCTCCTTTCCCGCCGAGCGCTTCGTCTTCATGTCGACGGCCAAGGGCACCGTGAAGAAGACCTCACTCGATGAGTTCAGCAACCCGCGCAAGGCCGGCATCATCGCGGTCGATCTGGACGAAGGTGACTTCCTCATCGGCGCGGCCATCACCGATGGCCAGCACGATGTGATGCTGTTCAGCGACGCCGGTAAGGCCGTTCGCTTCGATGAGAACGATGTGCGCCCGATGGGTCGCAACACCCGCGGTGTGCGCGGCATGATGCTTGATGAAGCACACAGCGTCATCGCCATGCTGGTCGCCGAAGACGAGACGCAGAGCGTGCTTACTGCCACCGAGAATGGCTACGGCAAGCGCACCAGCATCGTCGAGTACACCCGACACGGCCGCGGTACCAAGGGCATGATCGCCATCCAGCAGAGTGACCGCAACGGGAAGGTGGTCGCGGCCACATTGGTGCGGCCGGACGACGAAATCATGCTTATCACCGACAAGGGTGTGCTGGTGCGCACCCGCGTGTCGGAGATCCGCGAGCTAGGCAGGGCCACGCAGGGTGTGACGTTGATTGCGCTGGACCCCGGATCGACCCTGAGTGGTCTGCAGCGAATCGTTGAGAACGATGTGAATGCCGAAGGCGCAGCAGACACCTCCACAGACACTCCAACTGGCGACGGCAACGATTCGCCACCCACCGAGACCCCTTCATGAAACGACTCCTCGCACTCACCGCCCTGTGCTTCGCCGTCCACGCTCACGCGCAGACCGCGACATCCGCCCCTGCCCCCGCTCCTGCGCCGACCTCCCCCGCGAAGAAGGAGCTCGTCAAGAAGCTGCTGCAGTTGCAGCAAGCCAATTTCGACGGACTGTCGCGGAGCATCGTGGAGCGGCCGGCGATTCAGCTGATGCAGGCAGCGGGCCAGGCATTGCAGACTCAGGTACCGGCCGACAAGCGCGAAGCCACGGGGAAGCAGATCGAAGCCGACGTCAAGAAATTCGTCGACGAGTCGTCCACCCTCCTGCGTGATCGCACGGCCAAACTGGTGCCAACGACCTTCGGCAGCGGGCTGGAAGAAAAATTTACCGAGGACGAGCTGAGACAGTTCATCGCCTGGACCGAATCGCCGGTCAACAAGAAGTTCCAGCAGCTGCTGCCCGACATCCAGACGGGGTTCCTGCAGAAGCTGGTCGCTGACACAGCGCCGGTGCTCGATCCGAAATTCCAGGCCCTTCAGCAAAAGGTGCGTACAACGCTGACGACAGCGATTGGCAGCGCACCCAGTGGTGCAGCTTCGGCCAGCGCGCCAGCGAAAGCGACCGGCAAGTAAGTCGTCCATGGCCCGACCGTTCAATTTTTCGGCCGGTCCGGCAGCACTTCCGCTGGAAGTTCTGGAGCAGGCCGCTGCAGAAATGCTGGACTGGCACGGCAGTGGCGTCAGCGTGATGGAGATGAGCCACCGCGGGAGCGACTTCATGTCGATCTGCGACCAGGCCGAGCGTGACCTGCGCGAGTTGCTGGCGGTGCCCGCAGCGTTTCGCATCTTGTTCATGCAAGGCGGCGGTCTGGGCCAGAACGCGATCGTGCCGATGAACCTTATCGGCCATTCGGCCAGCCACACCGCCGATTTCGTGCTGACCGGGTCGTGGTCGATCAAGTCCCAGGCCGAGGCCCAGCGCTACGGCGAAGCGCATGTTGCCGCGAGGATCGATAGTGCGCGCCCTGTGCGGCTTCCGCCACCTTCAACTTGGCAGCTGAGCACCCGCCCGTCCTACGTGCACCTGTGCAGCAATGAAACCATCGACGGCATCGAGTTCCAGGACCTGCCCGACCTGCACTCGCTGGGCTGCGACGCGCCACTGGTGATCGATTGCTCGTCGCACATCGCATCGCGCACCATCGACTGGCGTCGTGTTGGCGTGGCCTACGCAGGAGCACAGAAAAACATCGGCCCGGCGGGCTTGACGCTGGTGATCGTGCGCGAGGACCTCCTCGGCCACGCCCTGGCCATCTGCCCTTCAGTCTTCGACTACCGCACCGTGGCAGACCAGGGTTCGATGTTCAACACACCACCGACCTACGCGATCTACATCGCGGGCCTGACCTTTCAGTGGCTGAAGCGCCAGACCGAAGAGGGGCTGACCGGGCTGGCGGCGATCGAGGCGCGCAACATTGCCAAGGCGAAACTGCTTTACGACTGCATCGATTCCTCGAGTCTGTATCGCAACGAGGTCGATCCAAGCTGCCGTTCGAGGATGAACGTGCCCTTCTTCCTGGCCAATGATTCGCTGACCGAATCCTTTCTGTCGCAAGCGAAAGAGGCTGGCTTGTTGCAGCTCAGGGGCCACAAATCCGTCGGCGGTCTGCGGGCAAGCTTGTACAACGCGATGCCCATCGAAGGAGTGCAGGCGCTGGTCCGACACATGCATGCGTTCGAGGCAAAACATGCCTGAGCCAACCACCCCACCCCACCCCGAACTGCTGACATTGCGCACTCAGATCGACGCGCTTGACCGCGAACTACTGGCCCTGCTCAATCAGCGCGCTGCGCTGGCGCTGCAAGTGGGCGAGGTGAAAAAGAAGGAAGGCTCAGTGGCATTCCGCCCGGAGCGCGAGGCGCAGGTGATAGACGGCTTGAAGGTTGGCAATCCCGGCCCGCTGGCGTCCGACAGCGTGGCGCCGATCTGGCGCGAGATCATGTCGGCATGCCGAGCGCTGGAAACGCCAACACGGGTGGCCTACCTGGGTCCGGCCGGCACCTTCAGCGAGGCGGCAGCGCTCGGTTTCTTCGGCTCGTCGATCGTCAAGGTGCCCTGCAGCAGCATCGACGAGGTGTTCCGCTCCACAACCGCTGGCGCAGCCGACTTCGGCGTGGTGCCGGTCGAAAACTCCACTGAAGGCGTGGTCGCACGCTCGCTTGACCTTTTCCTGACAACGCCGCTGTTCATCATCGGCGAGACCAGCCTGTTCGTGCGGCACAACCTGCTGCGGCGGGAAAACTCAATGGAAGGCATCGAGGCCGTCTGTGCGCATCCGCAAGCCTTGGCTCAGTGCCAGGGCTGGCTGAATACCCACTTGCCGAATGTCGAGCGGCGGCCAGTGTCGAGCAACGCCGAAGGCGCACGGCTGGCCAGCCTGGACGCGCGCCTCGCGGCGGTGGCCGGCGACCGTGCGGGCAGCGAATTCGGTCTGCATGTGGTGTCGCCCGCCATCCAGGACGATGCTCACAACCGCACCCGCTTCGCGGTGGTGACCGACCCCCAGCGTCATCCACAACCGCAGGCCTCGGGGCATGACTGCACCAGTCTGGTGGTGTCGGTGGTGAACCGGCCGGGGGCGGTTTACGACATGCTCATGCCTCTGAAGGCACACGGCGTGTCGATGAGCCGCTTCGAGTCGCGACCGGCTCGTTCGGGCCAGTGGGAGTACTACTTCTACATCGACGTGCAGGGCCACCCGAACCAGCCCGAAGTCGCCCAGGCACTGCAGGAGTTGCGGGGCGTATGCGCGTACTTCAAGCTGCTCGGCACTTACCCGATCGACGTGCACTAGGATGAAACCAGTCATGTCGACGCCAGCTTCTGGCCGTTTGCGGTCCTTCGCGGGCAGAGGTCTTCAGTGGTCCGTCTGCGCGAGAGCGGTGCGGCGCGGTGCCGTGTTGCGTTCATGTCCCCCGGGCCGGTTGTCGACTCAAGCGCTTCTCGCGAGTCCATCCGGCCCTCCTCCTTTACTTCACTCCACACGGCACCCCACCACACCGCTCCAGGAGCCACCGTTGCGGTTGACGGCCGTTGAACACAACCGTGGATGCCTGCGGAGGATGCCGGGTGACCGGCGCAGCGAAGTAAAGGAGG
>CANHNO010000087.1 GCA_947462065.1 Burkholderiales bacterium | reverse complement strand
TCAGCACGCCGGTCACCACGATGCCGGCCACACACCACCAGAATGGGCTTTGCTGCAGCACGGTCCAGCCCTGTGCAGCAGCGGCCGCGGCGAGTTGCCCGGTCGACAGCGTGACGTGCCGCACTTCGATCGGCAATCCAAAAAACAGGGTGATCGCTGGCACCAGCCCCAACATCAGCCCGAGCGAAATGTTCGATGCATAGCCAGAGATGTTGGCGCGCCAGTAACCCGCCCAGCGCTGTGCCCGAGCTGCACCAAGCGCCATGACGATGCGCGGGTTGTAGGCGATCGCGCTGTCCAGGCGGTGCCAGACAAACCAGTTCTCGACCCAGCCGGCGATCAGCGAACTGGCGAACAGCAGCACGCCTGTGAACGCCGCGAACAAGGCGGTCGGGCCGAGCAGCGTGATCGCGTCGAACACATGCTCGGCAGCGTGGCCATGGATCAGCGGCGTGCCAAAGGCCGCCTGCGACGCCCACTGCACCGCCAGCACGAGCGGCGTGACCGCGGCCAGGTTGCCGAAGATGCCGGCCGCCTGCGATCGGATCAGGTGGGCGACCTCGTCGACGAAACGCTCGACCGCGGCGTCGTCACCCACATCGCTGAGCTTCTCGGCCATCGCCGGCGCTGTCATCGCCGGCTGCTTGGTGGCCACGGTCCAATGCAGTACATGCACGATGACGAAGCTGATGGCGTAGTTCATCCCTGCCCAGAAGCCGCCCCAGAAGGCCGACAGGCCCATCGCCAGCACAGCAAACTTCAGGAAGGTGGTGCCGGCGATCACTGCGCCACCGCCCGCCGCCGCAGCCAGCATGCGCCGGTACTCGGCGCGGTCGCGGGTGATGTAGTGCTCGCCGGTTTCCGCACTGCGCTCGGCCACCTTGCGCGCCAGCAGCGAATAGTGGCGCGCGAACAGCGCACGAATGCTGCGGCGCTCGGTCGCGGTGCGCACCAGTTCAGCCACCAGGCGGGTGACCTCCTGCGCCGGCTCACGGCTGATGACGCAATTCAGCAACTGCTCGATGCGGTGCGTTCGCAGGCGCAACTGGTCGACGTCGAAGACGACGTTGATCGACACGCCGTGGTCTTCGAGGTGGCCGTGGACGCTGTCGGCACACTGGCGGCAGGTGTCAAGCAAGGCCCGCAGGTACTGCGCCTCCTTCAGCAGCGCTTCTTCGTCCAGGACCGGTGCCAATGCCAGTTCGCGGATGCGCTCGGCCACCCTCGCCAGCTGACGAAACGGTCCTTCGGCGAGCAGCTCAGGGCTCATGCGCTGGCGCAGCACGCTGGAAAAGCCCGCCGCCCGCACCGCGCTGGCCAGGTACTCGATGGCATCGAGCAGCGGCGTCAGCCAGCTGCGATCATGGACCTGCGTGTCGGGCACCAGCAATGCCAGCAATCGCGACAGCGTGGCCGGGTCGATCGCTTCGAGCCACAGCGCGTCGTCATCGTCCGGAAACAGCAGGCCGAACAGGTCCGACAGATCGGTCGTGGCCGGTGTCGTCGGCAGCAGCTTGAGCTTCAGGCGCTGCCCGAGCTCCCCGAAGAAATCCGCGCGCGGCGCAAAACCGTAGTCAGCGAACAGGGCCGCGCTGTTCATCTCCGCCCAGAACCGCGTGAGCACGGCGGCGACAGGCACCCGATACGCGGGGTTGCGGTCGAGCACGTTGAGAAGATGCTTCAGACGCAGGAGAGGGCGTGGGGTGGCGCGCGGCAGGCTGCCGGCGGCCTGATCCTCGTCGACCGAGCCGCCAGCACCGGCCAGCGGCGCATGCCGCAGCCACTCCAACGCGCGGATGACCCAGAGGTTGCGGTCGGGCAACGACGCCTTCGGGTCGGCGGCGTGCGCAGCCGCATTTAGCAGCGCCGTCAGGTCCCACGCCGAGGCAGGGGTGGTCATCGCTGCAGAGATGGGCTTCTTCGTCAACGCATGACGACGATCTGCCCGAGGAGCCGGCCCATCAATGGAGCGCTGACGCGACCGTCAGGCCAAATTCAGGCACCGACGCGTCGAAGGACTCGGCCTCGTCGGTCATGCACATGAAAGTCCCGCGCATCGTGCCCTGAGGGGTCGCGATGCGGGTCCAGCTGGTGTACTCGAACTCTTCGCCGGGCTTGAGCAAGGGTTGATGGCCGACGACGGCGAGCCCCCGCACATCGTCGCGGTGGCCTTCGGCATCGATGATGGTCCAGTGCCGGGCGATCAGCTGCGCCGTGATGTCCCCGGTATTGCGGATCGTCACGGTGTAGGCGAATGCGTATTGACGCAGTTTCGGATCGGATTGCTCCGGCAGATGTCGCACGGCGACAAAGCAGGTGAATTCAGGATGAGCCATCGTTGCATTCTAGGCAGCGACCATGGCCACGATCACCAAGCGCCCCGCTGATAATGGGGGCAAGGCCGTTGAGCGCCGCCATGAGGCCGTGGAGGGCCCCGCAACGTGATCTCCGACACCGAATTCGCCCGCCTCGCTCTCGAGGGCTACAACCGCATTCCACTGATCGCGCAAGCGTTTGCCGATCTGGAAACACCGCTGTCGCTGTACCTCAAGCTGGCCTGCACCGATGACGGCGGCAGACCGTCTGACACGCACCGGCGGCACAGTTTCCTGCTCGAATCCGTGGTGGGCGGTGAACGCTTCGGGCGCTACTCCTTCATTGGCCTGCCCGCGCGCACGCTGCTGCGAGCCACCGGCTTCACCACCGAAGTGGTGACCGACGGCGTCGTCGTGGAGACGCATGCCGGCAACCCGCTGGACTTCATTGCCGACTACCAGAAGCGGTTCAAGGTGGCCTTGCAGCCGGACCTGCCACGCTTTTGCGGCGGCCTGGCCGGCTACTTCGGCTACGACGCCGTGCGCGCCATCGAGCCGAAGCTTGCGCACACCGAACTGCCCGGTGGCCTGGGTACGCCCGACATCCTGCTGCTGCAATGCGAAGAGCTGGCCGTGATCGACAACCTGTCGGGGCGCTTGTCGCTGATCGTCTATGCCGACCCGGCGCAACCCGATGCGCTGGCGACTGCAAAGCGCCGTCTCAGCGCGCTGTTCGAGAAACTGAAGAACAGCGTCGTGGCACCGGCCATCGAGCGGAGCACGCCCAACGAGGTGCTGCGCGATTTCAGGAAGGATGATTACCTTGCCGCCGTGCTGAAGGCCAAGGAATACATCGCGGCCGGCGACATGATGCAGGTACAGGTCGGGCAACGGCTGCGCAAGCCCTACCTCGCCAGCCCGCTCAGCCTGTACCGAGCACTGCGCTCGCTGAACCCCTCGCCGTACATGTATTTCTACGACATGGGTGACTTCCAGATCGTCGGTGCGTCGCCCGAAATCCTGGTGCGTCGAGAGCACACCCCCGCTGGCGACAAGGTCACGATTCGCCCGCTGGCCGGCACCCGACCGCGCGGGACGACGCCCGAGCACGATCTGGCCCTCGAAGCCGAGCTGAGCGCCGACCCGAAGGAGCGTGCCGAGCACGTGATGCTGATCGACCTGGCGCGCAACGACATCGGCCGCATCGCGAAGACCGGCAGCGTCAAGGTCACCGAGGCCTTCACCGTCGAGCGGTATTCGCACGTGATGCACATCGTCAGCAATGTCGAAGGGCTTCTGAAAGACGGCATCACCAACCTCGACGTACTGAAGGCCACCTTCCCTGCCGGCACGCTGACCGGCGCGCCGAAGGTACGGGCGATGGAGATCATCGACGAGCTCGAGCCCGTCAAGCGAGGCATCTACGGCGGCGCCTGCGGCTACCTGAGCTTCGCTGGCGACATGGACGTGGCGATCGCGATCCGGACCGGCATCGTCAAGGACCAGATGCTTTACGTGCAGGCAGCGGCCGGCGTCGTTGCAGACTCTGTACCGGAGCTGGAATGGCGTGAGACCGAAGCCAAGGCCCGCGCACTGATCCGCGCGGCGGAGCTGGTCGAAGAAGGCTTCTAGGAACATGAAGACCACGGCGCGGCACGCCCTGCGCATCTTTCTCACCGGCCTGCTCGCGGCCCTGCCGCTGGCAGCCACGGTGCTGATCTTCGTCTGGGGTGCGCGCGTGCTGTACGCCTGGCTGGGCCCGGGCAGCTTCGTCGGCGGCATGCTTATCGCACTGGGCCTGGGCGGCACGGGCTCGGAGGTGGTGGGTTATCTGCTGGGCATGGGCATCGTGGTGCTGGCCATCTTTGCGCTCGGCCTGCTCGTGCAGACGCGGCTGCGCGGCGGTCTGGCCCGGGCCTTCAACAGCGTGATGCAGCGCATCCCGCTGGTGCGCAACGTCTACGAACTGATCCGCAAGTTCGTCGATCTGGTGGCCCAGCGTGACGCCTCGGGCGCACGCTCGATGAGCCCGGTTTGGTTGCGCTTCGGCGGCCAGGGTGGTGCGATGGTGCTGGGCCTGCTTTCATCGCCAGAACCCGTGATGGTGGGCGGCCAAACCTACCTGGCCGTGCTGGTGCCCACCGCACCCTTGCCAGTGGGCGGCGGCTTGATTTTTGTACCGGCCGATTGGGTGACGCCCGCGGAACTGGGCATGGAGGCCCTGACCAGCATCTACGTGTCCATGGGTGTCACCGCCCATCAGCATCTGGGCCGCCCGCCCGGCTAGAGGCGTGCGCCGCCTGGGGGCTGCCCTTGGGCGGTTGAAGGCCGAGCGCGCGGATGCCGAAGCCGCAAGCGCCGCTTCTGAACCGGCAACGACCTGACGAGTGAGCGCAACGCGACAGCACGGGCACCAAATCTAAGTACATCAGGGCCAGTCCGTAGGCGCGTCTTGAGCCTTGCTGAGGGGGGTTTGAAATTCCTGTGCTCTGCGGGCGCCAGCACAGCCCGTCAGCGGCCCCGCACCATCGACAGCAGCTTGCCGGTGTCGAGCGTGCGGGCCTGCTCGCGCATGGCCGGCAGGTATTGCGCCTGCAGGCCCTGGGCCTGCTGCAGCGTGCTGGCGTAGGCGTCCTTCAGCATCTGCGCGCTGAGCACCCGCCCGCCGGCGTAATAGCGCTTGGCCACATGACCCAGGGCATAGGTGGTGGCAAAGCTCATGCCGCTGCTGACGGCCTGCCGGCCCAAGCCGCCCAGCATGCCGCCGCCCACCTTGCCCAGCAGCCCGCCCAGCAGCTTGCGACCGGCCTGCTCCAGGTATTGCGAGGTGAGGCCCACGCCCACCGTGGCCAGGAAGTCCTTCACATGGCCGCTGTCGAGCTGGTAGCCATGGGCCTGGCCGATGTTGTAGACCAGCTTCATCTGCAGCGGAATGATGGCCAGGGTGGACAGGTTCTCAGGCAGCAACTCCAGCGCGCCGTTCAGGATGGCGGCGTTGAGGATGGTCTTGTCGAGCGCGGCATGGTCGACCGCCGCTGCCGCCGGGGCCAGGCCCGCAGCGGCTGCGGTGGCCGCTGCGGCTGCCGGCGCCGCCACCACCGGGATGGACGCCTGCGCCAGGGCCTCGGCCTGCTGCGCAAAGCCGCTGGCCACCGGCGCGGCCAGGCCCAAGCGCTGGCCCAGGTTGCCGAGAAAGGCCTGCTCGGCCGGGCTCTGGGCACCGTCGGCATCGCAGATGCACACCGCCATCTCGTAGGCCAGCATGCGGGCATCGGCACTGGCCAGTTGCGGCAGGGCGGTGTCCAGGCTCACCCGCTTGAGCAGCACGTCCTGGTACAGCGTGGGCAGATGCACGCCATCGGCCTGCCCCAGGCCGTCGGCGATGCGCTTGATTTCGTCACGCTCGCGCGCATGTTTCTGGCCGTCGGCAAAGGCAGCCAGCAGGCTGATGGTCAGTATGGCCTGGTGTTCGATGGCGGTCACGGCGGGTCCTGGGGGTTGTCAGGCGATGTGGTTGGGCAAGTTCGGGTGCCCCGCAGCTTGAAAGTTCCGGTCGCCGTCAACGGCCCTTGGCCGGCCAGGCCGGGGGGTCTGACATTCCTGTGCTCAACAGGTGGAAGGCACGGCCCGTCCGTAGACGGGCTCAGCGACCGAGCATGGGGAACAGCTTGACCAGCCCGTCAGACATCACCTCCACTGCCAGCGCCGCCAGAATCAGACCCATCAATCGGGTCATCACATTGATGCCGGTCTTGCCCAGCACACGGGCAATGGGTTGCGCCAGAGCAAAACACGCGGCCGTGGCCAGCGCGATGACCACGCCATAACCCACCAGCGTGCCCAGTTGCAGAAAGGTTTTGGCCTTCTCTGAATAGATCACCACGGTAGACATGGTGGCTGGGCCGGTCAGCAGCGGTATGGTCAGTGGCACCACGGCAATACTGGCACCGCGTGCCGCTTTTTCGGCGCCGTCTTCCAGTTCATTGGTATTGGTCTTGGCCTCGGCCGGTTGGGCGTTGAGCATATTCAGGGCCGACGTGAGCAACAGCATGCCGCCGCCCACCTGGAAACTGGCCAGCGAAATGCCGAAGAAATTCAAGATGTCCAGGCCCAGCAGCGCACTGATGGCAATGACCACGAAGCAGCTGAAGGAAGAAATCGCAATCGTGCGCCTTCGATGCTCGGGCGAGAACCCTTGTGTGTAATGGATAAAAAACGGCACGATGGCCAGCGGGTTCACGATCGCCAGCAGGGTGATGAGGGGTTTGAAATCCATAGTGCTGTTCTTGTCGACATTTGTACGTCTAGCGGCCGCCCGCCGTATCGACCAGAGTGCCCGTGGTGTAGCTGGCGTTATTGCCCATGAGCCCGACGATAGCCCGGGCAACCTCCAGCGCGCCGCTCAGCGCTGGGTCAAGGCCTCGGCCAGCGCCTGCCGGTAGGCGTCGAAGGCCTGCAGATCGTTATGGCCCGCGCCTTCTATCACCGCCAGCCGCGCGGTCGGCACCGCGGCCAGCAGGCGTCGGCTGTGCTCGACCGGGATCGTCGTGTCTCGGTCGCCATGCAGCAGCAGCACCGGGCCCTCGATGCCCGGCAGGACCAGGTCGGTGCGCAGCGGATAGCGCAGCAGCGCGCCCGGCACCCAGGGGTAAATCTCGCCGCCCAGCGACGCGATGCTTTGGTACGGCGAGATCAGCAAGGTCAGCTCTGGCTGCACCTCGACGGCTAGCGTGGCGGCCAGGCCCGTCCCCAGCGAGCGGCCGACGAACACGCGATGGCGCCCTTCGTACTTCGCCGCGATGTGGACCCAGGCGGCCCGCACATCGGCGTGCAGCTGCGCTTCGCTTTCTATGCGCGCGCTGCTCTTGCCGAAGCCGCGGTAGTCCAGCATGAAGAGGTCGAGGTTGGCGCGACGGTAGAGGTCAGTGTTGACGAACCAGCTCTGCAGGTGGCCGGCGTTGCCATGCAGGTAGAAGACCACGCCGTCGGGGTCGGACAGGCGCAGGTGCAGGGCGTTCAGGCGCGCCCCGGGCACGTCGATGAAGACTTCGTGCACGTCAGCGCCAGCGTTGAAGCGGTGCTCAGCGGGCAGCGTGCGCGGGTGGAAGAGCAGCTTCTCCTGCCACAGCCACAACGCGCCGAGCAGCGTGGCGTAGGCCAGCAGCAGCGCCAACGCCCACCCGAACCAGCGGCGCCAGGCAGCGTCAGCCGACGCCACCGGGGCCCCCGACGTCGGTGCCCAGCGCGATCGGCCACAACGGGCTCCAGACCGTGCGCAACATGACCCAGAGCATAGGTATTTCGAACGCCCGGATCAAGGACCAGATGCTTTACGTGCCAGCAGCAGCCGGCAGGAAGAGCAGGCGGGTGACGGCTCATTTCAGCGCATGGACATCGTGCCGCCTGAGGCAAGCTCGCCCTGTGCAGCGGATCATCTACGTTGAACCCCACGCGCCCTCGAAACCGGCGCCAGCACAGCCATGCAATGGCTGTGGCGTCTGCTGCGCCGTGAATCCCTGCCCCCTCGGCATGATCATGAACCGCGGCAGCTACGGGGCCTGCGGGGCGCTGACCTGGGCGCGAGCCGAGAGCCGATACCGTTGCGGCCTGATCGTCTCGCCGGAACGGCATCTGCCCGCCCTGCTGGCCCGCCTGGCACCGCTTCTCAGCAAGCTGGCCCGCCGATTCATCTCGGCGGGAAGCGGCTGCGATTGCGACTGGGAGGTTATTGATTAGTGGCCAATGAGGCTGGGCGGCCCGTAAACCGCGCAACGATCATCTGATCTCTGCGTAGCTCAATTCGCCAATGTTCCGCGCCACGGCGTCTTTAGCTTGAGCTCCAGCTGCCCGGCAGCGTTGAGCTGAACCCGCTCATCTGACAGCGCCGGCCGTGGGATGTAGCGGCACAGCTGTTCCAGCCGCTTGCGGTCGTGCGATTCGACCCGCAGCGCCGCGTGCAGACTGAACCCGTCGATGTCAGCGCACAGCGGCTGCCGAGCGGTACCCTCCCGCAGCATCGCGCCCCTCAGGGTCAGCACCTTCTGCCCGGCGCGTGGCCCGAAGGCAATCCGGTAACTGACAGCCGCGGCCTGCAGCGGCCGCAACGTACGCGCCTCGTCCCCATCCGCATCGGGATCGGCTAGGTAGATCTGGCCCATCTCTCGACCAGCACGCCCCGTCTCGTGAGCAGCTTCATCAGCCGGGTGATACGGCTGTGCAGCAGTGTGTGCAGTTCGTCGTCGGTGGGCACATCGACCTCGGGCCAGCTCGTTAGGGGCTAAGGGCTCAGGATCTGCATAAGCTGAGGCGTCGGCAATAGGCAATGTTCGATGTTTAGGCAACGTGAGTCCGCCAGTGCGCCTTGGTATTGCCTCATGCGCAATTGGCTTGCCGCCTGTCCGTCAAACAACACGACCGCCGCCCCAGAATCCGACAAATGCGCTTCAATGCGTTTGATGGTGCGCTAACTGCTAGGTGTCAGCGAAGGGACGGCAATAATCCGCGCACCGAAACACGCCAGCAAGGCAATTAAATATTTCGCCTCACTCTCTAAGCATAAGACCGCCCGCTCACCTGGGCTAACCTGCTGCAACAATTGTTGCGACAAGGTGGTGACGCATTCCCACAGCGCGGAATAAGTGATCTCGGCACTGATTTTTTCACCATCCGCCGAATAAACGTAGGCTGGTTGTTGGAATTTCTGTTGCACCTAACTTATTAGCTTATCCAACAAGTCGGGCCCATAATCTGCACCAGCTTGGTTGACGATGAGTGTGGCGGGTATATTGGCTGTAGCCATAGTAGCTAAAATGGCTGGCCTCAATTCCCAGCGGTCAGTTGTTGGATGTGCTGCTTTAACAGAAATATTTTCTCGTTTTTCCTGCGGATGATGGCCAGCGCGATGTCGTTGGACTTTGCTAATTTCGAACGCAGTCCGGCAAGCTGCTGATTTGCATCTTCGGCTATAGTGGCGCTGGATTTCCAACAGTCGGTGGCATAAGCATAGCGGGTAAAGTCTTCTGCATAAAATTGTTGTACCCAAGACGCAGTTTCTTCGTCATACAAGGCTTGCCAATCAATAGGCAACGATTCGTTGGTCGTGTGCGTATGCAGCAAGTCGGCGGCAGGGGGTTTAATATTCAATGCCGATAAAACGGGCTGCAAGCTACTCGCCAATTCCTCGGTGCGCACAATAAAGTGATAGCCCACCAAGTTGGGCATCAGCAACTGCGCCATAGGTCGCCAGTGAAAATCACACAGTTGAGGCGATTGGGTGTGTACCAGCCACTGTATAAAGCTTTTAAACGGCGGCGGCGTGGTCGCGGGTAGTCCAGCCCATCCGGAGATGTATTGTTGCAGTTGCAAATAGCCAGGGGTTTTTTGGTTGATTTTATTGTTCCATGCCGAAGCGACACGCGAATAAGGGTTCCTGACCACAGCAAATCGGGTATAGCGCGGATCTTGTAACAACGTGGCGCAATCTGCGCCTGGATAATTGGTCAGGCTGGCCATGCCAGATGCCGCCCTAGAATGGACATCGGGCAGCCCCAGAATACGCGTAGGGATTGCCATGTTTTCGAGTGCATACAACATACGTTTGATGGTGCTGCACGCCGCCTTAGGCACGGCAACATAAATAAAAGGATAGCGTTTGCCCACAAAACTTAAGTAATCGAGTTTGGCTAAAGTGGGGGCATCGTAAGACATGTCGCATCCTTGTGCTTATGGCTGGCGGTAAAGCCGGCGAAAATAATCGCGCAGCTGAAAATCAGTCAAATAACGCCCGCCGTCGATTAAGTTAGTCGGCGTTGGGGTGCTTGGAATTTACTGTAGATAAAAGTCTTGTAATCGGCCTTCATCATACTGATCATAAAAGTAACGCCAAGTATGGCCTATCGATTTGTCCAACACCGTGTTGCGGGCGTGGGCAGCGCCGCCTAGGCGAATTTTGTTGGCAAATTGCGCATGCTTGTCTTGGCCGCACTCGCCGCAGCGCTCCACCAACCACTGAAGCGCTCTGATGCTGGAAAGCCTTCGCATGCGACAACGATGCCGGCTGGCGAGGGCGTGGGGTGACCGGCGCAGCGAAGTAAAGAAGGAGGGCCGGCTCGGTCTT
>CANHNO010000086.1 GCA_947462065.1 Burkholderiales bacterium | reverse complement strand
GTTGGCGGAGTGGACGGGACTCGAACCCGCGACCCCCGGCGTGACAGGCCGGTATTCTAACCAACTGAACTACCACTCCATTACGCACATTGTGCGAAGCGAAATTCCAGCGATCTCTTTTCAGATCCTGCTGCAAGCTTCACTCAAGCTTGGCGTCCCCTAGGGGATTCGAACCCCTGTAATCACCGTGAAAGGGTGGTGTCCTAGGCCTCTAGACGAAGGGGACAAATCCTGCGTCGTGACTTGAACTGCGCGCCGCCTTCAACCGGCGATGAACTGCCTGTCGTTGGTGGAGGTAAGCGGGATCGAACCGCTGACCTCTTGCATGCCATGCAAGCGCTCTCCCAGCTGAGCTATACCCCCCTACGCTGCCAGTCGCAAGCTTCCGGCATCCCTCAGGGAAGTGACATAGAGATCAATTTCTACATCGCTTCGCGCTGTTCAAGCGAGAGGAAGAGTATAGCCAGATTTTCAGGCGATCAGCAATCGCGTGAGCACCACATCACGTGGAAAAAGCTCGAGCACCGCATCGATCGACGGCGTTTGTGCACGACCGCAGACCAGCACGCGAACCGCGTGTGCGAGCGTCGGCATCTTGATGCCATGAGCGGTGATGACTTCCTTGATCGCAGCGCCGATCGCAGGCTTGGTCCACTCGATGTCGATGAGTCGTTCGCGCAGGCTGCGCACCGCGGGCGTCACCACCTCGGTGACATGCGCAGCCAAGTCTTCTGCGCTGGGCGCAACCTCTGAAAGATACATCGCCAGCCAATCGCACAGCTCCACTGTCGTCGCGCAGCGGTCCTTGAACAGCGCGCACATGCGACACAGCTGGTCATCGACCACCGCCGCGATACCGCGCTCGGCGAATCGAGCGACCACATGCGCAGCCAGCGTGTCATCGGGCAGAGCCTTCAGGTAATGCGCGTTGACCCAATTGAGCTTGGCCGCATCCCACTGCGCCGGACTCTTGGCCAGATGCTGGCCGTCGAACCACGAGACCAGTTGCTCGCGACTGAACAGCTCGTCATCGCCGTGGCTCCAGCCCAGGCGCGCCAGGTAATTGAGCATGGCCTCGGGCAGGTAGCCGGCGGTCTCGTACTGCGTGACACTGACCGCGCCGTGGCGCTTCGATAGCTTGTCGCCGTCGGGCCCGAGGATCATCGGCACATGGCCATAAACGGGCAACTCCGCGCCCAGGGCGCGCAGGATGTTGATCTGCCGCGGCGTGTTGTTGACGTGGTCATCGCCGCGAATGACATGGCTGATGTCCATGTCCCAATCGTCGACGACGACGCAGAAGTTGTAAGTCGGCGTGCCGATCAGCGTGGCGGTATCGGCCCCCGGGCGAGCAATGATTAGGTCGTCGAGCTCAGCGTTCGCAATGGTGATCTGGCCTTTCACCATGTCGTCCCAGGTGACCGCACCACTCGGTGGATTGCGAAAACGGATCACAGGCTTCGCACCCTCGGGAATGGCGGGCAGCACCTTGCCTGGCTCGGGTCGCCAGCGGCCGTCGTAGCGAGGCTTGTCGCCGCGCGCGCGCTGGGCCTCACGCATGGCATCCAGCTCGGCTGGGGTGCAGTAGCACGGATAGGCGGTGCCGTCGTTGAGCATCTGCCCAATCACCTCACGATAACGGTCGATGCGCTGCATCTGGAAGAACGGGCCTTCGTCGTGATCCAGGTTCAGCCACTTCATCGCGGCGATGATCTGATCGACGGCCTCTTGCGTCGAACGCGCCTCGTCGGTGTCTTCGATGCGAAGGATGAAATCGCCGCCGTGATGGCGTGCAAAGGCCCAGGAAAACAGCGCCGTTCGGGCGGTTCCCAGGTGCAGAAAGCCAGTGGGCGATGGCGCGATGCGGGTGCGAATTTTTCGGGTCATGGGTGATGCAATGCGCCGGACATTTTCAAAGTGAGTTCAGACCACGCAGGAGGTCATCCTTCAGGTCTTCGACATCTTCCAGCCCGACCGAGACGCGGACCATGCCCTGTGTGATGCCGGCCGCCTGACGCTGGACTTCGGTGAGCCGTCCGTGCGAGGTGCTGGCCGGATGAGTGATCGTGGTCTTGGTGTCGCCGAGGTTGGCGGTGATCGAGCACACACAGGTGCTGTCGATCACATGGAAAGCCGCGCGCCGCGCCGCGTCAGCCTCGGCTTCGCCATCGCCCGACACACGAGCCTTCACGGTGAACGACAGCACCGCCCCGCCGCAGCCCGACTGCTGCGCCATCGCCAACTCGTGCTGCGGGTGGGATTGGAGGCCGGGGTAGAACACCCGCTCGATCTGCGGCTGCTGCTCCAGCCAGTTGGCCAGTTGTAGCGCGCGTTCGCTCTGCGCGCGCATGCGAATCGACAAGGTTTCCAACCCCTTGAGTACGACCCAGGCGTTAAAGGCAGCCAGTGTCATGCCCGCGCTGCGCATCACTGGCACGAACTGGTCATTGATCAGTTGCTCTTTGCCGCACACAGCGCCGGCGAGCACGCGGCCCTGGCCGTCGAGGTACTTGGTGCCCGAGTGGATGATCAGATCGGCGCCGTAGTCGATCGGCTTTTGCAGCGCCGGCGTGCAAAAGCAGTTGTCGACCGCCAGCAGCGCTTTTGCGCCGTGGGCTACTTCGGCCAGCGCGCGGATGTCGCAGACTTCGGTGAGCGGGTTGGTCGGTGACTCGGCAAACAACAGCTTCGTGGTCGGCCGCACGGCCCGCTGCCATTCGCCCACATCGGTCTGAGAAACGAAGGTGGTTTCAACGCCGAACTTCGCGAACTCGCGGCCAAGCAGGCTGATGGTGGAACCGAACACGCTGCGCGAGCAGATCACGTGGTCGCCTGCCTTCAGCAAGGCCATCGCAGTCAGCATGATCGCTGCCATGCCGCTCGAGGTGGCGATGCAGGCCTCGCTGCCTTCGAGCGCCGCGAGGCGCCGCTCGAACATCGTCACCGTCGGGTTGGTGAAGCGCGAATAGATGAAGGCCTCTTCCTCGTTCGCGAAGCGCGCCGCTGCGGTGGCCGCATCGGGCTGCACGAAGCTGCTGGTCAGGAACAGCGCTTCAGAGTTTTCGCCCCACTGGGTACGCGGAAGACCTTCACGCACCGCCAGCGTGTCGATGCGCAGCCCTTCCGGCAGGGCCATGCGAGGGATCGTCTTCTTCGTCGCCATCAGACCTGCTCCGCAGCGCTCTGCAACGCCAGTCGCGACCGCGCCGGAGAGTCCTCCTCCTCCCCCTGCGACAGCCGTTGCGTGGCCATCGCATCGAAATCGGAAGCCGAGATGTCGCCAGTGATGTAGCACCCATCGAAGCATGAAGCCTCAAAGCCACCAACCAGCGGATTCAGCGCGCCAACCACCCGTTTCATCGCGTTCACGTCCTGGTAGATCAGCGCGTCGGCGCCGATGAACTGGCGGATTTCCTCGATGCTGCGGTTGTGCGCGATCAGCTCGCTGTTGGTTGGCATGTCGATGCCGTACACATTCGGGAAACGCACTGGCGGCGCAGCAGACGCCATGAACACCTTGCGCGCACCGGCCTCGCGCGCCATCTGCACGATCTCCTTCGAGGTGGTGCCGCGCACGATCGAGTCGTCGACCAGCAGCACATTGCGATCCTTGAACTCGACGCCGATCGCATTGAGCTTCTGGCGCACCGACTTCTTGCGCACGCCCTGCCCCGGCATGATGAAGGTGCGCCCTACATAACGATTTTTCACAAAGCCTTCGCGATAGGGCTTGCCGATCTTCTGCGCCAGTTGCATCGCCGATGGCCGACTCGATTCGGGGATCGGGATCACCACGTCAATCTCGTTCGGAGGCATGGTGGAGATCAAGCGCTGCGCCAGCGTCTCGCCCATGTTCAGCCGCGCCTGGTACACCGAGATGCCGTCCATGATGGAGTCGGGACGAGCCAGGTAGACGTACTCGAACATGCAGGGGTGCAGGCTCGGGTTCTCTGCGCACTGCTGCGAGAAGACCTGCCCTTCCGATGTGATGAAGATCGCCTCACCGGGCGCCACGTCACGGGTCATCACATGGCCGGTGCCTTCAAGGGCGACGGACTCGCTGGCCACCATCACCTGCCGGCCGTCGGGGGTGTCGCCCTCACCGAAACACAGCGGACGGATGCCGAACGGATCGCGGAACGCCAGCAGGCCGAAGCCTGCGATCAGCGCCACCACGGCGTAAGAGCCCTTGACGCGCTTGTGCACCGCCGCCACCGCCTTGAAGACGATCTCTGGCGACAGCGGCAGGTCGCGCGCTGCGGAGGCGAGTTCGTGGGCCAGCACGTTGATCAACACCTCGGTGTCGCTGTCGGTGTTGATGTGGCGCCGATCGACGGTCGCCAGCTCTCGCTTCAGCGCCTGCGCATTGGTCAGGTTGCCGTTGTGCACGAGCACGATGCCGAACGGCGCGTTGACGTAGAACGGCTGCGCCTCTTCCTCGCTGTAGGCATTGCCAGCGGTCGGGTAACGCACCTGACCCAGCCCTACCGTGCCTGGCAGCCCGCGCATATTGCGGGTGCGAAACACGTCGCGAACCATTCCACGGGCCTTGTGCATGAAGCAGCGAGAGTCCTGCATCGTCACGATGCCGGCGGCGTCCTGACCACGATGCTGCAGCAGAAGCAAGGCGTCGTAGATCAACTGGTTGACCGGCGCCTTTGAGATCACCCCGACGATGCCGCACATGTAAAAACTCCCGGTTCAAAAAGCTTTGCGGCCCAAGGCCGATTCGACTACACCCCGATTGTCGGGGGTCTCGGAGCCGCTTCAGATCAGAAGGTGATCAGCGAGGCTTGCCGGCAGCGTCGGCTTCAGCCCGGTGATCACGGCTTTCAACCAAGCCGCGCCAACGGAATGCTGCCAGGTCGGCGTCTCGACCCACGGCGTGCGCGTGACCACCGCCGCCACCGCTAGCAGCAGCACTCCGCCACGCAAGAGGCCGAATGCAGCGCCCAGCAGGCGATCGACACCACTCAGAGGTGTGGCGTGAATCAGCATCTTCAACAGCCGAGCCAGCAGCCCCCATGCAATGAGCGCGCCGATGAAGGTCAGCGTGAAGGCTGCGGCGTGGTTGAGTGGCGACCCCGGTGAACCAATCGGCAGATAGGGTGCGGCGTCAGCATGGAACCACTGCGCGGCCAGGTACGCGGCGAACCAGCCCAGCAGCGACATCAGTTCGAAAGTCAGCCCTCGCCAGACGCCGACCACCATCGACAGCAGCAGCACGGCCAGCATGGCGAGGTCTGCCGCGTTCCAGGTTCCGGTCATCGTGCCCGACAGAAGACTGCCGACGGATGCGGCCGTGGCAGACCAGGGATCAAAGCGTCAGCACCACCGCCGCGATGCCCGCCGCTTTCGCCCGCGCCTGCACCCTGTCGGCCTCGGCACGGGTGGCAAAGGGCCCCAGCCGAACCCGGATGCGCTTGCCTGTCGGCGTCTCCGCGACCTGGGTGTAGGTCTTCAGGCCCAGCTTTTCCAACTTCAGGCGAACCTCACGCGCCGAAGCGGGGTCTGCGAAAGCACCTACCTGCACGACAAAGCGGGCAGCATCATCGGATTGAGTCGCGGAGGCAGATGCAGCCTTGGCTGATGAGGCAACCGAAGCGGCTTGCTCGGCCGTAGCGGGATGCTTCGCTGCGGTGGCGGCAGCCTTGGCTGGCGTTATCGCAGCCGCAATCACTGGCGCCGCTGGCATGGCCGGCGCGGCGCTGGCGGGCACCTCTGGCGCCGATACCACCACCGCCTCGGCATCGGGCACCGGCTCGGACGGCACATCTCGGGTCACGACGCCCGAGGCCACGGTGGACTCGGCCGCAGCCTGCGCAGATGCATTCGCTGAATCGGCGCGGGGCGCGGGCAGCGGCAGGGCGGGCGCGCCGTCGGACTTCGGAATCTCGATCGGGATGTCCACCGGGATCGGCCGCGGCTGCGATTCAAACAACAACGGGAAGCCGATCACGCCAAGGGTCAGCAACACCACCGCGCCGATCAAGCGTTGCCGGGTTCGGGCGCGAACCTTCTGGACGGCATCGGCCGAGCCCAAGGGTCGCCCACTGCGGCCGGATCCCACCTCGTCGGCAGGCCTGCGCTTGAAGAAATCGGACAGTGCCATCGGTATGGGAAGGAGTCAGACGCTGTGCGAGCTGCCCAGCCGGGGCAAGCCGTGATGGAGGACGCCACCCACGGTGAGAAACGACCCGAACACAACGATTCTATCGGCCGGGTCAGCCCGCTCCAGCGCGTGTTGCAGCGCGGTCTGTGGGTCGTGATGCGTCGACAGCAAAACGGCGTCGCCGCCCGGCTTCTTCAAGGTTGGCGACAGAGATTCGAACAGTGTTTGCAGTTGCACGGCCGTCGCCGCACGCGCGGTCGGCAGGTCGGTGAAGCACCACGAATCGACGAGCGGCGCCACGCGCTGGAAGATTGCGCTCAAGTCCTTGTCGTGCATCGCACCGAACACCGCGTGGGTGCGCGGATGGAAGCCCATGCGATCAAGATTCTGTGCCAGCGCGGCGACCGCATGCGGGTTGTGCGCGACATCGAGCACCAGCGTCGGCTGGCCCGGCACGATCTGGAAGCGGCCCGGCAGGTCAAGCGTCGCGAAGCCCTGGCGTACTGCCTGCGCGGTGATCGGCAGGCGATCTCCGAGCGCTTCAAAGGCAGCGAGCGCACCCGACGCATTGATCAACTGATTGGCGCCGCGCAACCCGGGATACGCGAGACCGTTGTAGCGCTTGCGGCGCCCCGCCCAGGCCCACTGCTGCGGATCGCCGGAGTGGTTGAAATCGACGCCGAATCGACGCAGATCTGCACTTAACTCGCGGGCGCGGTCGATCACACTCTGCGGCGGCACCGGGTCGCTGACCACCACCGGCCGGCCGGCGCGCATGATGCCGGCCTTCTCGCGCCCGATGGATTCGCGGTCCGGGCCGAGGTATTCCGTGTGGTCGAGATCGATGCTGGTGATCACCACGCAGTCGGCGTCAAACACATTCACGGCGTCGAGCCGGCCGCCGAGGCCGACTTCCAGGATCACCAGATCGAGCGGCGCCTGCGACAGCAGGCGCGCGATGGCAAGCGTCGTGAACTCGAAGTAGGTCAGCCCGGTGTCACCGCGCGAGCGCTCGACCGCCTCGAAGTGCGGGAGCAGATCCGCCGCGCTGACCATCTCGCCGTTGACGCGGCAGCGCTCCTCGAAGTGCACCAGGTGCGGCTTTGAGTACAACCCGACTCGGTAGCCAGCGCGCAGTGCGATCGACTCGAGCATCGCGCAGGTCGAGCCTTTTCCATTGGTGCCGGCCACCACGATCAGTGGCACGCTGAAGGTCAGGTCCAGGCGCGCTCGCACCTGCTCGACACGGTGCAAGCCCATGTCGATGTCTTTCGGGTGCAGCTGTTCGCAGCGTGCCAGCCAGCCGGCGAGCGTCGTGGGCAATGAAGACAACAGCGTTTAAGTCCCAGGCCCGGCGTCAGGCGATCGCGTCAGCGCTTTGGCGCTGCAGCATGGCGATCATCTTGGCGATCGACGTGCGCAGTTCCCGACGGTCCACGATCATGTCGATCGCGCCGGTGTGCAGCAGGAATTCGGCGCGCTGGAAGCCCTCGGGCAGTTTCTCGCGCACGGTGTTCTCGATCACACGCGGGCCGGCAAAGCCGATCAGCGCTTTTGGCTCGGCGATGACGACGTCGCCCATGAAGGCGAAGCTGGCGGAGACGCCACCCATGGTCGGGTCGGTCAGCACGCTGATGTACGGCAGCTTCGCTTTGGCCAGACGGGTCAGCGAGGCATTGGTCTTGGCCATCTGCATCAGGCTCAGCAGCCCTTCCTGCATGCGGGCGCCGCCGGTGGCGGTGAAGCTGATGAACGGCGTCTTCTGCTCGACGGCGGTCTCGACGCCGCGCACAAAACGTTCGCCGACCACCGAGCCCATCGAGCCGCCCATGAACTGGAACTCGAAGCAGGCGGCGACCACCGGGATGCTATGGATCGCGCCCCCCATCACCACCAGCGCGTCGGTTTCGCCAGTGGATTCGAGCGCTTCCTTGAGCCGCTCCGGGTACTTCTTGCTGTCCTTGAATTTCAGCGCATCGACCGGCACCACTTCCTGCCCGATCTCGTAGCGGCCCTCGGGGTCGAGAAAGGCATCGAGCCGCGCGCGCGCGCCGATGCGGTGGTGGTGGGTGCACTTCGGGCAGACGTTGATGTTCTGCTCAAGGTCGGTCTTGTAGAGCACCGTTTCGCACGACGGACACTTGACCCACAGGCCTTCCGGCACAGTGCGGCGTTCATTGGGATCCGTCGGTTGGATCTTCGAGGGCAGCAGTTTTTCGAGCCAGCTCATGGGCGTTCTCCTGTCAGGGTGTCGAGAGCCGTTCGGATCTCGGCAATGAAACGACCGGCGACTGCGGGCGCATGATCCGGAGTTTCGTGTTCCAGCAGTTGTACCAGTGCCGAACCGATCACGACCGCGTCAGACACCGCGGCCACGGCCTTGGCCGACGCGGCATCGCGGATGCCGAAACCAACGCCGACTGGCACATGCACATGCTCGCGGATGCGCGGCAGCATGTCAGCCACGGCACCGATGTCGAGGTGACCGGCACCGGTCACGCCCTTCAGCGACACGTAGTAGACGTAGCCACTGGCGATGCGACCTACATCCTTCATGCGCTGAACTGTCGAGGTGGGCGCCAGCAGAAAAATCGGGTCCAGTTGGTGGCTGTGCAGCGTGCGAGCGAAGGCCTCACACTCTTCCGGCGGGTAGTCGACTACCAACACGCCATCGACGCCTGCCGTCTTCGCATCGGCCACGAAGCGGTCGACACCGTAGCGCTCGACCGGATTCGCGTAGCCCATCAGCACGACGGGCGTGGTGGTGTTGCGTTCGCGGAAACGCCGCACGTAGTCCAGCACCTGAGGCATGCCGATGCCCTTGGCCAGCGCGCGCTCGGCGGCCTTCTGGATCACCGGGCCGTCGGCCATCGGGTCCGAAAACGGCACGCCGAGCTCGATGACATCCGCACCGGCCTCAGCCATCGCGCACAGGATGTTGACCGTGCTCTCGGCGTGCGGATCGCCAGCATGAATGAACGGGATCAGGGCCTTGCGCCGATCGCGCTGCAGCGCCTCGAATGTGGCGGCAATACGGCTCATCTCTGGGCTTTCACTGTGTTTTTGCTTTCGTTTCCGGTCCCTTGACCGGGGCGGCGCCGGTCTTCACCGTTTCACCCCGGCACGACGGCCGGCAGTAGAAGTTCGCGCCGGACAGGTCGGCTACCGTGCCGATGTCCTTGTCGCCGCGGCCCGAAAGGTTGACCAGCAGGCTCTGGTCCTTGCGCATGGTCGGTGCGATCTTCATCGCATAAGCCAGCGCATGGCTCGATTCGAGCGCCGGGATGATGCCTTCGGTGCGGCACAGCACGTGGAACGCCGCCATCGCCTCGTCGTCGGTGATGCCGACGTACTCGGCGCGACCGATATCCTTCAGATAAGCGTGCTCGGGGCCGACACCGGGATAGTCGAGGCCAGCAGACACCGAATGCGTCTCGATGATCTGGCCGTTGGCGTCCTGAAGCAGGTAGGTTCTGTTGCCGTGCAGCACGCCGGGCGAGCCGGCAGACAGCGATGCTGCATGGCGGCCCGTCTCGATGCCCAGGCCTGCCGCCTCGACGCCGATCAGCCGGGTGCCGGTGTGCTCGATGTAGGGGTAGAAGATGCCCATCGCGTTGCTGCCGCCGCCGACACAAGCGATCACCGCATCGGGCTGGCCACCGATCATCTCGGGCATCTGCACCAAGCATTCATCGCCGATGACGCGCTGGAAGTCTCGCACCATCATCGGATACGGGTGCGGCCCGGCCACGGTACCGATGATGTAGAAGGTGTTCTCGACGTTGGTGACCCAATCGCGCAGCGCCTCGTTGAGCGCATCCTTGAGGGTCTTGCTGCCCGATTCGACCGGCACCACCGTAGCACCGAGCAGGTTCATGCGGTAGACATTGGGCGACTGGCGCTTGACGTCCTCGCTGCCCATATAGACCACGCACTCCAGCCCGTAACGCGCGCAGATGGTGGCGGTGGCAACGCCGTGCTGGCCAGCACCGGTTTCGGCGATCACCCGCGGCTTGCCCATGCGACGCGCGAGCATCGCCTGGCCGATGGTGTTGTTGATCTTGTGCGCGCCGGTGTGGTTCAGGTCTTCGCGCTTCAGGTAGATCTGCGCACCGCCCAGTTCGCGGCTGATACGCGCTGCGTGATAAACCGGGCTGGGCCGGCCGACGAAATGCGCCAGTTCGCTGCGGAACTCCGCCATGAAGGCCGGATCGGCCTGGGCCACGGCGTAGGCCTCCTTCAGCTCATCAAGCGCGTGAATAAGCGTTTCAGCAACGAAGGTACCGCCATAGGGGCCGAAGTGCCCGCTCGCGTCGGGCTGGTGGTAATCAAACGGAGTGGCAAGCATCTTGGTCATTCTTCAGGTTGCATTCGCGGCGATGCGGGCATCCGCCTCTCGCACCTGCTCGCAAAACCGGCGCATCGCCGCAGCGTCCTTCACGCCTTTGGCGACCTCGACGCCGGAACTGACGTCAACGGCCCAGGGCCGTACCCGAAGGATCCC
>CANHNO010000085.1 GCA_947462065.1 Burkholderiales bacterium | reverse complement strand
CCGCCGACGTGTCGAACCTGTCTCGCATCGTCACGCTGCACGACATCTCTATCGAAGGCAATCGCGGTGGCGGTGATGTCCTCGTGATGGAGGCGACGGCGCGGACCTATCGCTATCTCGACGCGAGTGAACTTGAGTCGATGCGCAAAGCCAAAGCAGTCAAGAAGCCGGGTGGAAAACCATGAGCGGCCATCGCATTTGTCGCGTTGGCGCAGTCCTGATCTGCTGTTCCGCACTGCTCGCCGCTTGCAGCGGTGAGCAGCAGGAACTGGCCCAGTGGATCGATCAGCAGCGCAAGGAAGTCAAGCCCAACGTGCAGCCGATCTCACCACCGAAGAAATTCGACCCGCAGCCCTACACGGCCGGCGAGGTGGTGGAGCCATTCAGCAACCAAAAGCTCGCGGTGGCGATCAAGCAGGAGTCGCGTCAGCCAAATTCACTGCTGCAGTCGGAAATCAACCGTCGTCCCGAGCCGCTGGAAGCGTATCCGCTGGACAGCGTCACGATGGTCGGCAGCGTCACGCGTGGCAAGCAGCCGTTCGTGCTGTTGAAGGTTGACAAGCTGCTGTACCAGGTCAAGCTGGGCGATTACCTCGGCCAGAACTACGGAAAGATCATCAAGATCACAGAAACCGATATGTCCCTCCGGGAGATCGTGCAGGACGCATCAGGTGAATGGATCGAGCGCACCAGTTCGATCCAACTCCAGGAGAACGCTCGATGAATGCCATGCAGGACAAAATGAACATGGGAATTGAATGGCGGGCGCGTCTGTGGACGCTGGCGTTGTTGTGCGGCGCTTCTTTCTCCGCGCTGGCGCAGAGCGCGATCCAGTCAATCAACAGTTCGCTGCAAGCAGGATCCGAAGTCATCCGGATAGAGTTGTCGGAGCCGCTGGCAGCGCTGCCGAAGGGCTTCGCCGTGCAGACGCCGCCCCGTATCGCCATTGACCTGCCTGGCGTGGGCAACGCAACCGGCAAGCCGGTGGTGGATGTCAATCAGGGCAACTTGCGTTCGGTCAACATCGCGCAATCCGATGAGCGTACGCGCCTGGTTCTGAATCTTCGTCAGCCGGCTACCTATCGCGCAGAACTGCAAGGCAAGGCGCTTGTGATCGTGCTTGAATCGAGTGCCTCGCCGGAGGTGGCCAGCGCCACGGGTACCGCGACTCAACCGCTCACCCGGTTTGCCGAGCCCCAGAATCGTCAGCAGTTGCCAGTCAAGGACATCGACTTCCGCCGTGGTGCAGATGGATCCGGCCGCGTGGTGGTTGACCTGGCTAACAGCCAGGTTGGTGTCGACATCCGCCAGCAAGGCAAAGGCCTGGTCGTCGAGTTCCTGCAATCGAGCCTGCCCGATTCGCTGCGGCGTCGTCTGGACGTGACCGACTTCGGCACGCCAGTGCAAACCGTCTCTACAGTGCAGATCGGTGACCGCGTTCGCATGGTGATCGAGCCGCGTGGTGATTGGGAGCACAGCGCCTACCAGAGCGACAACCAGTTTGTGGTTGAGGTCCGTGCCCAGAAGATCGATCCGAACAAGTTGACGCAGGGCCCCGGCTTTGCCGGTGAAAAGCTGTCACTGAACTTCCAGAACATCGAAGTGCGTGCGTTGCTGCAAGTGATTGCCGACTTCACCAACTTCAACGTCGTCACGAGTGACACCGTGACAGGCAACGTGACCTTGCGTCTGAAGGACGTGCCCTGGGATCAGGCGCTCGACATCATCCTGCAGGCGAAGGGGTTGGGGCTGCGTAAATCAGGCAATGTGATCCTGATTGCACCGAAAGACGAACTCGCCGCGAAGGAAAAGGCCGACCTTGAATCGAAGCTGCAGATTGCCGCCCTCGAGCCGGTTCGCACCCAGGCCTTCCAGTTGAACTACACCAAGGCCGAGGAAATTGCGCGTGGCCTCACCGGACAGAATTCCGGCCAAGGTGGCGGTGGTGGCAGCAGTGGCTCGACCACCACGCGCATCCTGTCGCCGCGCGGTAGCGTGCTCTTTGAGACCCGCACCAACCAGCTGTTCGTCAGCGACACCCCGTCGAAGCTGCAGGAAATCCAGGAACTGATTGCGAAGATCGACATCCCGGTGCGTCAGGTGCTTATTGAGGCCCGCATCGTCGAAGCGGACGATTCCTTCGGCCGCTCGCTGGGAGTGCGCCTCGGCGTCAATGACGCACGCACTGGCAGCAATGCAGGCTTCGGCGTCGGGGGTAGCCAGCGGCTTGCGATCGGCGGCAACCTGAACGTGGTCGCCAACCGCACAGGCCAGACTGGCAGCGTGCCCCTGCTCAACGACACCAATTTCCTCAACCTTCCGGCCTCTGCGCAAGGCGGGTTCCAGCCGGCGACCTTTGCGTTGTCGCTGTTCGGGTCCGGCCTGAACCGGTTCCTGAACCTGGAACTGTCAGCGCTTGAAGCCGATGGCCGCGGCAAGGTGGTTTCGAGTCCGCGCATCGTGACAGCCGATCAGATCAAGGCCATCATTCAGCAGGGCACGAAGATTCCATACCAGCGCGCAACCTCCAGCGGTGCCACATCGGTCGAATTCGTCGATGCGACCTTGAAGCTGGATGTGACGCCGCAGATCACTCCCGAGGGCAACGTCATCCTGGACGTCATCGTCAACAAGGACAGCGTCGGCGCTGTGACCAACAACGTGCCGTCCATCGACACCAAGTCGATTCAAACGCAGGTTCTGGTTGAAAACGGCGGCACGGTCGTGATCGGTGGCATCTTCGAGCAGACCGACCGATCCGATGTGGTGCAAGTGCCCTTGTTGGGCGACATCCCGGTGGTCGGCAACCTGTTCAAGTCCCGGACCAACTCCTCCAGAAAAACCGAACTGCTGATCTTCCTGACACCGAAGGTCGTCAGCGAACGCACGGCTGCTCGCTGAGCAGGCTCGCACTGCGTCAGCCTGTCTGCAGGGCGTCATGTTCGTTAGCTTGATCGGCATGCCCGGTGGCGGCAAATCGACTGTCGGGCGGAATCTGGCACGGAGGCTGGGTGTGCCCTTCAGTGACAGCGATGCGGTCATCGAACGGCAGATCGGCTGCAGCATCCGCGAGTTCTTCGATGCTCAAGGCGAAGAGCGCTTTCGCGATGTCGAGCAGGAAGTGATCGCCGATCTCGTGCGTGCTGACCGCGGTGTGCTGGCCACGGGTGGTGGGGTGGTGTTGCGCGATGCCAATCGCCATGCATTGCACCGGCACACCACTGCGATCTATCTGCGCTCCACGCCGGAAGAATTGTTTCGCCGACTTCGGCATGACACGCAGCGCCCCTTGTTGCAGGTCGCCGATCCGCTGGTACGTCTGCGCGCGCTGTTCCAGGAGCGCGACCCTCTCTATCACAGCGTGGCGCATTTCGTCATCGAGACGGGGCGTCCCTCGGTGCACAACCTCGTCAACATGCTGCTGATGCAACTCGAGCTGGCCGGGGTGTTGCCGATCGACCTGGTGCCATCGCCTGTCGATGGAATCGAACCGCTGATCCACTGAGCGCTTCGCTTGGTTCGAAGCGCGGCACGGCAAAATACGACCATGCCGCTGTCGCCACCGCTCTCATCATCAAACCTCCCACCGACCACACAGCTCCGCATCGAGCTGGTTGACCGCGGCTACGACATCCAGATCGGCTGTGGGTTGCTCGATCACCCGGATGCCGTCGCCTGCGGTGCGGGGACATCCGAGGCGCTGATCGTCACCAACACCACCGTTGCACCACTCTATGCCGCGCGGCTGCAGCGCGCGCTCGCCAAACACCACACGCGCGTGTGCACGATCGCCTTGCCGGATGGCGAAGCGCACAAGGACTTTGAGACGCTGAACCTGATCTTCGACCGGCTGCTCGGCGATGGTTTCGACCGAAAGGCAGTGCTCTATGCGCTGGGCGGTGGCGTGATCGGTGACATGACCGGCTTTGCCGCGGCCTGCTACATGCGTGGCGTCGCCTATGTGCAGGTGCCGACCACACTGCTCGCGCAGGTCGATTCGTCGGTCGGCGGCAAGACCGCCATCAACCACCCGGCGGGCAAGAACATGATTGGCGCGTTCTACCAACCGCTGCGTGTGATCGCCGACCTGGACACGCTGGACTCCCTGCCTGATCGAGAAATCTCGGCCGGACTTGCCGAGGTCATCAAGTATGGACCGATTGCCGACGACGATTTTCTCGGCTGGATCGAGCAGCACATCGATGCGCTGCGCGCGCGCGACAAGCTGGCGCTCGCGCATGCCGTGCGGCGATCCTGCGAGATCAAGGCGTGGGTCGTTGGTCAGGACGAGCGCGAATCGGGTCTGCGTGCCATCCTCAATTTCGGCCACACCTTCGGGCATGCGATCGAGGCCGGGCTCGGCTTTGGCGCGTGGCTGCACGGCGAAGCGGTCGGCTGCGGCATGGTGATGGCAGCGGAACTATCGGTGCGTTGCGGCCTGATCGATGCCACTTATGCGGCGCGCATTGCCAGGCTGATTGAACGCGCAGGGTTGCCGACCCGAGGGCCCCGCCTCGGCGCAGCCCGCTACCTCGAATTGATGCGCATCGACAAGAAGTCGGAGTCCGGCCAGATCCGCTTCGTGCTGATCGATGCGCCAGGTCAGGCCAGCCTCCACCACGCCGACGACGCGCTGGTGGCCGAGGTGATTGACGCCAACACGGTGTGAGCACGCTTTCAGCCGCGGGTCTCGCACCGTACGCCAGTTGGCCCGAACGCAGCCGAGGCTGTCGGTTCCCGGAACCCGATGCAGCGAGTCAGACCGTGTTCCAGCGCGACCGTGACCGTGTGATCCACAGCACTGCGTTTCGTCGACTGGCCTACAAGACACAGGTTTTTCTCAACCACGAGGGAGACCTCTTCCGTACGCGCATCACCCACTCGCTGGAAGTCGCGCAGCTGGCGCGGTCAATTGCAAGAGCCCTGAGGCTCAACGAAGACCTGTGCGAAGTGATTTCTCTCGCGCATGACCTCGGACACACCCCATTTGGGCACGCCGGACAGCATGCGCTCGACGATTGCGTTCGCGCCGCAGACTCCAGCAGCCTGGGCTTTGAGCACAACGCGCAAAGCCTGCGGGTGGTCGATCAGCTTGAGCAGCAATGCCTGACGCACGACGGACTGAACCTCAGCTATGAGGCTCGCGAAGGCATCCTGAAGCACTGTTCGCAGCGGCATGCACTGGCGCTCGAGTGTGCCGAGCCGGGTGGGGTGGGCTTGCGCTTTCTGCAGCGCACGCGTCCCAGTCTCGAGGCCCAGCTGTGCAATGTCGCTGATGAGCTCGCCTATAACGCGCACGACATTGACGATGGTGTGCGGGCCGGTCTGCTGGACCTTGCGCAGCTGCTCGAGCTGCCATTTTTCGAGCGCTTCCATCAGGAAGTTGTGGCCGAGCACCCTCAGGCCGACGGGCGCCGGCTGCTCTTTGAGGTGATTCGGCGCATGCTGTCGCACCAGGTCGGTGACCTGATCGCCGCTTCGAGCGCACGCATTGCACAACACGCGCCGGTCGATCCCACCGCGGTCGCGCTGGCCCCCGCCTTGGTGGCGTGCAGCGACGAGGTGTCGGCGGATTCGGCTGAGCTCAAGGCGCTCCTGCGCCTGCAGCTGTACCAGCACCCGCGGGTGGTGGCCGCCAACGATGTGGTGCGGCAGGTCGTGCGCGACCTGTTTCATGCCTACCTCGAAGCGCCCGATCAGATGCCGCCGTCACATGCGGCGCGCATCCCGCTCCAACTGGCGATCACCGACTACATCGCCGGCATGACCGACCGCTTTGCCTTGCGCGAGCACGCGCGACTGTTCGGCGACCAGCTCACCAGCCAGCTCCCGCGCCAACTATTACCGTTTTGACGCGCTGAGCTCCTGCTCGGCCGACGAACGGCCCATGACGGCAGACCAACGGCTGCCCGTTCCTCGCACGCGACGCAGCGCGTCGCAACAATCGGCGCATGAATACCGCTCATGTCCGTTGGCTCCGTTCTCGCGCGCCGCTTGCCGGCGCAGCACTCGGTTTCACCCTCGTGGAAATCCTGGTGGCGATCGTCGTGCTGTCGTTCGGCGTGCTCGGCGTGGTCGGCATGCAGGCGGCCGCGCTGCAGTCCAATCGTGCCGCGCGCAACCAGTCGACCGCGATCGCGCTGGGCCGGGAGCTGGCTGACTTGATGCGCGGCAACAAGGATGTGGCGCTGGCCACCTCGACCACAGACAACCCCTACCTGATTGCCAACTACACCGGGACCGCCCCAACGATCACCGTCAATTGCTTCACCGGGTCCTGCGCCACCCCCAAGGACGCCGCCCAGTTCGACATGAATCAGTGGCTGGCGCGCGTCAGCGCCGCGTTGCCTCAGGCGCGGGTGGTGGTCTGCTTCGACGACACGCCGTACCAATCGTCCAGCGGGCTGCCCGATTGGGATTGCCCGAATACCCCGGGTGAGACTCTGGTGGTGAAGATCGGCTGGACTCAACAGGCGCTTTCGACATCCGAAGGGCCTCTGAAAGCCACGTCGGCGGGCAGTCGTCCTGCCGTCGTCCTTCCCTTGATTGCGGGCAGTGCAACATGAGCACTCGCCACCTCACATCAACTCCGGTACGCCAGCTCTCGCGCCAGGCTGGCTTGACGCTGGTCGAAATGCTGGTCGCGGTCACCCTGGGCTTGCTGGTGACGCTCGCTGCCGTGGCCGCTCTGCTGATCGGCCGCCAGGGCTTCACCTCGGTGGACCAGTCCTCGCAGCTGCGCGAGAACGCCCGCTTTGCCACCAACCTGATCCAGCGTGTCGTCATCCAGGCCGGCTATGAAAGCCACCGCGACGGCACCGTGGCCAGCGCCTGGCGCTACTTTTGCACAGGCTCGGGCCAGCCCTGTGGCGACATCAACGGTGACCAGAATCCGGGGATCGTCGGATTCGACAATGCCCTGGTCGGCAGCCTGACGCTGCCGGCCGGACTCGTCAGTGGCAACCGCAGCAGCGGATGCGGCAGCGTCGCAGACACCAGCTGTGTCAACGGCAGCGACATCCTCGTCGTGCGCTACTGGGGCGATGGCCGCGCCGGTGCGGCAGCCGGCGATGGTTCGATGATCAACTGCTCCGGCGCCAACGAAATGGACGGCGATGTGCCGGCCTACAGCATCTTCCACGTGGCCCGTGGCGCCTCCGGTGAACCGACGCTGGCCTGCACCTACCGCGACTCGACCGGCGACTGGCAGACCGTGCCCTTGATGCAGGGCGTCGAAAGCTTCCAGGTGCTGTACGGCGTGGACAACCTGACGCCGAACGCTGCGCCACCTGCGGTCGGAAGCGTCGGCTTCGATGATGTCCCCGACCGCTACCTGCGAGCTTCCCAGATGACGGTGACCGGCAATGCCAACGCCACCATGGACAACTGGCGGCGCGTGCGCAGTGTGCACATCGGGCTGTTGCTGCGCGGTGATCGGAACTCTGCCGTCGACCGTGCCGCGAGCGGCCAGAGTTACGACGTACTGGGTCCCGGGTTCACGGATGCGGCCAATGACACGCTGTCCCGATTGACGGTTGCTGCCGACGGCCGACTGCGCCAGAACATGGTGTTCACCGTGCACCTGCGCAATCGGCAGTACGTGACGCCGCCCACCTGGAGTCCGTGAGCATGAAACGTCACCGCACTTCATCATCCGCGCGACCCGCACAGCGCGGTATCGCGCTGGTCGTCGTGATGCTGATCCTCCTGGTCGTCGTCGTGCTCGGCGTCGGCGGTGCGCAGATCGCGCTGCTCAGCGAGCGCACCGCGCGTTACGACCGCGATTACCTCATCGCCTCACAAGCTGCCGAAGCTGCGCTGATGGATGCCGAGTTCGACATCCGCGGGCCCAACACCGCCGTCAACAGCCGCACCGCCCAGTTCGCGCAGGGCAATGACGGGATCTTTGTCTCGGGCTGCAGCTCCGACACCACGACGCGTGGGCTGTGCGTCCCGTACGCAGACACCGACAAGCCGGTCTGGGCACGTGTCGACTTTCTCGACACGACCAACAGCGCGCGCACCGTCGAGTTCGGACAGTTCACCGCTCGCAGCTTCGACGCGGGCGACGGCATCCGGCCGGCACGCCGTCCGCGCTACATCATCGAACTGATCGACGATCAGGCCCAGGGTAACAACGCCGCGGGCGGGCAGGTGCCGAAGATGTACCGCGTCACCGCCATAGGCTTCGGCCCGCGCGTCGATGTGCAAGTCGTGCTTCAGATGGTGTTCCGGAAAGAGAAGGGTTGACCATGTCGTCACGCACCATGAACCTGTTCTATTCGATGGCAGCGAGCCCGCTGACGCGCTGGGTGGTGTTGCCCGCGCTGTGCGCTGCCGGTCTGGCGATGGTCTCGGCGCAGACCACGCCGTCCCTGCCGCCGACGGTGAGCCTGTCCCCCGAACCCCTGTATGCCCGCGGCGCGCGCGCCAAGCCCACGCTGACATTGGCGCTGTCGGTGGAATTCCCGACCGTCGGTGCGCAGTACGTCGGCACGCCGAATACCAGCAGTGACGCCAGCTATTTGTCCACCAACAAGTACGTCGGTTACTTCGATACCGAAAGCTGCTATGTCTACAACCGTGGCGATGCAAATCTCAGTGATGTGAACTTGCGCTATTTCGAGCGCAGCGGCGCCGCCACCAACCGCACCTGCGGCGGCTCGGGCTTCAGCGGCAATTTCATGAACTGGGCGACCAGTTCGGCCGTTGACGTGCTGCGCCTGGGCCTGACGGGCGGGGACCGCGTGGTCGACACCACCTCTCTCACGGTTTTGCAACGGGCCGTGCTGCCCGGCAACTCGGCCAACAACAACACCAACTTCTGGAACGGCACCAACTTTCCTTCGAAGCGGATCGCCAGCACGGATGCGGCGGGAGCGGTGCCTGCTTCTTTGCTGCCGAGCGGCTTCACGGGCATGCTCAATGTGGCCAACTGCCTGAATCGCATTTACTTCGGTACACAAAGTACGGGCAGCTGCGCATCCCCCGGCAACAACGGCAACCTTGGCATCCCCCTGTATGGCACTCCGACGCAGGTCAGCGGCGCTCTGCCCAGTGGCACCTGGACGACTTGCGCCTCAGACGGTGGCACATGCGCTTTCACGGGCCGCAAGCTAGTAGCCTACGGGAGCAGCAGTGGCAGCGGGAACAGCTGGCTGGTGCTGCCTGCGTCCGGCGGCATCGTGTGCAGCAGCACGATGAGCGGCACCGTCATCGACCCGCGGCCTGCTGTCGCGAAGGAGTGCCGCATTAGCGACTACACCGGCCCCTGGACCGCACCACTCTCATCGGCGACCCTGACCCGGGACAATTTCTTCTACAGCCGCGTCCAGGTCTGTGAATCCACCGCGGGCGTGCTGACCGATCCGCGCACCAACCTCTGCTCGCGCTACCCGAACGGTAACTACAAGCCGGTCGGCAACCTGCAGAAGTACAGCGACCGCGTTCGCGTGGCGGCCTTCGGGTACCTGAACGACAACAACGACTCCACGCAGCGGTACGGCGGTGTGCTGCGCGCCCCGATGAAGTACGTCGGCCCGCGCGCCTACGACGCCAACTTCTCGCTGATCTCAGGCACCAATGCGGCGCAGGAGTGGGATCCAGACACGGGGGTTTTCGTGACCAATCCCGACGGTGTCACCGCTCCCAACAGTGGCGCCTGGAGCAACCGACCGAACCAGCCGATCAGTGGCGTGATCAACTACCTGAACCAGTTCGGTCGCACCGGTGTCCTCGGGCAGTACAAAAGGCGCGACCCAGTGGGCGAGCTGTACTACGAGAGCCTGCGCTACCTTCAGGGACTACCGCCGACGCTGGTGGGCAGTAGCAGCACAACCAACGCGATGTTTGGCATCGACAACACCTTGCGTGACGGTTTCCCGGTGGTCTACTCCGACTACCCTGCGTACACAGACCCACACCCGGCGGCCACCGGTACCACTGACTACTCCTGCTTCAAGAACAACATCGTCGGCATCGGCGATGTGAACGCCAACAGGGACAGGTACATCCCGGGTAATCCATCTGCTGTCAATGGAGACGCAAAGCGAGATCCGAACGTGCCCGGTAACGAACCCGATTTTTACGCTTGGACGAGAGTGGTTGACGGCTTCGAGACGAATACCGCAGTCGGCTATATCGACGGCAAAGGTGGCTCCCGCACTACCAGCAACCCAAACACCGCCACGAATACTTTTTTCAGCACAAGGGCGATGGAAACCGAGTCGGTGCCGAGCACAGATGCGACCTACTTCGTCGTCGGTGCTTCCTATTGGGCCAACACCCAAGACATTCGCGGGTCGCAATGGACCTCGTGGCCTAGTTCAGCAGATTCAGCAGATCCACGGCGTCCTGGTATGCGTGTCACCACCTATTGGCTCGACGTCAATGAGTTCGGGCAGCAGACGCTGCCTAGCACGCATCGCAACAGCAACCAGTTTTACCTGTCGGCGAAGTACGGCGGCTTCAAGGACGTGACCGGGACCGGCGATCCGTATAAGAAGCTGGACCCAAGTGGCAACGTCGTCCCGGACACCTCCAATGTGAACTGGCAGAGGCAGGCGAGTGAGCCTTTGAAGGAAGCCAGGAACTATTTCCTGTCGAGTTCTGCAGACACCGTGCTGGCGGCGCTCGACGAGATCTTCGCCAACGTCGCGTCGGAGGCCAACAGCATTGCAGGTGGCGCCATCTCGACGTCGCGAGTCACCAGTTCCGGTGGCCTGATTTACCAGGCTCAGTTCGATCCGGCCGATTGGAGCGGCGACCTGGTGGCTTATTCGCTGGGGCT
>CANHNO010000084.1 GCA_947462065.1 Burkholderiales bacterium | reverse complement strand
CCGGCGCCAACGCCCCGGCGGACCCCGTGGAATTCCAGCCTCAGGGCGTTATCGAGCGGGTCGCCCGCTCATTTACCCAGCGCCGCTGTTTCGGTGAGTGCGGCCGAAAGGCGGCCGCGCGGTGCGAAATCCCAGCCCCCGAGGTATTCAAGGTCGTCGATCAACCACCGGGATCCATCTTGGATCAGCAAGAAGCGATCCGGCCACGTCTCGATCACCTTGTGGGTTTCAGGATCGCTATAGGTGTACTTCACGCGCACCGCGACATGACCGTCCGCCTCCTCGACGGCATCTATTTCGCCGCTGGATGCACCCTCGAAAAGGCTGGAGAAGATATCACCGTCGATCATCGGCGGCTTGTCGCTGGGGTACCTGGCCTTGTAGGCCTGCTGGCCCGCAAGCGCATCGCGGAGCAGGCCGTTCAGGCGTGGGCTCAAGTGCGGCGCGAGCGCGGCGGCCTGGGTTGCGTTAGGCAGGCCGCGGAAAAACTGCTCCCGATACTGCGCAAGAAAGGCCTGCACACGCTCACCCTCGGCGGATGACGCTCTCGTTTCCGCAGGCGCTTGCGCAGGCGCAGGTGCCTGGGGCTCCCCAGAGCAGGCACAGATCAAGGCAAGCAGGAGGGACAGGAGCCGGGCTTTCAAAGTGGGGCCCTCCTTGATTGAGCGATACGCGCGAGAACCGCAGAATCTTTGGCATAGCGGGAACGCAGTTCTTTCTGGTCCGTATCCAGCTCGCGGCAGAGCAGGCTCGACACGGCCGCAGCCATCTGCGCACGACGTTCCTCGTTGTACGGCTCTTCACCGGCCCAGTGGTTGCAGTTCACTGCGCGGCGGATGAAGTCGCGCACATCCGGAGGCATACCTTCCTGGAGAGCCCTGACGCCGGGTGCCTCGTCCTGGACCGGCTCCGGCTTTGCGGGAACCGCGATCAAGGGCTTAGGCTTATTTGGCGCATCGGCCCCGGTAACGGGCGCGGAGGGTTCAGGGACGGGCGGCGACGGCGCAGCGCGTGACTCCGAATTGGCGGGAGACGCCAGCGACGCCGGGTGCTGCTCGCACGCCGACAGACACAGCAGTCCAACGACAGCAGCCGCAGCGGCACGAAAAGGTAACGCGGAACGCCTCATGCGCAGTGGCCTCCCTGTCAGTAGTTGTTGAGCGCCGTGACCTTGCCATCAGCGCCAAACCACACCTGCCCGCTGCCGAGCATCGCGCCCAGATCGCGGACGAACATGTTGCGGGGGAGACAGTTGGCGATTTCCTTGCGGAAACGGGGCGTAAAGATCAGGTCGTAGTCGGGAAGCAACTGCGCGGCCGAGGTATAGCGCTTGCGGCCAGCGGAGGTATCGATGCGGATCGGGTAGCGGATCAGCGCGGCGGCGGTCTTGCGGTCCTGGCTCTTCACGGCACGCCAGAACGCCTGCGCGTTGCGATGCAGGATCTCGGGGTCCCGCACGCCAAGCGCCTCGTACCGGTTGTTGAGGGACCCGGCCGTACCGCCTTCCATCGAGAGGTAGACAGGCAGGGAGGCGCCGGCGCCGGTCTTGGTCCAGGTGCCGCGGATCACCTCGCACTGGAGTTCGCTGTCGCCGAACTTGCTCTTCGGGTCTTTCTCGGGGAACTCGGCCTCGAAGCGAGCCGTCGTGGCACCGGTGGCATCCAATTCCTCGAGCACCAGGTGCGTGCCGTCGATCATGCGGCCGCGCAGCGCAATGTCTTTCAGTTGCGAGGCGTAGAAATACACGCCGGTCACGTCCTTGTCCTCGAAGATCAGCGTCATGCGGATCCGCAACGTGTCACCTAGCGTTCCCTCGTAGTTCCACATCCAGCCCGGCTGCGGGTTGTTGCAGATGGCGAACGCGGGCAGCGGCACCGCGAGCAGCAACAGTCCGGCAAGCGCTAAACGACGCAGACGCATGAGGCTGGCAACTACAAGGAGGGGATTCGTGCGACTCTAATCCAGCCGCTATCTTAGGTAGACAGGAGGCTGAGGATAGGCATTTCAACGCCCTTTCCCTTCCCCATGGCGCACCGAACAAGGCTCTCGACGCGTCTGGGAGCACGCCATGAAAACGGATCCGGTGTAGGCGAGTTCTTGGCACCAGCGCCGCCAGCCGCTGCATGAACTCCGCGTATCGTTCCGGCAAATTCCGCTGACATGCGTCACGGCTGGCGCCGCCAGTTCGTCATGGGGTGAATTCTTCAATCCAACCTGCCCGGATGTACCCATGAGACTTTCCCACCTCGCCACCGCTTTGCTCCTTGCTGCCATTCCACTTGCGGCAACCGCCGCCGGCAAAACCGCCTGCCACGACGGCGGCCGCTACCGCGTGGTGGCCAAAGCCACCGAGTCGGTGGGAACCGATCTCCTCATCAAATACACGGCGCGTGGACGTAGCATCCCGGCCTGCCGCTACGTAGTGAGCGCGGGTGATTTCGAGATCCGCAACGAGAGGGCCGAGTACTTCCTTGGCCTGCGAGGGGCGTTGCTGATCCTGGACAGCGGCACGGCCCCTGAACCGCGCGGCCTCATCGTGTGGGATCTCGAGAAGCGGCAGAAAGTTTTCACGGGTACCTACTCCCCGCCCTACAGCATCGACGCAGCGGGCATGCGCTTTTGGGCGCAGAGCGGTGAAGCCACGGATACCACCTGCCCGCAGGCCGCTGGCTGGCGCGCCAACGGTCTTGGGGCCGCACTCGAGACCGAGACGACCCTCAACTTTGCTGACCTGAGCCTAACGCCCTCGGTGAACACGCGTTGCAGCGCGCGGCAGTAAGCGTCACCGTCTGGCAGATGTGGGTGCATGCCAGGGCTGAGCAGAGCGCCAGCGATGCCTTGCTGCGAAAGGCGGCTCTGCGGCGGCCCAATTGCGATGCCGGCGAGAAGGTGTGGGTCGGCAAAGGGCATTCAGCCTGCCGGCCCATGGCTGACACCCGGGAACGCCAACAGCCTGATTTCAACTCGCTCGATAGGTACAGAACAGATTGGCGCAACGTGCTGTCCAGCGCCGCGCCGCTTCAGGGCGGAACGCCCTTGCGTTCGACCAGGATGTGATCGTTCGCCAGCCTCCAGCGCACCTCGGTTTCGCTGCACAGAGCCGCCAGACGGTTAACTACGTTTCGCACGGCCGCATCCGCCGCCGCAACGCCACCACGCGCGTCCTCGCTGGTGCTGTCAACCACCGCATCGAACTGCTCGCTGGCCAGGACGCGGCGTGTCATGCTGTCGACCAGGCTCGCGCGCAAGCTGAAACGCACCCGGCTGGGCTGGCTGCTGAAATCCTGCTGCAGACGCAGTATCTCGGTGTCCAGTTCGATGTCCGCGCGGGCGGCGCTCGGGGACTGCACAACTGCCGGGAAGGCTCGCGTCGACTCGATCGCAGCGACCAACATCGGCATCAGCATCCGGGCAGGCGTGTCGACCCAGACGCTGTTCGCATAGGTGCCGAGCCGCTGCGACTCGCGCGTGTAGACGATCCCCACGCTGTCGTAGCCCGGTGAGGCTTGCGGCCGATTCACCGCCAGGGTGGGGCGCGCGGTGCCGGCCACGGCAGGATCACGCGGCAGCGAGGTCACTGCCCTCGGGGCGTTGTCCAGTGTGTAGGAGGCCGGCGCTACGGGCGGCTTGGGCAGCAGGTTGGCGCAGCCAGCCGCGCCCAGCACGAGCGCGCCTGCCGACCACCCGACCAGGGCTCGAAAAAGGATGAACTTCATGGCGTCGATTTTTGGGTGGGTGACGGCGGCGTGCCCTCCGTCGAGGTTTCGCCTGGCCCCAGCGGCACCGGGCTGCGGCCGAGGATCAGTGCCGAAGGGTTGCGCTCGGTCTGCTCACTGAGGCGCCGAAGCGAGGCCGAAAGCACATTCAGTTCACCCAGCAGGCGCTGCAGTTCGGGCAGCGTCTGCGCTGTGAATCGCTGCACGTCCGCGCCAACGGCATCGACGGTCTCGCCGACCCGCGCGCTGGTCTGCGCCGTAGATTGACCGAGTTGGTCGATGGACTGTGCACTGCGACCGATCTGATCGATCAATGGGCCCAATCGGGCGGTGGCTTGCGCGGTGTGGTCTAGGGTGCGCGAGGCGTTGACGATGCCCTCGTCGATGCTGTCGCGGCGCGCCGCAATGGCCTGCGATACGGTTGCCATGTCGGCCAGCGTGCGGCTGAAGGCCTCGCGATTGGCATCGCTAAGGATCGCATCGATGTTGCTCGAGGTGCGGTCGAGTTTCGTCAGCACGGTCGTCAATACGTTCTCCAAACGGGTGCTCAGTGACGGTTTGGTGTGGATGACCGGATACGCAGCCCCGTCGGTTGCCCGCAAGGGCGGAGACGCCGCCGTGCTGCCGCCGAGTTCGACATAGGCGATACCGGTGAGCCCTTGCGTCTTCAAAACCGCCAGTGTGTCTTCCTTGACTGGCGTGCCGCGCTCGATCGCGAGCAACAGCAGCACCCGCTCGGGGTTCGACCGGTCGAGTGCGATGTTGCGCACCTTGCCCACTTCCACGCCGTTGAACTTGACCGGCGCGTTCGTGTTCAGGCCGGCAACCGATTCGTCTTCGATGGCAAGGTACAGGTCGTAGCGCTTTTGCAATGCACCACCCGACGCCAGCCACAGCGCACCTGCAATCAGTGCAGTGAACAGGATCAGCACGAAGCCGCCGACCAGTGTGTAGTTCACCTTGGTTTCGATGCCGCCTCCTTGCCCAGCGGGCTGTCGTGCGTATCGCCGGGTGGCCGGGCCGCCCTGCCCCGCTCACCCTCGAAATAGGGCCGTATCGAAGGCTTCTTCATCTGCGCAAGTTCGTCCATGGAGCCCACGCCCTGAACCACACCGTCGCCCAGCACCGCGACGCGATCGGCCACGCGCCAGAGCAAGTCGAGGTCGTGGGTGACCATCACGATGGTCAGGCCGAACAACTCGCGCAGGGTCAGCACCAGTTCGTCGAACCCATCGGCACTGATCGGATCGAGCCCGGCGGTGGGTTCGTCAAGGAACAGCAGTTCAGGGTCGAGCGCGAGGGCACGAGCCAGGGAGGCACGCTTGAGCATGCCGCCGCTCAACTCCGAGGGGTACTGCGCGCCGACTTCGGGCACCAGGCCCGTCATCTCGATCTTCCAGGCGGCGATATCGTCGATCAGTGCATCGTCCAGCGTGGTGTGCTCGCGCAAGGGCAAGCCGACGTTCTCGAGCACCGTCAAGGCGTCGAAGAGGCCGCCGTGCTGAAACATCACACCCCAGCGTTGCCGCAAGGACTGCGCCTCTCCGGCCTTGATGTTCATCAGATCGATGCCGAGCACGCGGATCGATCCGGCATCAGGCCGATGCAGCAGGATCATTTCGCGCAGTAGCGTGGACTTTCCCGAGCCGCTGCCACCGACCAGTGCGAACACCTCGGAACGCTTGACGTCGAGGTCGATGCCTGCATGAACCACGTGGTCGCCGAAGCGCGTCGTGACCTGCCGGATGTCGATGACGCTGTCGTTCATCTCAGAGATGCAGCGTGCTGAAGGCGATCGAGAACAGCGCGTCGGCCACGATCACCAGGAAGATCGCCTGTACGACGCTGCGGGTGGTTTGCCGGCCCACGCTGTCGGCGCCACCTTGGGTGCGCAAGCCCTGAAAGCAGCCGACCACGACGATGATCGCCGCAAAAACCGGCGCCTTGCCGACGCCAACCAGCAGGGTCGTCGGGCTCACCGCCTTGCCGAAGCGGCCGGCGAACTCGGCGAAGTTGACCCCCAACTGCGCGCTGGCCATGCACATGCCGCCCAGCACGCCGAGCGCATCTGCGAACACGGTGAGCAGAGGCAGCGTGATCAGCAGTGCAACCAGCTTCGGCAGCACCAGCATCTCCACGGGCTCGATGCCCAGCGTGCGCATCGCATCGATTTCCTCGGTGACCGACATCGTGCCGATCTGTGCGGCATAGGCCGATCCCGACCGGCCGGCGATGATGATCGCGGTGATCAGCGGCGCAAATTCGCGCAGCATCGACAGACCGATCAGGTCGGCGATGTAGATGTTCGCGCCGTAAGGCTTCAACTGTTCGCCACCTTGGTAGGCAACGACCACACCGAGCAGGAATGACAGCAGTCCGACGATGGGCAGGGCTTCGACGCCGGCGCTGCGGATATTGAAAAGGATCGGCCGCCAGCGGATGCGACCAGGGTTGGCGATGCAGCCAACCGCCGCCCCGCTCACCTCGCCGATGAACGCGAGCAGCGCTGCAGCTTCGCTGAGTACGGTGGTGGTCGATCGTCCCAAGCGGGCGATCGCCGATGGCGCGGCGGGTGCAGCGACAGGCGGTAGCGCGGCCTGCCTGGCCATGCGCTGACCCACCAGATCGAGCAGCCGTGTGAATGCGGGCGAAAGGCCGCGCACAGCGACGCCGTCCGGGCCTGCGTCTCCATGCCGCAGACGCCCCAGAAAGCGCTGCAGAATCCAGGCACCCGCGGTGTCGAGCGCCTCGATGCCGCGGCCATCGATCGTCGTCGTTGAACCGCGAAGCCGATCGATCTCGCGCTCGATGTCGCCCACGCCGGGTGCCGTCCAGTGGCCGGACAGGAGCAGGCTGTCCGGCAGGCTGCGGGTCAGCGCCGCAGGCGTCATTTATCGGGGTCGCGAGCCGCGGAAGAAACCGATGACAGCCATCAGCGTGGCGCCCGCCGTAGCGGCCAGCAAGAGGCTCTTCAGAGGCGCCGCCTGGGCGCGCGCTGCCAGTGAATCGACTGGCGCCAGCAGGCGGTCAAGCGCGGGTGAGGCGCGATCACGCACTGCATGCACCCCCTCGGCCATGCTGCCAATGGCTGCATCGGCCGTGTGTCGGGTCGCATCGAGCAATCGATCGGCAGCGAAAGACGTCCTGTCGACGACGTTCCCTGCGCCGTCGAGTTTGTTGGCCAGTGCGGTCATGTGATTCCTTGAAGAAGCGCGGTCAACCACCGCAGGTCAATCGTCTGGTGGATGCCAGCGAGCCTGCGTCGGCAAGTGCCTTGACGTGCTGTAGGCAAAAAGGCATTGCTGGGCGGCCAGCCTCAGCCATGGAAGCGTTGAGCGCATGCACTTGCCGACAGGGCTGCAAGGCGATGGCCTACAGCGGCGAATCTCCTGCGGCCATACGCTGCCAGTCATGGACTCGAATACACAGCACCGCCCACATTCGCCAGCGCACGACGAACCCGATCAATTCGAGCCGGGCTCGCTTCCGGTGGAACCCGACGAGGGCCCGGCTCCTGCGGCCATGCCCGACGACCCGGAGCATGAGCGCGCACCGCAAGTCGCGTCATGGACGTCCTTCCTGTGAGCACGCGCTCGATGCGTCCGATCGGGAAGCAGCTTCCCACGCCCGGCCTCGATGCCAAGCTCGGGGCCGATCTGGTGCCCGGCCCGGGTGGCAAGCCACAGGCGCCTGTGCGCTTGCACACGAACGAATCCGACATGTAGCGAGACCTTGTAAGAGGCTGCCACGTGACTACCCGAGCCGAGTCAATCGGCATGCCGTGTCATGGCCGATGATCGTCGGTCTGTTGTACCGTGACCGCTGGCCGGTACCTCAGTCACCTCCACACTCCTTGACCACGTGTTCAGCCTGCCTCTCACGATTCGTCGCGCCCGGCAGGAGCGCTTGCTCCAGATCGCAGGCAGCCTGACGTTCACGACATTGCTGTCCATCGTGCCGTTCCTTGCGGTGAGCTTTGCCCTGTTCACAAGGTTTCCGATGTTCAGTCGCCTTGAACCAGACTTTCTGAGCAACTTGTTTCCAGCAGACATCGCCCGCACCGTCATCAGGTATCTGAACCAATTTGCCGCCAACGCGAGCGATCTCACCTGGATTGGCTTGCTGTCGCTCATGGTCACGGCCGTGGCTCTGCTGCTGACGGTGGAGAGCGCCTTGAACCAGATCTGGAACGTCAAGCGCTCGCGCCCGTTGCTCAGGCGAGTGGGCCTGTACTGCCTGCTCCTCCTCGTCGCGCCTCCTGTGCTGGGGGCCAGTCTGTGGGCCTCGTCCTATCTGATCGGGTTGTCACTGGGTGTCTTGGGGCCGGTGCCAACCTCGGCAGCCTTCCTGCTGGGGCTGGGCCCGGCTGCGCTGAACTGGGCCGGCCTGACGAGCATGTTCCGTTACCTGCCGAGCGCCAGAGTGCGCTGGCGTGATGCGATGCTCGGAGGCTTGATTGCCAGCGCGGCGCTCGAACTGGGCAAGCACGGCTTTGCGACGTATGTCCTCACGATTCCGACCTACAAGGCCGTCTATGGCGCGTTCGCCGTGCTTCCTGTCTTCTTGCTCTGGGTCTACTACTCCTGGCTGGCCACGCTGACCGCAGGACTCATTGCCGCCAACATAGGTGCTAGCACTCGATCGAAATCAGGGCTGCGGCGCTGACGTCAAGGCACCGTGGGGTGCAAGGCACAATGCCGCTGCCTCGCCGCCCGGGCGACACATCGGGGATGCCTTGAAACTAGCCACCTGGAACGTCAACTCCCTCGCTGTGCGACTGCCTCAGGTGCTCGACTGGTTGTCCACGCATCAGCCCGAAGCGCTGTGCCTGCAGGAAACCAAGCTCACCGACGACAAGTTTCCACACGCCGAGCTGGCGGCCATCGGGTACCAATCGCAGTGGTTCGGGCAGAAGACCTACAACGGCGTCGCGCTGCTGACGCGCGAACCGGTCGAGGCGGTGGTAAAGAACATTCCCGGCCATGCCGACGAACAGGCCCGCGTGATCACCGCCACGCTGCGGGGCGTGCGCTTGATCGGCGCCTACATCCCGAATGGCCAGTCGCCAGAGAGCGAGAAGTTCCAGTACAAGATGGCATGGCTCGCTGCGCTGCATGTCTGGCTGCAGCAGGAGATGCAAGCCCATCGCCATCTGGTGCTTGTCGGTGACTTCAACATCGCCCCCGAAGACCGCGATGTGCACGACCCGGTCGCGTGGGCCGGGCAGGTGCTGTGCACGCCGGAAGAACGCGCGCACTTTCAGCACCTGCTGTCGCTGGGCCTGCACGATGCCTTCCGCCTGTTCGAACAGGCGCCGAAAAGCTGGAGTTGGTGGGACTACCGCAACTTGGCGTTTCGCAAGAACCAGGGGCTGCGCATCGATCACATTCTGGTCAGCGACGCACTGAGGTCACGGGTGACCGCCTGCGCCATCGACAAGCTGCCACGCAAGAACGAGCGGCCCAGCGATCACGCGCCGGTTTGGGTTGAACTGGACGACCCTGCCTGATAGAACGGCACCGTAGAAGGAGTCCTCGCTCCGCTCAATCGTCGAGGCCGAGTTCCTGGATCTTGCGGGTGATGGTGTTGCGGCCAATGCCCAGCTTTTGCGCCGCCTCGATGCGGCGGCCACGGGTCATTTCGAGGGCGGTGTGAATGAGCTGTGCCTCGAACTTGCGTGTCAGGATGTCCCAGACCTGTGGCTCGCCTGACAGCAACAGGCTGCGGGACTCGCGCTCCAGATCAACCAGCCAGCGCGACGGCGATGCGTCCGTACCGGTCGACATCTCGGCATGAAGATCGGGCAGTGCCGCACGCGTCTCGTGTGTGGAATCGACCGCAGCCGCCACAACATGCGCATCTGGCGCAACCACAGCGGCCGAGGGTGCCGCCGACGCCAGCGCCACCGGAACCGAGGCCGTGGCAGCCTGTGGCACGAGCGACTGAAGTTCTGGTGGCAAGTCCTTTGGCTCGATCGACTGAGCAGGTGCCATCACCGTCAACCAGTGGCAGATGTTCTCCAACTGGCGCACGTTGCCTGGAAACTCGAACTGCATCATTCTGGTCAGGGCGGCGTCGGTGATCCGTTTGGCCTCGACGCCCAGATCCTTTGCGCTTTTCTGCAGGAAAAACCGGGCCAATGCGGGGACGTCCTCCTGGCGCTCGCGCAAGGCGGGCAAGCGCAGGCGGATGACATTCAGTCGATGAAACAGGTCTTCTCGGAAGATGCCCAGCTTGACCCGCTCTTCTAGGTTCTGGTGAGTCGCAGCGATGACGCGCACATTGCTGCGCATCGGGTTGTGGCCGCCGACCCGGTAGAACTGGCCGTCGCTGAGCACGCGAAGCAGCCGCGTTTGCAGATCGAAAGGCATGTCGCCGATCTCGTCGAGGAACAGCGTGCCGCCATCGGCCTGCTCGAAGCGCCCGCGCCGCGTGGTCTGGGCGCCGGTGAAGGCACCCCGTTCGTGGCCAAACAGTTCGGACTCCAGCAGGTCCTTCGGGATGGCTGCGGTATTGATCGCCACGAACGGGCCACTGGCCCTCGGGCTGTGCTTGTGCAAAGCCTGCGCGACCAGTTCCTTGCCGGATCCCGACTCGCCGGTGATCAGCACGGTGACGATGCTTTGACTCAGGCGGCCGATGGCCCGGAAGACGTCCTGCATGGCCGGGGCCTGGCCGAGCATTTCCGGCATCTCGGACAGCCGTTCATCGCGCACCGCTTCGCGCATGCTTTCATCGAGCGCCCGGCGAATCAGTTCGACCGCTTTCGGCACGTCGAAAGGCTTGGGCAGGTATTCGAAAGCGCCGCCCTGGAAGGCGCTCACGGCGCTGTCAAGGTCGGAGTACGCAGTCATGATGATGACCTGCAGCTCCGGGTGCTTCTGCTTGACCTTGGCCAACAGGTCGATGCCTGAACCACCCGGCATGCGGATGTCGGACACCAGCACCTGGGGCACATCGTCTTCCAGCGCGATCAGCACATCGCGCGGGTTAGTGAAGCTGCGGACCGCCAGGTCTTCGCGCGCCAGCGCTTTTTCAAGCACGAAGCGGATGGATTGGTCGTCGTCAACGATCCAGATGGGTTTCATTCACTGCCCCTTCGATGGAGTGCACCGACGCGCTGCGGTGCACAGGAGAGAGCTCAGGGCAGCGGAATCACGATTTTGAACTTGGTTTTTCCGGGTTCGCTTTCGCACTCGATCGTTCCCTGGTGCTGCTGCACGAATGTCTGCGCGAGCGTCAATCCCAGCCCTGAGCCACCTTCCCGCCCTGACACCAGCGGGTAGAAGATGCGGTCGCGAATGGATTCCGCGATGCCTGGGCCGTTGTCCTGAATATGCAATTCCAGTGCCAATCGGTAGCGTTGTTTGCCCAGCGTGACCTGGCGGGCGAT
>CANHNO010000083.1 GCA_947462065.1 Burkholderiales bacterium | reverse complement strand
CGTCTGCCAGCCCATCGGCATCCTGTTTTTCCAGTTGCTTCTGCACGGCGAACACATCGACCTGGTGGTAGTGCAAGGCGTGCAGCGTGGCCGCAGTCGGGCTCGGCACCCAGGCGGTGTTGGCGCCGGCGTTCGGGTGAGCGATCTTCTGTTGGAGCATCGCGGCCATCAGGTCGGGCATGGCCCACATGCCCTTGCCGATCTGCGCCTTGCCGCGCAGACCGCAACTCAAACCGACGAGCACGTTGTTGCGTTCGTAGGCGGCGATCCAGGCGCTCGCCTTCATGTCTCCCTTGCGCAGCATCGCGCCGGCCTGCATCGCGGTGTGCATCTCGTCGCCGGTGCGATCCAGGAAGCCGGTGTTGATGAAGGCCACGCGATCGGCCGCAGCGGCGATACAGGCCTTCAGGTTGACGCTGGTGCGGCGTTCCTCGTCCATGATGCCGAGCTTGACGGTTGCCTTCGGCAGGCCGAGCAGCTTCTCGACACGGCCGAACAGTTCGCTTGCGAAGGCCACCTCGGCCGGCCCGTGCATCTTCGGCTTCACGATGTAGACCGAGCCGGTGCGCGAGTTGCGGATCGTCGGGTGTGCGCGCTTCAGATCGTGCAGCGCGATCGTCGTGGTGACAACGGCGTCGAGGATGCCTTCGGGAATTTCCTTTCCGTTCGCCCACAGCACGGCCGGGTTTGTCATCAGGTGGCCGACATTGCGCACGAACATCAGCGAGCGGCCGTGCAGCGTGACGACCTCACCCTTCGGGCCGGTGTAGACGCGGTCAGCATTCAGGCTGCGGGTGAAGGTCTTCCCACCTTTGCTCACGGCTTCCGTCAGGGTTCCCTTGAGCACGCCGAGCCAGTTGCCGTACGCCTGCACCTTGTCGTTGGCGTCGACGACGGCGACCGAGTCTTCGAGGTCGAGGATGGTCGACAGCGCTGATTCAAGAACCAGATCAGATACGCCGGCGGCGTCGCTGGCACCGGTGGGGGTGCTGCGGTCGATGCGCAGGTCGAGGTGCAGGCCGTGATGCTGGAACAGCACCGACGAAGGCGCCGCCGCGTCGCCCTGGTGGCCGATGAACTGCTTGGGATGGGCCAGGCCCACCTTGCAGCCGTTCCTGAGTGTCACGCTGATCGCACCCCCCACGACGGCATAGGCGATCGAATCGACGTGCGAACCCTTCTTCAGCGGCACAGTGCGGTCAAGCACGTGGCGCGCGTAGGCGATGACCTTGGCACCGCGAACGGGGTTGTAGCCCGCACCCTTCTCGGCCCCCTCGGTCTCGGCAATCGCATCGGTGCCGTACAGCGCGTCGTACAGCGAGCCCCAGCGCGCGTTCGCTGCGTTCAGCGCGTAACGGGCATTGGTGATCGGCACCACCAGTTGCGGGCCGGCCTGCAGCGCCAACTCGGCGTCGACGTTCTTCGTACGCGCCTTCACCCTGCCCGGCACCGGCACGAGATAACCAATGCCTTGCAGGAACTTGCGGTACGCCTTCGGTTTGGTGATCGGGCCGGGATGGGCTCGGTGCCAAGCGTCCAACTCGGTTTGCAGGCGATCACGCTCGGCCAGCAAGGCCGCATTCTTCGGCGCGAGATCGCTGACGATGGCATCGAAGCCCTTCCAGAACGTGGCCGCATCGACGCCAGTCCCCGGCAGCACCTGGTCTTCGATGAAGCGGTGCAGGACAGTGGCGACCTCGAGGCCATGGACGGTGGTGCGTGCGGTCATGTCGTCGTACTTTCGGGTTGAAGTGAAGCGTGGAACTCGGCCTGCTGGGCGGCGGGGAAGGATGACCAATCAATGGTCGGGTAAACACTGTATTTCAAACTTATCTATCCATCGACTGTCATCCGAGCAAATCATTCATGACTATTAAGTATGTAATGTGGGCGCGGAAGGATTCAACATGGACAAGCTGAAGCAGATCGAATCGTTTGCGCAGGTCGCCTTGCGAGGCACCTTGACCGCGGCGGCGGCGGCTGAAGGCACCGCGCCGGCCGTGATCGGACGGCGTCTCGATGCGCTGGAAGCCCGTCTGGGCGTCAAGCTGATGGTGCGCACCACGCGGCGCATCACCCTGACCCATGAGGGCAGTGCCTTTCTCGAAGACTGTCAGCGGGTGCTGGCTGAGCTCAACGACGCCGAGGCGAGCGTCAGTGCCGGTGGCGTCAAGGCCAGCGGCCTCCTCCGCGTTACTGCGCCTGCAGGTTTCGGGCGGCGCCATGTCGCGACCCTGGTCCCGGCGTTTGTGGCGCTGCACCCGGAAGTGAACGTGTCGCTGAACCTGAGCGATCGCATCGTTGACATCATCAACGAAGGCGTGGACTGCGCCGTGCGCGTGGGCGATCTGTCGGACAGCCGCCTGGTCAGCGTGCGCCTGGCCGACAACCGGCGTTTGTGCGTCGCCTCACCCGACTATCTGGCGCGTGCGGGCGTGCCGCTGCACCCGAACGATCTGCTGCGCCATGAATGCCTGACGCTCAGCAGCGACGCCAGCCAGACGCGCGGCTGGGCCTTCACGCTCGAGGGCCATACCCAGCATTTGCGCCCCAGTGGGCGCTTCGACTGCAGCGACGGCCAGGTGCTGCGTGACTGGTGCCAGGCCGGGCTGGGTATCGCCTGGCGATCGATGTGGGAGGTGGGGCAGGACGTGGCCAGCGGCCGCCTGGTCAGCGTGCTCGACGACTATGCGGCGCCGTCGAATGGCATCTATGCCGTGTTTGCGCAGCGCAAGCACCTGCCGCTGCGCGTGCGCCTGTGGATTGAGTTCCTCAAGCGCACCTACGGTGAATCCCGGTATTGGGACAGCCCACCGCTGGGCGATGGGCTGGGGGCATAGCGCCTTACTTGCCGGCCGAGGCTGCGCCCGAGGCGGCAGCGGCCGCGCTGTCGGCGTGGCATTTCTTCAGGAAGCTGGTCTCGGCAGCGCCAGCCAGCTTTTTCTCAGCCGCCTTGATCTCGCACGCTGATTTCGGTTCTGTCTTGCGGCACTTTTCCAAGAAGCTGGTTCTGGCAGCACCAGACAGCTTCTTTTCGCTCGCCTTGGTCTCGCACGCTGATTTCGGTGCTGTCCTGCGGCACTTTTCCAGAAAGCTCGTCTGGGCAGCACCATACAACTTCTTCTCTGCGGCGGCAGCTTCGCAGCTACCGGCGGGGGTCATCTCCGGAGCGTCCTTGTGGGGGCTCGCAAAAACGGGCACGGTGAACATGGCGGCGGTCAGGGCCAGCACGTTGATGAGCTTCTTCATGGGGTGCTTCTCCGGAGGATTGTGAGCGCGGGTGCCAGCCTCGATCGATGCGCTCAGGCGGCGCAGCCAGCACGCGATCAACGTCCTGGGGAGGACCACGGTGGACACGCGGCCGCGGTCAATTCGCTTTCAAAGGATCCGACGTGGATGCGCCAGGGCTTCATGGGCTGCGTGCAGGCGGCGCACCAGCACCCGGATGAAGGCCTCGTCGAACAGGTGTCGGCAGGCCGGGCCGAGCTGGGCCAGGGTGTCAGGAGAGAACGAGATCGTCGTCGCTGGCTGACTTACCACCACGTCGGTGCCGTGCCGGCGCAGCTCGGCGCTCGGCGCCAGATAGGCCATCTCGCCCACCGAGGTGCCGATGCCTAGTGTCGCTACCTTGTTGCCTGCGCGGTAGACCTCCACTTCGCCCTGCGCGATGATGTGGAAGTTGCGGCCCTCCTCACCACGGCGGTACAGCGCATGGCCGAAGGGAAAGCGTTGCCACTTGGCGCGGTGCACCACTTCCCAGAGCTCGACGTCGCCGAAGCTGGTGAAGAAATCCAGCTTGCGCAGCAGGTTGAAGCGTTCTGAGTCCAGTACGCCCTGCAACTGCCCGCGCGGTACCTGCTGGTTGGCGATCAATCCTGACAGCGCCTGCGCAAAGTGGTCCCAGTCGGCGTAGCGATCTTTCGTGTCCTTGGCCAACGCGCGCTGGATCACCTCATCCACGGCGGTGCCAACACCTTCGCGCAGACCGAGCAGTGGGGCCGGGGTGGCGTGGTAGATCTGATGCATCATGGCTGACTGGATCTGCGCGTCAAAAGGGGGCCGTCCGGCAATCAGGTGGTACAGGACGGCGCCCAGTGAGTACATGTCAGCACGACTGTCCAGTGCGCTGCCATCGAGTTGCTCGGGCGACATGTAGGCGAGCGAACCGACGCGGTACACCTGGGTCACGTCGGACTCCAGATTCAGCGCGCTGCCGAAGTCCGAGATCTTCACGTCGGTGATCGTGCCCTGGTTCAACACGGCCAGCACATTGGCGGGCTTGACATCGCGGTGAATCAGCCCTTGCCGGTACACATAGCCTAGCGCCATCGCGCACTTGAAGCCGATTTCGACGATCAGCTCCAGAGGCAGCAACTGGTCTGCGCGGCAGTAAGGCCGCAAGGTGCTCCCGTCGACGTATTCCATGACCAGGTATTGATTCCCTGGCTCTGACACCGCGTCATAGATCTTCACCACATTCGGGTGTTCGAGGCGACCTACCAGGGCCGCCTCGGCGGCAAAGAAGCGGTCGCTGTAGCGATTCGCCACCGCGTCGGCGGTGACCCCGACACGCACACGCTTGATCGCCACGTCACGCGCCTGGAATTCGTCGCGGCATAGGTAGACATCACTGGTTGCACCCTCGCCGAGCTTGCGCAGCACCGGGTACTTGCCGATCTGCTTGGGCTCTGCTGTGCTGGCGGCGGGCGTGTGAGCAGGCTGTTTTGGCGCAGACTCGGTGACCAACAAGTCAAGTTCCGTATCGGCCGAACGTTGGGCAGAAGATGAGTGGGCCATGGGGCAAGGCTCGCAAGTGGGCAGCATGAGCGCACGACAGCCGTACACGCGGCGTCCTGCACCGGCATCGTCGCCCAGCCCGTGCCCGTCGAGTTCGCCGAACAGCCGCCGGAACACCCCTCAAACCCGCCCGTCGGTGGGTGAAACAGGGGTCAAACGTAGAATCTTTCGATGATTGAAGCGAAGCAGGATCTGCTGAAGGCGCTCGCCGCAGCGATCGACGAAGTCAGCCCGGCGAGCCCCCTGAAGGCTGCGTTCGAGTCACCCAAGCTGGCCGCGCATGGCGACTTGGCGTGTACCTCGGCGATGCAACTGGCGAAGCCACTGAAGAAGAATCCGCGCGAGGTGGCCCAAGCCTTGATCGCGGCGCTCGAGCGACAGCCGGCAGTGCAAAAGAATGTTGATTCGCTTGAGATCGCCGGCCCCGGCTTCATCAACCTGCGCTTGCGGCCGTCGGCTAGACAGGCGGTGGTGCGCGAGGTGCTGACGGGTGGGGCCTGTTTCGGGCGGCAGGCGGACAATGGCCAGCCCGTGCTGGTGGAATTCGTGTCGGCCAACCCGACCGGGCCGCTCCACGTGGGCCATGGCCGACAGGCGGCGCTCGGTGACGCCATCTGCAACCTGTTCGAGACCCAGGGCTGGGCTGTGCAGCGCGAGTTCTATTACAACGATGCCGGTGTGCAGATCGCCACCTTGGCGGCATCGACTCAGGCGCGGTTGCGTGGCTTCAAGCCTGGTGACGGGCAGTGGCCCGAGTCGGCCTACAACGGTGACTACATCGCCGACATCGCGGCGGATTTCCTGGCAGGCAAGACGGTGACGGCCGATGACCGCGCCTATACCGCCTCCGGTGACATCGAAGACCTCGATGGCATCCGTCAGTTCGCGGTCGCCTACCTGCGACACGAACAGGACCTCGATCTGCAGGCGTTTGGTGTGCGCTTCGACCACTACTTCCTCGAATCTGGCCTGTACGCCAACGGCCAGGTGGAGGCCACCGTGGCGCGGTTGGTGGCTGCGGGCAAGACCTACGAGCAGGATGGCGCGCTGTGGTTGCGCAGCACCGACTACGGTGACGACAAGGACCGGGTGATGCGCAAATCCTCGCAGGGCGGGGAGGCCCAGTACACCTACTTCGTGCCCGATGTTGCGTACCACATCAACAAGTTCCAGCGTGGCTACAGCAAGGCGATCAATATCCAGGGCGGTGACCACCACGGCACCATCGCGCGAGTGCGCGCGGGCCTGCAGGCGGCTGGCGTCGGCATCGGCCCGGGCTACCCTGACTATGTGCTGCACAAGATGGTCACGGTGATGAAGGGCGGCGAGGAGGTGAAGATCTCCAAGCGCGCCGGTTCCTACGTCACGCTGCGCGACCTGATCGATTGGACCAGCCGCGATGCGGTGCGCTTTTTCCTGATCAGCCGCAAGGCCGACACCGAATTCACCTTCGATGTCGATCTGGCGCTGAAGCAGAACGACGAGAACCCGGTGTTCTACGTGCAGTACGCCCATGCGCGCATCTGCTCGGTGATTCAGCAGTACCTTGAAAGGAGCAGCGACAAGGACGGCGCTGCGGCCGCCATCGTCAGCGCCGACCTTTCGCTGTTGACCGCGCCAACCGAAACTGCGCTGATGCTCAAGCTGGCCGACTACCCTGCCATGCTGTCGAACGCTGCCGAGACGCTGGCGCCGCACGACCTGACCTTCTACCTGCGCGACGTGGCTGGCGCCTTCCACAGCTACTATGCCGCTGAGCGCTTCCTTGCGGAGGATGCCGCACTGACGCATGCACGACTCGCCTTGTTGATGGCGACACGCCAAGTGATCCGCAACGCGCTGGCGGTACTCGGCGTCAGCGCACCAGAAAAAATGTGAGTCATGCCATGCGAACCCCTGTGCGTCCTGCCAAATCCTCATCCCGACAGTCAGGTGGCTTCCTGACCGGAATGATCGTCGGTCTGCTGATCGGGCTTGCGCTGGCGTTGGGTGTGGCCTTGTATGTCACCAAGGTGCCGGTTCCTTTTCTCGACAAGGTGCCTCAGCGTACCCCCGAGCAGGATGCCGCCGAGCAGGAAAAGAACAAGAACTGGGAACCGAATGCCCCGCTGGCGGGCAAGAACCCGGCGCGACCGGCAGCACCGGCGTCTGCCTCCAGCGTCCCTGAGCCTGCTCCAGCGTCGGCGCGCGATCCGGCTGCCATCCTGGCCGATCGCCCGGCAGGGGCTGCATCCGATGCGTCTGGTGCGCTGTCTACCAGATCGAGCGATGAAGCGTTCAGTTACTTCGTGCAGACGGGTGCCTATGCCAGTACCGATGACGCGGAGTCCCAGCGGGGCAAGCTCGCTTTGCTTGGCTACGCGGCGCGCATCAGCGAGCGCGAGCAGTCCGGCCGCACCGTGCATCGCGTGCGCCTCGGGCCGTTTGAGGAAAAGGGCGAGGCCGACCTCACCAAGGAAAAGTTGATGGCGGCGGGCTTCGAAGCTGCGTTGGTACGCGCGCCGAAGTGAACATTGACAGTGTGCTACTCCCGAAGGGATCGACAACCATGAAGCGACGCGAATTTTCAACGCGCATGATGGCCACCGCCGTCGGCGCGGTCACCCTGTCCGCTGGCCGTTCGGCACAGGCGCAAAGCCCATTCGTCGAAGGTACGCACTACGTCAAGCTGAGCCAGCCCGGTGCGGTCCCGTCTGACGGCAAGATTGAGGTGGTTGAGTTTTTCTGGTACGGCTGTCCTCACTGCCATGCATTCGAGCCGGCGCTGGATGCGTGGCAGAAAAAGCTGCCAACCGATGTCGCGTTTCGCCGGGTTCCAGTGGCGTTCCGCGAGGAGCCGTTTGTTGCGCACCAGCGCCTGTTCTATTCGCTGGAGGCGATGGGCTTGGTCGACACGATGCACCGCAAGGTCTTCAGCGCCATCTTCCTTGAACGGTTGCGGCTCGACAAGCTGCCCGAAATCCTCACGTTCGTCACCAAGAACGGCGTTGATGGAGCCAAGTTTTCTGAGGCGTTCAATTCCTTTTCGGTGCAGACAAAAGTTCGCCAAGCCAAGCAACTGGCCGAGGTCTACCGCATCGATGGTGTGCCCACTTTGGGCATACATGCGCGCTTTTACACCTCGGGATCCTTGGCTGGATCGCCCGAACGCACGCTGGCCGTGGCAGACTATCTGATCGATCGGTCGCGCAAGAAGGTCTGACGACCATTAGAGCGTCTTAATGGCGGCCGAAAAGTGCATACATTCGATGCACTTCCGGGCTTCAAGCCGATGCTTGTGGGGTAGAATTTCCTGCAAGAATCGTGCCCTATGAACCCAACCACCGACACCAAATCCCTCTCCCGGCCCGCGTTTTGGCGCCTGGCTGCTCTGGGCGTCATGGCCGCGCTGACCTGCCATCTGGCGCACGCGGAAAAAGCTGATCGCGGCAAGCCACTGAACGTGGAAGCTGACAACGGTCGATATGACGACGTCAAGCAGTTGGGCATCTTCACTGGCAATGTGGTTGTGACCAAGGGCACCATGTCGATGCGTGCGGGGAAGATCGAAGTGCGGCAATCGCCTGACGGCGCGCAGTTTGGTATTGCGATCGCTGACGAGGGCAAGCGGGCTATCTTTCGGCAGAAGCGCGAAGGTCTCGATGAATACATCGAAGGCGAGGGCGAGCGCATCGAGTACGACGGCCAGGCAGACGTGGTCCGGTTCATCAACCGCGCGGTGATCCGTCGATTCCGCGGTGCGGTGCTGGCGGACGAAACCGCAGGCAGCACCATCGTCTACGACAACGTGGCTGAGGTTTTCAACGTGGTCGGTGGCGCCGCAGCGGCGACGCCCACCAACCCCAGCGGCCGGGTGCGCGCTGTGCTGACACCCCGCGAGCTACCGGTAGCACCAGGCGCTGTATCGCAGCCGGGTGCAACCCTGCGCTCCAGCCCGTCCTTGGGCGAGAAGCGTTGAGTACCGCCGCAGAACAGGCGGCGCCTCCGGTGCACCGCCTGAGTGCCACGGGGCTTCAGAAGAGCTACGGTGCGCGCAAGGTGGTCACCGATGTGCATTTGTCGGTCGACGCTGGCGAGGTCGTCGGATTGCTGGGCCCCAACGGCGCGGGCAAGACCACCAGCTTCTACATGATCGTCGGTCTCGTGCCCGCCGATGCCGGCGAGATCACCATCGAAGGTCAGCGCGTCGATCGATTGCCCATCCACCAGCGCTCACGCCTCGGCCTGTCCTACCTGCCACAGGAGGCCTCAATTTTCCGCAAGCTGAACGTCGAGGAAAACATCCGCGCGGTGCTCGAGTTGCAGGTCGATGCGAATGGTCGTGCACTGAAGCCAGCGGCGATCAATGAACTGCTCGAAGGTCTGCTGCGCGATCTGGGCATCGAGAAGCTGCGTGATTCGACCGCGCTGTCTTTGTCCGGTGGCGAGCGTCGCCGGGTCGAGATCGCCCGCGCGCTGGCGACGCAACCCCGTTTCATCCTGCTCGACGAGCCCTTTGCTGGTGTCGACCCGATCGCGGTCATCGAGATCCAGCGCATCATCAGCTTCCTGAAGACACGCGGCATCGGTGTGCTGATCACCGACCACAACGTGCGCGAGACGCTTGGCATCTGCGACCGCGCGTACATCATCAGCGAAGGCCGGGTGCTGGCCGAAGGCACCTCTGCGGAAATCGTCGACAACCCCGACGTGCGCAAGGTGTACCTCGGCGAGCATTTCCGAATGTGAGCCCCCCAGTCGCTACGCACCTGCCCCAGAGGGGCGCCGCCTGGTTGCGCGGGAGACCCGCGCAACGGGCGTTGCTTGATCAAGTCAGATTCCGCTGGGGGTGCGAATGAAACCCTCACTACAGGTAAGGCTGTCGCAGCATCTGGCCTTGACGCCACAGCTGCAGCAGTCGATTCGCCTGCTGCAGCTGTCCACGCTCGAACTGCACCAGGAAGTCGAGCAGATGCTCGACCAGAACCCGTTTCTCGAACCAGAGGACGATGCCGTCGGCGCCTTCGAGCCTATGGTCGAGCGCACGTCGGCAACTGAGCGTGTAGCCGAGCGCGAAACCGAACGGGCTGATACGCCGACAGAAGCCAGCGGCGAAGGTGGCGATGACGCACCCGGCATGGACGGCAGCGACTTCGGCACCACCGAGCGCGACGACTGGGAAAACGGCACCGAGCGCGACGACTTCGACGGCATCCGTGAAACGCCGGGCAAGTCCGGCACCAACAACGACGGCGAAGAGTTCGACCCGCAAGACCGCAATCCGACGCAAGCCAGCCTGCAGGAGCACCTGCGGGCTCAATTGCTCGGCATGCGGCTGTCGCCCGAGGATGTTGCCGCTGTCGAGGTGCTGATCGAATCCCTCGACGGGGATGGTTATCTGGCTGACAGCCTGGAAGACATCGCGCAAGCCTTGGCCGGCGACGATGAGTCGAGGCGCGAAGAGGTCATGGAGCGTCTTTGCTGCGCGCTGAAGTGGCTGCAGAACATGGATCCGATCGGCGTTGGCGCGCGCAATCTGCCTGAATGCTTGACGCTGCAACTGCGCCTGCTGCCGCGCAGCGAAGCGCAGATGATCGCAATCCTCATCTGCAAGAACCACCTGGAGCTGCTGGCGCGCCGTGACCTGAAGAAGCTGATGGCCGTCACCGGCGCCGATGAAGAGCTGGTCAAGCAGGCTCAGGCGCTGATCACCGTGCTGGAGCCGAAGCCCGGGCGGCCGTTCTCGCGTGCCGAGGCCAACATCATCGTGCCCGACGTGATCGTGCAGAAGTCGGGCCGCAACTGGAAGGTCGTGCTCAACCCCGACGTGATGCCAAAGCTGCGCATCAACGACCTGTATGCGCAGGCCATACGCCAGGGGCGTGGCGCCGCCTCGGCCAACGGCAGTCATGCCGGCTTGAGTTCGCGGCTGCAGGAAGCGCGCTGGTTCATGAAGAACATCCAGCAGCGCTTCGACACCATCCAGCGGGTGTCGCAGGCCATCGTCGAGCGACAGAAGAATTTCTTCACCCACGGCGAGATCGCCATGAAGCCGTTGGTGCTGCGCGAGATTGCCGACGAGCTCGGCCTGCACGAATCAACGATTTCGCGTGTGACCACAGCGAAGTACATGGCCACGGTGTTTGGCACCTTCGAGCTGAAGTACTTCTTCGGGTCGTCGCTGAACACCGAGGCCGGTGGCAACGCCTCAAGCACCGCGGTGCGCGCGCTGATCAAGCAGCTGGTGGCGGCCGAGAACGTGCTGAAGCCGCTCTCAGACAGCCAGCTCAGCAAGATGCTCGAGGAACAGGGCATCCAGGTGGCCCGCCGCACCGTCGCCAAGTACCGCGAGGCGTTGCGCATCGCGCCGGCCAATCTGCGCAAGACGATGTGAGCGGGTTG
>CANHNO010000082.1 GCA_947462065.1 Burkholderiales bacterium | reverse complement strand
GTTTCGAGCATGTCACCGAAAAGTCTTTCGCTGACAACCCCGATCTGCGCAAGCTGGGGCTCAGCTCCTACAACCCGGAGTACCTCGAAAACAACCCCGAAATGGTCGATACCCTTCTTCGCTGGGCAAGCGGATCGAAGGTTTAAGCGCCATCTTCAAGTCCGCGACGTGGCCTGAGGATCAGGCTGCGGCGGCAAGAATGACCAGGGCTCGAACTGTCTGCGACAAGGTTGTCCTTGAACTCAGGCGCCCGACACCCCGGCAAGCAAAGGCTGGACAAAGGCGAACCAGCCGCCCACCAAGTAAGCCGCCACTCTGAATCCGTAGACGCGTCGGGATACCTTGCGTGTCTGGAGGCATGCAGTTCGCATCGCCGGGTCGGTGGGACATGGCGCACTCCGGTTGCGCCACTGCAAGGCACCGCTCACAGCCATCGCCAGACCCGCGGACACGAAGAGCGCCTCCTTGTGCTCACTCGGCCAGACCATCTGCGGGAAGACAGACCCCAGCGATGAGAGTGCGGCCCCCGCACCCAGCGCATCCAGCAGCGCGGGCAGGGCGCAGCGAACGAGCGTGCTCGAGCTCGCGAACAGACTCAGCGCCGAGCTCCACAGACTCGTCCGCGATTCGACAACACCGTCCGCGCTCACTTCCCGCCCTTGGCTTCCACGGCCACCACCTTCTGCTTCAAATCGACATGAACGGCCTGCGTTGCGGGCAACTTGGACAGCCGCTTCTCGATGCCTTGCACGCAGAACGCGCAGACCATGCCGTTGACGGTTGCCTTGACGCTGGTTGCGGCAAATGAAGAGGCCGCCATCGCGGTCAGGGTGAGGGCAATCAGAGATCGGGAAATGCAGTGAAAACCTCGACCCAAAGAAGTCGTTGCCTTGGATCGTTTCGACCCCGGCGAAGAGCCAGATCTTCGCTTGCGAATGCTCAAGGTTCCAGCGCTTCGTCAGTCGGGTGTAGTTCAGCTCGACCAGATTCGGGTCGATTAGGTTACAAGGGCGCACTCTTCGGTCTGAGTGTGTTTGGGCGCGATCAGACAGCCCTTCCGAGGACAGAAGACAGCTCGATTCAGACCGTTTCCCCAACCGACGTCATATGCAGCCATCATTCTGGGAAGAATTCAAAGCCAAATTCAAGACTCACTTGCCCACGCGTGAAACGCTGGCGCAGCAACGTTGGCTCGGGCCCATCGCCCACCGCGTGACCGAGTACGACCTCTGGCACTTGAAAACCGAGTCGGTTGCACGCGGTGTGGCGATCGGCATGTTCTGGGCTTTCGTCGTTCCCTTTGCGCAAATCATCTTTGCCGCGGCGCACTGTGTCTGGTGGCGCGGCAACATTCCGGTGGCTGCGGGCGTGACCCTCATCACCAACCCGCTCACGATCGGTGGCTGGCTGTACCTGGCCTATCAACTGGGTTCGTTGTTTGTCGCACCCAACGGCGCTCCTGCGGTGGCGGGCGCGCAGGGGTGGATGGCCACGCTGCAATCCTTTGGTTGGCCGACCGTGGTTGGCATGGGCATCTTTGCGGTCGGTTGCGCGACCTTGGGCTACGTGCTGGTGCGGCTGTTATCCGCGCTGTCGTTGCACTGGCGCTTGGCACGCCGAGCCAGGCGTCGGGCACGCTGAGGGCCTGATCCGGCGCATCGACGGCTTCGTGATGCTCCGCCGTAGCGGGGCACCGCGCCATCGGTTGGCGCCTCAGCTCCAACGCCTTGCTGGCGCCCAGCGCGCGAGCCTGCTGCCGCCACTCAGACCGGCGCAGTGTCGATCTGCTGATAGGCGTCGCGCAGCCACATCTTCAGGCGTTGCCGGTCCATCATGCCCAGGCCGGTGCGCGACTTGTCGGCATCGTGCTGCGCTGCCCAGAAGCTGCTGCTCGACGCATCGATCTTCTGGATGATGCTGTCGCTCAGGTGCTTGATCGTGACCACATGGGCGCCGAATCCAAGCGCCCGTTCCTGTTCGCCCGACTGCTCCAGCATCCCGAAGTCGTCGCCGCGCATCTGGTTGCGCACCAGCACATAGTTCAGCCGTGCGCCGAATCGATCGAGCAGCTTCTTCAGCAGATCGACCGAGTCGCGGCCCGAGTCCATCACATGCCAGTAGGTGATCGTGAAGCCCGATTCGCCAGCCATGTCGAGCACGCCCGATTCGTCCATCCACTTGACCAGCGGGTCGTGCGTTTGCGCAGCCAGATCGACCAGGAGGCGGCGATCAGGCTGCTCGACCGCGGCCTCGATGATCGAGTCGAGCGCCTCGTAGCGGTCGATCAGCACCGGCGATGCAAAGCCGGCGTAGAAGCGCAACAGCGCCCCGTGCGAGCGGTCGGTGTCGAAGCCGAGGAAGGGCAATTCCTTGTCGATCAGGTACTGCGCGACGAGTCGAGACACCAGCGACTTGCCGACACCACCTTTTTCGCCGCCGATGAAATGAATGTTGGCCATGCCAGGTCCTTGAAGAGGGGGAGACGGAAAAAGAAATGGGCTGCGAGACCGTCGCAGCCCAGTCGAAAGATCTGGCAAGGGTCAGTCGGCCAGGCGTTCCTCGATGCGCGCCATCGTGGCCGGTAGTTCCTTCGGCAGATGGTATTCGAGCTGCTTGAACAGCTCTGCATGCAAGACCAGTTCCTGCTTCCAGGCGGCCTTGTCGATGCTGGTGACGCTGTCGAACTGCTCGCGGCTGAAGTTCAGGCCGTCCCAGCGCAGGTCGTCGTAACGCGGGCTGACGCCGAACACATTGTCTTCACCGCCCGCTTTGCCATCGACGCGGCCGAGCATCCATTCGAGCGCCCGCATGTTGTCGCCGTAACCGGGCCAGGCAAACTTGCCATCGGCGCCCTTGCGGAACCAGTTGACGCAGAAGATCTGCGGCAGCATCGCGCCGCTGGCCGACAGCTTGTTGCCGATGTTGAGCCAGTGCTGGAAGTGATCGGCCATGTTGTAGCCGGCGAAGGGCAGCATCGCGAACGGGTCGCGTCGCACGACGCCCTGCTGGCCCGCGGCGGCAGCGGTGGTTTCGCTGCCCATGGTCGCCGCCATGTAAACGCCTTCGACCCAGGTCCTTGCCTGCGTCACCAGTGGCACGGTCGTCGAGCGCCGGCCGCCGAAGATGAAGGCGTCGATCGCGACACCCGCAGCGTTGTCCCATTCCGGATCGAGCACCGGGTTGTTGCCTGCCGCGACCGTGAAGCGTGCGTTCGGGTGCGCCGCTGGCCGGGGCTTTCCGTCCACGCCGGTTTCCTTCGCGATCGCAGGCGTCCAGTCCTTGCCTTGCCAGTCGATCAGGTGCGCCGGGGGCGTGTCGGTCATGCCCTCCCACCAGACATCGCCGTCGTCGGTCAGCGCGACGTTGGTGAACACCACGTCGGACTTCAGCGAGTTCATGCAGTTCGGATTGGTCTTGTGGTTGGTGCCCGGCGCGACGCCGAAGTAGCCGGCTTCCGGGTTGATGGCGTACAGGCGGCCCGCTCCGTTGGCATCCACGCCCGGCTTGATCCACGCGATGTCGTCACCGATGGTGGTGACCTTCCAGCCGACGTAGCCCGCCGGCGGCACCATCATCGAGAAGTTGGTCTTGCCGCACGCACTCGGGAACGCGGCGGCGACGTGGTACTTCTTGCCAGCCGGGTTGGTCACACCGAGGATCAGCATGTGCTCGGCCAGCCATCCCTGGTCTCGGCCCATCGTCGAAGCGATCCGCAGCGCGAAGCACTTCTTGCCCAGCAGTGCGTTGCCGCCGTAGCCTGAGCCGTAGCTCCAGATTTCACGGGTTTCGGGGTAGTGGACGATGTACTTCGTCTTGTTGCACGGCCATGGCACGTCTTTCTGGCCGGCTTCCAGCGGCGCGCCGACCGTGTGCACGCAGGGTACGAAGTCGCCGTCGGCGCCCAGCAGGTCGATCACCGCACGGCCCATGCGGGTCATCGTGCGCATGCTCACCACGACATAGGGGCTGTCGGTCAGCTCCACGCCGATGTGCGAGATGTGCGAGCCCAGCGGCCCCATCGAGAAGGGAACGACATACAAGGTCCGGCCCTTCATGGCGCCGCGGAACAGGGCCTGGTCACCCGTCTGCAGCAGCGCGCGCATCTCGGTGGGCGCCATCCAGTTGTTGGTGGGGCCGGCATCTTCCTTTCGCGAGCTGCAGATGTAGGTGCGGTCCTCGACACGGGCGACATCGCTCGGGTCGCTGGTGGCCAGGAAGCTGCGCGGGCGCAACTCCGGGTTCAGCTTCTTCATCGTGCCGGCGGCAACCAGTTGATTGCAAAGCCGCTCGTACTCGGTTTGTGAGCCGTCGCACCAGTGAACATCTGCTGCGTCGGTCAGTGCGGCAATTTCATCCACCCAGGCCCGCAGGCGCTGGTGCTTCAAGTCGGCAGGCACGTTGTGGTGCTGCCGGGTGGTGGCGGTGCTGTTGATAGAACCTCCTGAAAGCAAAAAATGCGAAACCGGTCGACCCTTGCCTTCGCGGGGCGAAGCGCGCCGAAGGCCGCAGGCCTTACCCAAACGCCGTCGGCCCAAGCCGCCAGTCCAGCGCCTCCATTGTGTGTCTGAACACCATTCCGTTGTCACCCACCTGACCAGAGGGGGCCATCAAGGATTCGCCCGCGCGCTCATGGTCAGAGTGTGTCGCCAAGCCATCAGGCGAGATTTGCGTCAGGTCAAGGGATGTGTCTGAGCCGCCGCCGTACCTGCCGCAGGGTCCGGGTGGCGGCCCGCCATGTCGCAGACGCACGCACCCGGTTCATCCAGCGCGCTTTCCACACCGTCCAGCGGGCATGGCCCCGGGCGAACCAGCCCAGCTGCATCAGAGCCGGTTGCAACAGGGCAAACAGCCGAGCGACGATAGCGGTGCCGATCAATTTGGTCGCCACGATCAGCAGCAGGCCACCCAGCGCGTGTCCGCTGCTGATCAGTGCCAGCGCGCCGAGCTTGACGGGCAGCAGCGCCAGCGCTGGCAGCGCGAACACAGCCAGCGCGGCATATGGTGGCAGGCGCTGTAGTTGACGTTCCAGCCAGGCGAGCAGCGGCCATCGTGCGAGGCGCCCGAGCGCGGCCTGCAGCGGCTCCCAGCCCCACTCCTCGAACAGGATGACCAGCGCAACGAGAAACCCGAAGGCCTGGCGCAGCCAGCGCATCGTCAAACGCGAGCGGCGCCGGGTCGGTCTGCCTCCACCACGAAGCTCGCGCTGGTGCGCACTGCGCTGGCCGGATCGGCGACATCGTCGACAACCCGCAGCGCTACCTGCAAGCGGTTGGCGTCCAGCGTGAACAGCATGCAGCCGCGCTTGTCGCTTCGGCTCCAGTGGATATGCGGGTTGAACGGCCGCGCCCTGTCGATGCGGTCTTGCGGCATGCCGTTGCTGCTGATCGAGGTACCGCAAAACTCGGTGGCCACGGTAGGCGAGTCGGGGCGATCGAAGTCCGCTTTCAGGTCCGCCACCACGTGCGCGTGCATATCGCCGCCAAGGACAACCACGCCGGGAACCCGCCGATCGGCCACGGTGCCGAGCAGTCGGTTGCGCGACAGCGGGTAGCCATCCCAGCCATCACTCCAATAAGTGCCTCCAGCAGCGGTGGGGTCGGTCCAGGAGTGTCGCGCCATCAGCGTCTGCTGGGCGAGCAGGTTCCACGGCCGTCGCAGATCCCAGCCCTCGGCCAGCCAGCGTTCCTGTGCGGGCCCGAGAAGCGTGCGCCGCGGGTCGAGCAGCGCCGCGCATTCGGCGAGCTTCACGGTGTTCGAGCCGCCCTGGCCGGGCCGCGGGCACACCTGCGGGTCGCGGTACTGGCGGTTGTCAAGCAGGTGGATGCGGGCCAGCGTGCCCCAGTCCAGTCGGCCGGTGATGCGCATCGCGCTGCCCGGTGCGTCGAGCTGGGGTCGGGCTGACTTCGGAAATGGCATGTGCTCCCAGTACGCCTGATAGGCAGCCGCGCGGCGTTCCGGGAAACGGGGGTCCAGGCGCGCGTCCTGAAGCCCCGCGTAGTCGTTGTCAACCTCGTGGTCGTCCCACACCATCAACCAGGGTGCACTGGCGTGCGCGGCCTGCAGCAGCGGATCGCGCTTGTAGGTGGCGTAGCGGGCGCGATAGGTCTCCAAGGTGCGCGCCTCGCCACCCTCGTGGCGGCGCGGCAAGTCGGAGCGGGAGGCGCCCTCGTAGATGTAGTCGCCGAGGAACATCACCAGATCGAGGTTCTGCTCCGCAACATCTCGCCACGCGGCGTAGTGCCCGGCGTCGTAGCGCTGGCAGCTCGCGATGGCGTATCTCAGCGGTGAGGCCGCCCCGGAGTTCGCGTCTGCCGATGGCGCTGTGCGCGTGCGGCCTGCCGCGCTGCGGTCGCCCAACGCCATGAACCGGTACCAGTACCAGCGTCCCGGCTCAAGCCCCACGGGCTCGGCATGCACGCTGTGCGCCCACGCGGATTCAGCAGTCTCGACGCCGGATGCCGCGATGCGCTGGAAGGTCTCGTCGTGCGCCACTTCCCAACGTACCGATACCTGTTCTGGCAAATCGTCGCCGGTCAGCCTCGTCCAAAGCACAAGGCGCGTGGTTTTGGGGTGGCCCGATGCGACACCAAGGTCAAAGCGAGGCACAACCGCAGAGGCGACGCCCTGGCTTCCGAGTCGATCAAGGTGCAGCGCCGGTGCGCAACCGGCCAGCAGCCAGGCTGGAGAGGAGGCTCGCGCCGCCAAGGCAAAGCCGCTGTTCATGAGCAAATGACGTCGATCGAGGGTCATGCTGGAATTCCGTTTCCGAAGCGCGAGTGACTGCGTCCGAGTCCCAAAGTTTCAGGCGATGCTGACACGGGCGTTCTGGCGCGCCTTGCCGACATGCCCTGCGCACGCTTCGTCAAGTTGTCATGCGCAGACACAATAGTCGCCATCTGCAGAGATGGATCTGCTCGTGCTCGGCACAACCCGAAGCAATCAACTCCAGGCGAACCCGATGAAGGGACTATCTCATCCCACCAACGACGTGTCGCTGAACCCGTCGAGCAATTCCTCGATCCGTGACGTGATCGATGGCGTCGATTCGAGCCGTCGTCAATTCATCCAGGGCGGCGTGAGCGCTGCAGCGCTCGCCTCGGCCGGTGGCCTGTCACTTGGTGGGCTGGTCGGTACGGTACAGGCTGCGCCGGTTCTGCCGAGTCCGGGCTTCCCGGGCATGGGGTTCAAAAGCATTCCCGTCAGCCTCGACATCGATCCCAGCCCCAGCGTCAGTGCCGTCGCAGATGTGGTGAAGGTTCCCGCTGGGTACACCGCGAAAGTCTTCGTCTCGTGGGGCGATCCGATCATGCCGGGTGGGGCACCATTCACCGGCAAGGCCACTGAAACTGCCGCTGACCAACTGAAGCAGTTCGGCATGCACAACGACGGCATGCATTTCTTCCCGCTTGACAGCGAGGGCGAGGCCCGCAACTCCAGCAAGCGAGGTCTCCTCTGCGTGAACAACGAGTACACGCATGAAGAGTTGCTGTTTGCAGATGGTCAGATCGGCGCCGGTTACACGATCGCCAAGACCCGCAAGTCGCAGGCGGCGCACGGTGTCTCGATCGTTGAAGCGCGGCGCAAGGGCGGCAAGTGGTCCGTCGCGAAGAACTCGTCGTTGGGGCGCCGCATCACGGCCAACACTTTCATGTCGGTGTCGGGCCCCGCCGCAGGCCATGCGCTGATGCAGACGCGGGAGTTTCTGATCACTGAAGTGGCCAGCACGCCGACCGGCAACACCAGCAATGGTCGCGTTGCGAACGGCACAGTCAACAACTGTGCCAACGGTGTTACGCCTTGGGGCACCTACCTGACCTGCGAAGAGAACTGGAACGGCAACTTCGGCGGCACCGCTGCCGTCGACACCTCGACCGCCACCGAGATCGGCAAGCTCAATCGCCGCTATGGCGTTTCAGCGGCAGGCTTCGGGTGCCGCTGGCACACCACCGACCCACGCTGGGACGTCAGCACCAACCCGAACGAGCCGCATCTGTTCGGCTGGGTGGTCGAGATCGATCCGTACGATCCGAAATCGGTTCCGGTCAAGCGCACGGCTTTGGGCCGCTTCAAGCACGAGAGCGCTCAGTACATCGTCGACAAGGATGCTCACGTGGCCTTCTACATGGGCGACGACGAGCGCAACGAGTACATCTACAAGTTTGTGTGCAAGGGCAAGTTCAAGAAGGAACGCCGCGCTGCGAACCGCAATCTGCTCGATGAAGGAACGCTGTACGTGGCCCGCTTCAACGCCGATCTGACCGGCGTGTGGCTGCCACTGACCCCTGAATCGCTCGGGCTCGACGGCAACGCATTGCGCGAGAACCCGAATTTCAGCGGTGCCACCGATGCCGAAGTCTCGGCCAAGATCCTGATCAAGACGCGTATGGCCGCCGACGCGGTCGGCGCGACGATGATGGATCGTCCCGAATGGACCGGTGCGCGCCCGCGCATCAACGGCTTCAATGAAGTCGAGGTCTATTGCACGCTGACCAACAACAACCGCCGAGGCAGCGCTGTCGCCTCGGCCAATGCCACCGACGGGTCGACCGCAGCAGGGTCAGCCCGGCCGCCGGTGGACGCCGCCAACCCGCGCGAAGACAACGTGCACGGTCACATCATCCGCTGGCGCGAGGCGAGGCAGTCGGTGCTTTCAACGGCCTTCACCTGGGACCTGTTCGTCCAGGCCGGAGACACCGCAACGGCCAAGGTCGCCAAGCCGACCAACAACTACCAGGGCAACATCGTCGACGCGCCGAATGGCCGCGCCGACTACGGCGCTCCGGACGGCCTGTGGTTCGATGACTTCGGTCGCTTGTGGGTACAGACCGACCAGGTCGGCGACGGCTCGGGCGACTTTGTCAACCTCGGCTCCAACGTGATGGTGTGCGCCGATCCGAACACCGGCGAGACGCGGCGCTTCCTGACGTCGCCAAACCGCTGCGAGGTGACGGGTGTGACGATGACGCCGAACGGCCGCACGATGTTCGTCGGCATTCAGCACCCGGGCGAAGATGCCCTCGCTGCCGACCCCACGCAGTACTCCAACTGGCCGCAAGGCCAGTTCGCTACGGAGTCTGATGGCATCACTGCGCTGCCACCCGGGCGTCCTCGCTCTTCGGTGCTCGTGATCACCAAGGACGACGGCGGCATCATCGGGACCTGATCCACCTGCTGCCGCCAAACGGCTCCGGAGTTGCATCGACCGACCGATGCAGCGAAGGGGCCGTTTCTCCAGTCAGGCCGTTGGCGGCATGCTCGCGTCCGATTCGGCCTGTGCCTGGGACTCGAAGCAGTCGGAGAAGGTGAAATACAGCGACACGTAGAAGACGGTCGAGAACATCAGGCCCCCCGCCATCGCTGCAATCGGCACCAGGTTCGGCGCGCCGAGCAGGATGAAAACACTGTTGATCAGCACGCCGAAAAGAACGATCAGCACCGACCAGGTCAGCGCGTAGACAATGAACGCACCCTTGTTGCGCCAGCACGCGATGGTGCTGGAAAACAGCGCTTGCGCGGGGCCCTGGCTCTGCCAGTGAACCAGCGCCGGCGCATGCCAGAAGGGCAGCGCGAGGCAACTGGCGAGGGCCAGACGCAGCAGCATGCCCGTCGACAGACGTGGATCAGCGAGCAGCACCTCGACGCGCTCGGTGTCGGCGGTCTTGCTTGTCATCGCTTCTTGCAGTGCGTTGAACGTGCCACCATCCACCCAGTCGCTCAGCCACATGATGAACAGACTCGCCGTCGCGTAGATCAGGCCGATCTTCAGCATCACGATCGCCTGAGGTCTCCGCCCGCGCAACGGTTCGAGGAACACGTTGACCATCGGGCTGTGCCCGGCCAGTGCGCTTTTGGTAGCCAGCATGAAGCCCTGAGACACGAGCGGCAATGCCGCCAGCATCAGCAGGGCGCCGACGAACGGCACCAGCAACAGAATGAGCGCACCGAACAGAAAGGCTGCGAACAGCGCAGAGAACGCCAGTGGCTTGGAGAAAAAGACGCGAAACCCGCTGCGCACCCACAACACACCGCGGCCAGCGGGAACGGTCAACAGTTTCATCGGGCGTCCGGCGTGGCGTCTCGTGGTGGGGCCGATGGCAGCGTCGGGCGCCACGGATTGGCCGAGCGCTGCTGGAGCACGCGCTCGAAATGATCGGGGTCGTGGGCGGTCAGCATCGTCGCATCGCGCGGCAGGTGCAGGTCCCACAGGCGTGAGATCCAGAAGCGAAGCGCGGCGCCGCGCAGAAATGACGGGAACAGCCGCTGCTCGTCGCCGCTGAGCGGCCGTACCGCGTGGTAGGCGCAGACCAGTGCCGAGGCGCGATCCTCGTCGAGGCGGCCGGTGTCCAGGTCGATGCACCAGTCGTTGACGCACACCGCGATGTCGAACACGAAGGTGTCGATGCCGGCGAAATAGAAATCAAACAGGCCGCTGAGCCGGTCGCCAGCTTCCGCATCGCTGTCGTCGAACATCACGTTATCGCGGAACAGATCCGCATGGATCGGGCCGCGCGGCAAGTGGGCGTAGGCGAGCGACGCAGCCAGGCGCTCCTGGAAGCCGAGTTCGGCTTCGATGAATCCGCGTTGCGTCGTCGTCAGAAACGGCATTACCTCCAACACCGTGTCGATCCACCAGTACAGCCCTCGCAGGTTCGGTTGTTGCAGCTCGAAATCGGCGCCGGCCAGGTGCATGCGCGCGAGCATGTCACCCACCTGCTTGCAATGTGCGGCATCGGGCGCGAGGCGGCTGCTGCCCTGGAGTCGATCGACCACGGCCGCCGGCTTGCCGCACAACGTGTGCAGGATCTCGCCATTTGCGTCGCCACAGGGGTCGGGTACCGGAATGCCGCCGCGTGCCAGGTGTTTCATGAGGCGCAGGTAGAACGGCAACTGTTCGGCGGTCAGGCGCTCGAACAGTGTCAGCACGTAGCGGCCCTGCGTGGTGTCGGCGAAGTAGTTGGTGTTCTCGATGCCGCCAGCACAGCCCTCGAGCGCCGTGAGGCGTCCTATGTCCAGGCGCGAAACGAGTTCAGCGGCCGTGTTGAACGGCACTTCGGTGTAGACAGCCATCGCAGCAGCAGCGGGAAGAGGGGATAGGCAATCGGGAAATGAGCGCGCTCAGAACGACAGGACGGGCCAGACCCGCTTGCCGACGGCACCATTGGTGCCACGCGCGCCCTGGCTGATGTCCGAGCCGGTGCCGGGGGGGATGATCTCGTAGGCTGGACCGGCCTTCGGTGTCACGACTATTCGCTTGGGGCGGCCACGCACCTTCAACTCGTCGATGCGCGCGCCGTCGTCCTCCACCCTCGTTTCCTGGAC
>CANHNO010000081.1 GCA_947462065.1 Burkholderiales bacterium | reverse complement strand
TGGCTGGAAGATACCGTGCTGCCACGAACGGCTTCCTGGATCGGGTTGGCGGCCGACGAAGTGTCGAGCGATCCTTCGCGCAACATGACCTCAAGGCCCGTGCGAACTCCCAACAACGCGAGCTGAACGATGGGCAACATGACACAGCCGACGAAGGACGGCGCAGCTGCAGATGCCACTGCCACTGCCACTGCCTCGACTGCCTCTGTGGAAGGTCGCTCTGCCCAATTGGCCAAGGCAGCGCTGCGCCGATTGGCACAGGACAAGCTGGAGCCGACGCCAGACAACTACGCACGTGCCTACCAGGCCGAGCAGGGGATCGCACCCGCGGCTGGTGACTCGCTGGCTGCCCTGATCGAGGCCATCGTCCGCGGCATCGAGCGGGGTGGCAAGCAGTGGACGCTGGCGCGCAAGAAGGACAGCCTGCAACGTGTGCTCAGCGGCAGCCGTGGCGATGCCACACGGCTGCAGCAACGCCTGCGTCAGCTGGTCAGCAGCTGGGAGTCCGACAACCCTGCTGACGCGGCCGCTGCGCCTGATAAGACGGAGACCCTGATCGAGGCGAATGCTACGTCTGCGGAATCTGCCGTCAGCCCGAAAGCTGATCAGGTCGAGTCCATCCCTGCTGAATCTGCCTGCACCACGGTCGAGGTATCTGATGCGACCCCTCGTGTCGTTGCCGCGCTGGGCCAGACGGTGGTACGGGCCCTGCCGGCGAAAGATTGCAATGGCGACCTCGCAGCTGCCATAGCGCAGGCGGCGCAGCGCTTCCAGAGCAAAGGCGCCACACAGGCGGCGGCCAGCGAGGTCGAAGGCCTGTGCGAACGCGCCGATTGGGTGCTGCAACACCGTGAACACCTGTTCGATCAGATCAGCGGACTGTGTTTGGAGCTGACCTCCAGCCTGACCGACCTGGCCGAGGACGACAGCTGGGCGCAAGGCCAGTGCGATGCGATGCGGCTGACCGTTGAAGAAGGCATGACCGCGCGCGGCATCAAGTCGGTCAGCGAGTTGCTGCGCACCACGCGCGTCAAGCAGGCCGAATTGCGCAGCGAGCGTGACGGTGCGAGAGACGCACTGAAGCAACTGATCAACCGCATGCTGAGCGAGCTCGATGAGCTGGGCTCGCAGACTGGTCGTTTTCATGAAAGTGTGGGTCGCTATGCCGACGTGATCGAGCGAGCCGATACGCTGGAGAGCCTGGCCGGCGCGGTTCGCGAGATGGTCGAGGAAAGCCGCACCGTGCAGGGCCTGGTCGATCAGACGCAGCGCCGCCTTCACGATGAACGGGTGCGTGCGACCGACCTGTCGCTGCGTGTCAGTGAACTGGAAGGCGAACTGCGGCGGCTGTCGGATGAGGTGTCCACCGATCAATTGACGCAGATCGCCAACCGGCGAGGATTGCTGCAGGCTTTCGACGTCGAATGTTCGAGGCTGCAGCGCAGTGCCGTCGATGACCCAAGCAGCGCGTCTTCGCCCGGCTTGGCGATCGGATTGCTCGACATCGATAACTTCAAGCGGCTTAACGACGATCTCGGCCATGCTGCCGGTGACGAGGCGCTCAAGGCGCTGGCTGCGATGGTGGCCAAGACCTTGCGCCCGACCGATGTCGTCGCCCGCTACGGTGGCGAGGAATTCGTGGTGCTGTTGCCCGACACGCCCGTCGATGAAGGCCAGCAGATCCTGACCCGTCTGCAGCGCTCACTGACCGGCGGGCTGTTCATGCACGAGAACAAGCAGGTGTTCGTGACCTTCTCGGCCGGCGTCACGGCTTTCCGTCTGGGTGAGCGAATCGAAGAAGCGCTGGAACGCGCCGACATTGCGCTGTACCAGGCCAAGCGGGCCGGCAAGAACCGCACGCTGATCGGCTAGGCAGCATCAGCGACGCTGGTCAGTCCGGCGCTTGATTAGCCTTCGCCCTGAACCAGCAGAAAAAACCGAAGGCGATCGCTGCCGTCGCACCAAGCACTGACCAGACGATGGGCGACGCCGGATTCGGCATTCGATGATCGATCACCCAGGTTTCCATGATTGACAGCAGCGCAATCACAACGATGCCGAGGGCGATGCTCGATTTCCGCTTGTAGCTTTCTTTCAAGCCAGCCTCCCTTTCAGCGCACCGGCAAAGAATAGCAGTGCACGTCGTGGCATGCGCCGCGCAGCTGCGAGGCAGGGCCGTTGCCCATTCTTCGGCGACACTTCGCACGCCGCGCGAGTCACGCATCTTGCGCCGCAGTTTTTCATCTTCTGTGCGCCGCATCGACAGCCGAGGACCGACTCTTTCCGATGGACACCTTCATCCAGCAGATCATCAACGGGCTGGTGCTCGGCAGCGTGTACGCGTTGATCGCGCTGGGCTACACGATGGTCTACGGGATCATCAACCTGATCAACTTCGCCCATGGTGAAGTGCTGATGGTGGGCGCCATGACGAGCTGGACGGTGGTCACGGTCCTGGCGGACAGTGGCATGCCGGGCTGGCTGTTGATGCTGATTTCACTGGTCGCGGCCGTCGTCGTGTGCGCCGTGCTGAATTTCGGCATTGAGAAGATCGCCTACCGCCCGCTGCGAAACGCACCTCGGTTGGCTCCGCTGATCACTGCAATGGGCGTGAGTCTCTTGCTGCAGACGCTGGCGCTGATCATCTGGAAGCCGAACCCGAAGCCCTACCCGATCCTGCTGCCGGCCGAGCCTTTCCACATCGGCGGCGCGGTGATCAACACGACGCAGATCCTCATCCTGGTCGTCACGGCGCTCACGCTGGCGGGGCTGATGTTCCTGATCAACCGCACGAAACTGGGCCGTGCGATGCGTGCCACGGCCGAGAATCCGCGCGTCGCCGAACTGATGGGCGTCAGGCCCGACGCGATCATCTCGGCGACCTTCGTCATCGGTGCTGCGTTGGCCGCACTCGCTGGCGTGATGTACGCGGCCAACTACGGCTCGGTGCAGCACAGCATGGGATTTCTGCCCGGGCTGAAGGCCTTTACCGCAGCAGTGTTCGGCGGGATCGGCAACCTGGCGGGCGCGATGCTCGGTGGCGTGCTGCTGGGTCTGATCGAGGCGCTGGGCGCTGGCTACATCGGGGTGTTGACCGGTGGCGTTCTGGGCAGCCAGTACCAGGACATCTTTGCGTTCATCGTCCTGATCGCGGTGCTGACCTTGCGCCCACAAGGGCTGCTGGGCGAGCGGGTGCCTGACCGTGCATGAGGACATCCGCGTGAAGAACTCGCCCCCGTCCCGCGCCAAGCTCGGTGTATTCCTGTTGGCCGCCATTGGGCTGCTGATCCTGCCGCTGATCGCGCAGCAGTTCGGCAACGCCTGGGTGCGCATCATCGACACCGCGCTGCTTTATGTGCTGCTGGCACTGGGTCTGAACATCGTGGTGGGCTATGCCGGCCTGCTGGACCTGGGCTACGTTGCCTTCTATGCAGTCGGTGCCTATCTGTTCGCCTTGGTCGCCAGCCCGCACTTGACCGACCACTTTCCGGCCCTCTCGGCGATGTTTCCGACCGGCCTCCATGCACCGATCTGGCTGGTGTTGCCGGTCGGCGCAGCCCTGGCGGGAGTGGTCGGGCTGTTGCTCGGTGCGCCGACGCTGAAACTGCGAGGCGACTATCTGGCCATCGTCACCCTCGGCTTCGGCGAAATCATCCGCGTGTTCCTGACCAACCTCGAGCAGCCGTACAACATCACCAACGGCCCGCGCGGCATCGGTCAGATCGACTCGCTGTCGCTGTTCGGCTGGGACATGGCAAAGAAGTGGGACCTCTTCGGGCTCAGCATCCCCTCGGTCACCAATTACTACTACCTGTTCCTGGCGCTGGTCGTTCTCGGCGTGGTGATCTGTTATCGCCTTGAGCGCAGCCGCATCGGTCGCGCCTGGATGGCGATCCGTGAGGACGAAGTCGCAGCCAAGGCGATGGGTATCAACACCCGCAACCTGAAGCTGCTGGCTTTCGGCATGGGCGCGACCTTCGGCGGTGTGGCTGGGGTGTTGTTCGCGAGCTTCCAGGGCTTCGTGTCACCGGAGTCGTTCTCGCTGCACGAGTCGGTGCTGATTGTCGCGATGGTGGTGCTTGGCGGCCTGGGTCACATTCCCGGCGTTGTCATCGGTGCACTGCTGCTGGCCGCACTGCCGGAGGTGTTGCGCTATGTGGCGGGTCCCCTGCAGGCCATGACCGGTGGTCGTCTCGACGCGTCCATCCTGCGCCAGCTGATGATCGCGTTGGCGATGATCGCCATCATGCTCGCACGCCCTCGAGGGCTGTGGCCTGCGCCCGAGCACGGCGGCTCTGCCCCCTCCCAGGCACCGCGCTCGCCATGAGCCAGGCGCTGCTTAACGTGTCTGGGGTGTCCAAGCGCTTCGGCGGTTTGCAGGCGCTGTCGGACGTCGCCATCTCGATCGAGCGTGGCATGGTCTATGGCCTGATCGGACCGAACGGCGCGGGAAAGACCACGTTCTTCAACGTGATCACCGGGCTGTACCCGGCAGATGCTGGTCGCTTCGAACTCGCTGGCCAGCCCTACCGGCCGAGCTCAGTGCACCAGGTCGCGAAGGCCGGCATCGCGCGTACCTTCCAGAACATCCGGCTGTTTGCCGACATGACCGCGCTGGAGAACGTGATGGTCGGTCGCCATGTGCGCACGCATTCCGGACTGTTTGGCGCGGTGTTTCGCACCGCGTCTTTCACAGCCGAGGAATCTGCCATCGCGCACCGCGCCCGGGAGTTGCTTGACTACGTTGGCATCGGTGCCTATGCCGACTTCAAGGCCCGCACCCTGAGCTACGGCGACCAGCGTCGGCTCGAAATCGCGCGAGCGCTGGCGACGGACCCCCAGCTGATCGCACTCGACGAACCTGCCGCCGGCATGAACGCCACCGAGAAGGTCGTGTTGCGCGAACTGATCGACCGCATCCGCAACGATGGCAGCACCATCCTGCTGATCGAGCACGACGTGAAGCTAGTGATGGGGCTGTGCGATCGGGTCACGGTGCTCGATTACGGCAAGGCGATCGCCGTGGGCACGCCGGCCGAGGTGCAGCGCGATGCGGCGGTGATCGAAGCCTACCTTGGCGTCGCGCATCAGCCTCAGGATTGACGCGATGCCTCCACCTTTGCTCAAGGTCAGTGGATTGAAGGTCGCCTACGGGGGCATCCAGGCCGTCAAGGGCGTCAGCTTCGAGGTACAGCAGGGCGAACTCGTCAGCCTGATCGGAGCCAATGGCGCCGGCAAGACCACGACGCTGAAGGCGATCACCGGACTGCAGTCCCCGTCCGCTGGCCACATCGAATTCATGGGCGCGTCGATCAAGGGGCAGGGCGCATGGGATCTGGTGCGCCAGGGCCTGGTGATGGTGCCCGAGGGGCGTGGCACCTTCGCTCGGATGACGATTCACGAGAACCTGTTGATGGGTGCCTTCATCCGCGATGACGCGGACATCGAATCCGACATGGACAAAGTGTTCACCATCTTTCCGCGCCTGAGGGAGCGTCGCAGCCAGCTCGCCGGCACGATGAGCGGTGGCGAGCAGCAGATGCTGGCGATGGGCCGGGCGCTGATGGCCAGGCCGAAGCTGTTGCTGCTCGATGAGCCTTCGATGGGTCTGTCGCCCATCATGGTCGACAAGATCTTCGACGTGGTCGACAACATTCATCGCCAGGGCGTGACGGTGCTGCTGGTCGAGCAGAACGCCAGCCGCGCGCTGCAACTGGCCAGCCGTGGCTATGTGCTGGAGTCGGGCGAAGTCACCATGACAGGCGACGCCAAGGTGCTGCTTAACGACCCCAAGGTGCGGGCGGCCTATCTGGGTGAGTAGCCTGGGCTGATGCCGGCCGGATGGACACCTGTCAGGTGGTGACCACCGTGACACGATCGGCCGCACTGTAGAACGCATCCGCGTAAAACTCGTCAGCAGGCAAGCCGCAGCGTTCGATGAAGTCGCGTTGCGCGGACTCGACCATCACCGGCGCGCCGCAGGCATAAACCTGATGGCCTGACAGGTCCGGGATGTCTGCCATCACTGCCTGGTGCACAAACCCGAACCGGCCTGACCAGTCGTCGCTGGCCAGCGCTTCCGACAGCACTGGTACATATCGCAATGTGGACATCCCCGAGACGACTTCCAGCACTGTCTCGTGCGAGTACAGATCGGCACGCGATCGGCAACCCCAGTACAGCGAGACCGGCCGGGTGCTGCCCGAGAAGTGCAGCTGTTCAAGCATGGCCTTGATCGGCGCGAAACCGGTGCCCGAGGCCAGCAGCACGATTGGCTTCGGCGACTCCTCGCGGATGAAAAAACTGCCAAAAGGGCCTTCGAGGCGCAGGATGTCTTTCGCTTTCATCGTGCCGAACACCTGGTCGCTGAACACACCGCCGGGCAGGTGGCGGATGTGCAGTTCGATCCAGGGCTTGTCGCCCTGGGTGTGCGGCGCGTTGGCCATCGAGTAGCTGCGCCGCACGCCGTCGCGCAGGATCACGTCGATGTACTGCCCTGCGTGATAGCGCAGCGGCTCGTTGGCTGGCAGCTGCAGCTTGACAACCGCGACATCGAACGCTGGCTTGTCGATGCTGGTCACCCTCGCAGGCAGCTTGCGTACGGGCATGTCACCGGCACCGACCACGGTGCGTGCTTCCAGCACCAGATTGGTCTGCGGAGCGGCGCAACAGGTCAGGGTGTAGCCAGCATCTTCTTCCGCGACGCTCAAGGCCTGCAACTGATGCGCGCCGTGGATCACCCGGCCTTCGATCAGCTTGCATTTGCACGAGCCACAGGCGCCGTCGCGACATCCATAGGGGAGGCCGATGCCTTGGCGGATGGCGGCTGCGAGGATGGCTTCGTCGCGTTGAACGGAGAAACTGCGGCCGCTCGGCTGCAACGTGACGGTGATGCTCATGGTGAAACCGGTGCCGTGTCGGGAAACGTAAACTGGGCCGCGATTTTGCCCGTCCTCTCCGTCTCTTGCGAGCCACTGCCGTGCTTCCATCCACCTTCAAGCGTCCCGTCCTGTTGATCGTGGGTTGTGGCGACGTGGGCATGCGTGTGCTGCGCCTGCTCAAGGGCCGCTATCGCCTGCTGGCGATGACCTCGACGCCTGCGCGCGCCGAGGTCTTGCGGGCGGCCGGCGCTGTGCCGCTGATCGGCAACCTCGATGACCCGGCCACGCTCTCGAGGCTGGCCGGTCTGGCCGATGCGGTGCTGCACCTGGCGCCGCCGCCCTTGCAGGGAAGCACCGACCCACGCACCCGGAATCTGCTCGATGCGCTGGCGCGCAAGGGCCGCGTGCGCTGCCTGATCTATGGCAGCACCAGTGGCGTTTACGGTGACTGCGGCGGTACGCGTTTCGATGAAACGCGCGCGGTGAACCCTGGCACAGACCGCGCAAAGCGCCGAGTCGACGCGGAATCGCGAATTCGCTGGTTCGGCCAGGCGCACGGCGTGAGAGTGGCCATCCTGCGCATCCCGGGTATCTACGCCATCGACCGAGAAGGTGGCCATCCGCGCGAGCGCCTGCTTCGGGGCACGGCGGTTCTGAACGCCGAGGACGACGTCTACACCAACCACATCCATGCCGACGACCTGGCGCGCGCTTGCGTTGCCGCACTGGCGCATGCGCTGCCACAGCGGGTGGTCCATGCCAGCGACGATACCGACCTGACGATGGGGAGCTACTTCGATCTGGCCGCCGACGTGTGCGGTCTGCCGCGCCCGCCTCGCATCTCGCGTGCGGAAGCGAGTGAGCGCCTGTCGCCGATGCTGCTGAGCTTCATGAGCGAATCTCGCCGGCTGGACAACCAGCGCCTCAAGCGCGAACTGCGTGTGGTGCTGCGCTACCCGACGGTGAAGGACGGCCTTTGAACGATGCTTGTTGAGTGGTTGGCTCGCTCAACGCCGCTTGCCGAACGGGGGCTGTCCGCGCCAGTAACGGAACATCAGGTAGCCGCCCAACATGCCACCCAGATGCGCGAAATGGGCCACACCCGTCGCACTGCCAGTGACGCCGAGCAGCAGTTCCAGGCCGCCGTACAACGCGACGAACACCTTCGCCTTCATGGGGATCGGAGGGAACAGCGGGATGATGGTTCGGTTCGGAAACATCATGCCGAATGCCAGCAGCAGCCCGAACAGCCCGCCTGAGGCACCTACCGTCGGGTAGGCCGACCCCAGAAATCCGGTGACCAACAACTGCGCACCCGCCGCAGCCAGCACGCTGGCGGCGTAGAACTGGATGAAGCGCTTCGTGCCCCAGACCCGCTCCAGCTCCGAGCCAAACATCCACAAGCCCAGCATGTTGAAGAACAAATGACCGATGCCGCCGTGCAGGAAGGCGTAGGTGACGATCTGCCAAGGCAGGAAGCCTTCACCCAGCGGCCACAGCGCCAGCAGGCGCGTGAACCAGGGGCCGAGGAAGCTGTCGATGCAGAAAGCGGCAACATTGATCAACAACAAGGCTTGGGTGATGGGAGGCATCGGGGGCATGCGCGGGATCCAGTGGGCTTGGGGGTGTGGGGCGCGGTCGAGAGGCGATGAAGGCTAGGCGAGAGCGTAACCGCAGTTGATTGAGTGACGCTGAAGGCGGGCGTCGTACGCCGTGAAAGCCGCAACCCAAGGGCCTGTGGAATAATTCAGCCTGCGTTGGGCCTCTGTGGCGGAATTGGTAGACGCGCCGGACTCAAAATCCGGTTCTTCACGGAGTGTCGGTTCGATTCCGACCGGAGGCACCACCCAAGTCTTTGTGTTTGTCGATGCGGTGCAATGCCGCATACAGGGCGGCAAACCGATAGCCCACCCGTTTCGAGTTCGCATGGCAAAGAAGCAGCCGATCTATCCCTCGCTCGAAGACCTGATCGGCAATACGCCGTTGGTCCTGCTGAAGCATCTGCCCGGCGCCGATGCGGAGCGACGCGGCAACGTGATCCTCGGCAAGCTTGAGGGCAACAATCCGGCTGGCTCGGTCAAGGACCGCGCAGCCATCAGCATGATCCGCCGCGCCGAAGAGCGCGGACAGATCAAGCCCGGTGACACGCTGATCGAAGCCACCTCCGGCAACACCGGCATTGCGCTGGCAATGGCCGCGGCCATTCGCGGCTACAAGATGCTGTTGATCATGCCGGAGGATCTGTCAATCGAGCGTGCGCAGACGATGCGCGCCTTCGGAGCCGAGCTGATGCTGACACCTCGCTCTGGCGGCATGGAGCATGCACGCGACCTCGCCGACCAGTTGCAGCGCGACGGCAAGGGTGTCGTGCTCGACCAGTTCGCCAATACCGACAACCCCCGCGTGCACTACGAAACCACAGGCCCAGAGATCTGGCGCGACACAGCGGGGCAGATCACCCACTTTGTCAGCGCGATGGGTACCACGGGCACGATCACTGGCGTTTCGCGCTACTTGAAGGAGATGAACCCGGCGGTTCGCATCATCGGCGCGCAACCAAGCGAGGGCTCGCGAATTCCTGGCATTCGCAAATGGCCCGAGGCCTACTTGCCAAAGATCTACGACCCGACGCACATCGATGAAACGACCTCGGTCAGCCAGACCGATGCCGAGGAGATGGCGCGGCGACTGGCGCGCGAGGAGGGTATCTTCGCGGGCATTTCTGCCGCCGGTGCCTGCTGGGCCGCACTGGAACTGGCGAAGGCGGTCGAGAACGCGACCATCGTCTTCATCGTTTGCGACCGGGGTGATCGCTATCTGTCGACCGGCGTGTTTCCGGCCTGAAACCTAGAATCTTTGCTGCACCGCAGAGCATGCGCCCCATGATCCTGATCCACAAAGAAGTCGACACCCGCGGGCTGAACTGTCCGCTGCCGATCCTGAAGGCCAAGAAGGCGCTGGCCGACATGGCCAGCGGACATGTGCTGAAGGTCGTGTCGACCGATCCAGGGTCGATGCGTGATTTCCAGGCCTTCTCTAAGCAGACCGGCAACGACCTGATAGAGCAGACCACGGTCGCCGACGAGTTCATCCACCTGCTGCGCCGGCGCTGAGTCAGCGCTCCTGTTCAGAGCTCGAGTGTCTTCAGGTAGCTGCGGAATCCCGGGCCGAGTTGCGGGTGCATCAGGGCCAGTTCGACGTTGGCCTCCAGGAAGCCTTCCTTGCTGCCACAGTCGTAGCGGCGGCCCTCATAGCGAAAGGCGAAGACCTTCTCGCGGCGCATCAGCGCGGCGATGCCGTCGGTCAGTTGGATCTCGCCGCCCACACCGCGCGGCTGCGCTGCGATTTCCTTGAAGATACCTGGCGTCAGGATGTAACGGCCCGCTACACCCAGACGCGACGGCGCATCTTCTGGTGCCGGTTTCTCGACGATGTGGGTCATGTCCATCATCCTGTCATTGACCGGCGTGCCGGCCACCATGCCGTAGCGGCGAGTCTGATCGTCGGGCACTTCCTGCACCGCGATGATCGAGGCCTGCCAGTCGGCAAAGCGTTCGACCATCTGCTTCAGGATCGGCGGCGTGCCAACCATCAGGTCATCGGCCAGCAGCACCGCGAACGGTTCGTTGACGACCACGCATTGCGCGCACAGCACCGCATGGCCCAGGCCCAGGGCCTTCGGCTGGCGGATGTAGATGCATTCCATGTCGTCGGGCTTGATCGAGTGGACCAAGGCCAGCAGCTCTTTCTTGCCTGCTGCTTCCAGTTCGGCTTCGAGTTCGTAGGCGGTGTCGAAGTGGTCGGGAATGGCGCGCTTGTTGCGGCCGTTGACGAAGATCATCTGGCGAATGCCCGCAGCGTAGGCCTCTTCCACGGCGTACTGTATGAGCGGCTTGTCGACCACCGGCAGCATTTCTTTCGGCTGCGCCTTGGTTGCGGGCAGGAAACGCGTGCCCAGGCCGGCCACGGGGAATATCGCTTTGTTGATCTTCATCTGGACACTCCGAGCGGTGGGTTCATGTTTCGAATCCATTCTCACACGCAAAAATGACGCGTGTCACTTGTCGGAGGACTCGGTACAACGCTCGATACGAGCGTTACTTCACACCTCATGCGGTGGCTGAAAGCCGCTGAGCCTGTGCCTGGAGCCGCTCGCGGGTGGCGGTGTATTCAGCGATGCGTGCCTGCTCTTGAGCAACGACCGCCGCCGGGGCGCGGGCCACGAAACTTTCGTTGGCGAGCTTCGCACTGCCTTTAGCGATCTCACCATCGAGCCGCGTGATCTCCTTGCGCAGGCGTTCGGTCTCGGCTGCCACGTCGATCTCGACATGCAGCGCCAGCCGCGTGCCACCAAACTCGACCACAGGCGCGTTCAGCGTCGCCTGCGCGTAGGCGGCTTCGTCGGTGTGAACCTGCACCTCCGACACCTTGGCCAGCACCTTCAGCAGCGG
>CANHNO010000080.1 GCA_947462065.1 Burkholderiales bacterium | reverse complement strand
CCGTACGACTGCAACTCGCGGATCACATCGATCACCTTGCTGTTGCGCAGATCGGGGCAGTCTTCCTTGAAGGTCATGCCGAGCACGATGATGTCGGCATCTCTGACCGGTTGGCCGGCAGCGATCATCCGCTTGACCGTCTGCTCGGCAACGTACTTGCCCATGCTGTCGTTGATGCGCCGACCGGCCAGGATCACCTGTGGCTGATAGCCCAGCATTTCGGCCTTGTGCGTCAGGTAGTACGGATCGACACCGATGCAGTGGCCACCGACCAGCCCGGGTCTGAAGGGGAGGAAATTCCACTTGGTGCCTGCCGCCTCCAGCACCTCGAGGGTGTCGATGCCCATGCGGTTGAAGATCAGCGACAACTCGTTCATCAGCGCAATGTTCAGGTCGCGCTGGGTGTTTTCGATCACCTTGGCCGCCTCGGCAACGCGGATGCTGCTGGCCGGGTAGACGCCCGCATCGATGATGTCACCATAAAGCTTCTGCACCACCGCCAGTGTTTCCGGTGTGTCGCCCGACACCAGCTTGACGATCTTCGTCAGTGTGCGCAGCTTGTCGCCGGGGTTGATGCGTTCTGGCGAGTAGCCGATGTTGAAGTCCTGCTTCCACTTCAGGCCGGAGAACTTCTCGAGCACCGGCACGCAGATCTCCTCGGTCGCGCCGGGGTACACCGTGGATTCATAGACAACGATCGCGCCGCGCTTCATGTGGCGGCCGACGGTCTCCGAACTGCTGACGAGCGGAAAGAAATCGGGGCGGCGCGCGTCATCGATCGGTGTGGGCACGGCAACGACGATGAAGTCTGCGTCCTTCAAGGCTGCGCCATCGGTGGTGCAGTTCAGCAGCGTGGCTGCTCGCAGCTGCTCCGAGGAGACTTCGCCGGTTGGATCCTCGAAGCGGCGATAGGCTTCAACCTTGCGCGACGACAGATCGAAGCCGATGGTCGGAAAGCGCTTGCCAAACTCGACCGCCAGCGGCAGGCCGACGTAACCCAGGCCAACGACCGCGATGATGGGAGACTCAGGATTCATGTGCCATGACCGCTTCAAGAATAGGTCAACAAGTTTCGCATGGCCGGTTTCGACCTGGCCGGTGTGATTCGTGAGTTGTGTGGCGAACCGGACGCATTTGCTGGCATCTGGCCGCATTCATCTGCGAGCGGTCGACGTTTCAGTCGGTCTGGCGTCGCGATCCCCACCAGCGGAAAAACAGCGCCTTGCAGCGCCTGATCAGCGTGGGCTTCGGGGGCCGGCGCCGGCGTGGCGTCTCAGGGGGTGGATCGGCAGGCTCGGCCTTGAACTCTTCTGGCCATTTCGTGCTCTTCACTCCCTTGGGTCTGCGCAATTTGAACGCCGTCGGGGGCGTGACCCTGTCAGGTGCGAGCGCGCCGGGCTGACTGCCTTGGAACGGTTCGCAATCGTTGTCGCTGGCCGTGCGGATCAGGGTGTGTTCTATCAGCGCATACACGTCCTGCGTCTTGATCTGAGCGCGCGACGGCGTTGGTGGCTTGATCGCTGCGGGTGTCGACTCAGCGGTCGCGAGCGGTGAGACGTGGTGACCGCGTGCAGCGTCCGGCTGAGCCGGCATTGGTTTGACTGCGGCGACGATCGCCGGCAGCTTCAGTGAGAAGTCGTCGAAGCCAGGAACGCGGCGGCGCAAGCTGGCCAAGGACGGTCGCGCATCCTCGCTCATGGACAGCAGGAAGCTGGCCGGCAACTGAAGGGCATTCAGTGCCTCGACCAACGCATCGGTGAATTCGGTGATGCCGTCACGATGCACGGGCAGGCGCAGGAACTCCTCGAATCGATCGAGGATGACGATGAACTGGATGTTGAAACGCTCGCTCAGCGCGCAGATACCTTCTGCCAATGGTGGCGCGGATAGGGGCGCCCACGGCTCCTCTGGAGCGGCTGTCAGATGGAGAACGGTGTGCAGGGCCGCCAGCGGTGCGCCAGACCAGTCGTCGAACACCACCACCACCTCGCGCTTGCGACGCGTTGCGTCGCCGCGCATTCGTCGATCGGGAAACGGCACCACGACCCCTGTTTCGCACTGTGGGGCCCCAGTTGGCTGATCACTCACCCGTCGCTGCAGCAGCGGCAACAAGGACGATTGCAGGAATACGGACTTGTCAGCCCCTGGCTCGGCAAACAGCAGGAACAGGCGGGAAGTGCGCAAGAGCGCCACCAGCAGCCGAGCCTCTTGCACCAGCGGTGCGTTGACAGGGTCGCAGTCCGATGGAGCGGTCATCAAGGCGTGGCCCTTCGCGGTCAGGGTGTGCAACGCTTTGAAGTATTGCGGCTGTCGCCCATCACAGGTAGAACCGCAGCGCCAGTTCGATGGTGCGGCTTTGCGGGACGCTGCCGAAAATGGATTGACGCGAGCCGGAGAACTGTTGCCATTGGGCCACCAGATCGACCCGGTCCCAGTGGTAGCGAGCCTCCAGCCACTGCACGCGACTGCGGGTTTCGTTCTCGCGCCGCACGAAGGCCGAGAGATCGAGACGGCGCACCAGTGCATCCTTCCATGTGGCGTAAACGAAGCCTGCGCTGCGTGCGGGCAGATCCTGCAGCGTCTGGCTGGTCTCGAGAAAACGCAACTGACCCAGCGGGTTGAGGCCCGGCAGTGCGCGCCACTGGCGACGCGTGGGGCCCGCGTCGTTGTATTCGGCCTCGGCTGTCAGGCTGAGGTTGAACGAGGTGGTGTAGGTCAAGCCGACGGCAGCGCGACTGCGATAGCGCGAGTCGGCTTCGAGATTCTGCGATTTCGCGATCAGCGAGGGTCCTTTGCCGATGCTGAATTCGCCAAACACCACGGTGGCATCGCCCACCAGACCGGACAGGTTCAGGCCCAGCTGCTCGCGGATGCCTTCACCGCCGTACAGCAGCACTTCTGCATTCAGTTTGTCGCTGAACTTGGTGCTGCCAGCCAGCAGCCATCGGTCGCGAGGGTTGGTGGCGCCGACGTTCAGAGAAAACGTCCCCGAGTTGGGCTTGTCGCCGAGATTGGGCGAATAGGCTGCTGTCAGCGATCCTCCGCTCCAGAGGTGCTGGCCCTGCAGCACGACCGTTCCCTGGCGGTTCTCCCGCAAGACGGCAGGGTCCAGTGAGACGATGGATCGCACCGCGCCTTCCTTGAACCAGTCGGTCGGGTTGTAGCCGTAGGCGGAGCCGTGCCGCACATTGACGCGCCCGAGATCGATGATCTGGTGGTCGGCCGGCGCCCAGCTCAGGTAGGCTTCTCGCACGGTGTTGACGTCGCCATCGACACCCGGGCGATTGCTGTGGCGCAAATCCAGTCGGTTCGAAAACACGCCTCGGATGCCAGGCGCCAGCGATGCGTCGATGCGCCCGTCGATCGAAGCGCGGTTGGACTCGTAGCGTGAATCGGGATCGTCGATCGAGGTGCGCCGCAGACTGCCCTCGACGAAGAGTCGCCATGGCCGGGCCACGGCCTGCGGCTCGGCGGGCGCCTTGTCCGCGAGCGACAGGGCGTCCAGGTCGCTGGGCAGCGTGTCAGGGAGATCGACGGCACGTACCGCAGGTGCTGACAGCGCGGTGCACATCAGCAGGGTGGACAAGACAGTGTGGCGGTGCATGGTCACTCCGGTTTGAAGCGCGGCAGGTAATCGCGTTGCAGCCAGGCTTCTGGGACGTCGCGCCAGGCGTAATCGCTGTAACGCATGACGGTGACCCAGGCCGGGTCGAGCCCGTCGATGATGACGACTTCAGTAGGGCGCTCCCGACCCAACTGAGACTGGAACTTGCGATAGAAGGCAGTTTTCAGCAGGTGGCCGCTCTCGGCGAAAAAGCGTGCCTTGACGGGCCGTGCAGTTCCGGTTTCGACCCACATCTCGACGCGGTGGTAAGTCACATCAGGCGATGCGGCGGCCAGAAGCAGCTTGTGGCAGCGGCGCAGCACGCGTTCACCATCCATGGTGTCTTCCTCTCCACCCAACTCGGCCACATAGTCCTTGGCCATGTTGACGGTGACGACGTCGCCGTTGGAGGCCTGGCCGAGCAGCCGCTGCTGCGGCGACAGTCGAATGCTCGCCTGACTGGCTGGGTCGAAGAACCACAAATCGTTGCCGCTCTTCAGCATCAGCTTGTTGACATCACGCACCGGCGCAGCGAAACGGATGAGGCTGCGGTACTGCCCGCTGTTGCTGTCGGCCTTCGAATACACGGACAGTGTGTTGTTGTCGGTTTGCTTGGCACTGCGGTACTCGATCAGATTCACCGTGACGGCGAACGATCGCGAGGGGTTGCGCACCGCGTCGCTGGCGGCAAGGATGGTCTGCGCTTCAGCGCTGGCATGGGCCGAGGACATCTGGCCCACACCTGTGAACAACGCCACCACGGCCGTCGACAGGTACATCAGATGGCGCCGGCCCAGCGAGATCGTGCTCATGTGCGTGACTCCGCCATCGCCAGTCGCCGTTCGACCGAAGTGATGCGGCCGTCCTGGATGTGCACCGCATCGTCAGCGGCATCCAGCACCTTCGGGTCGTGCGACGAGAAGATGAAGGACACCTTGTGGCGCTTCTGCATCTCGCGCATCAGCGCGATGATTTCGCTGCCGGTCTTGCTGTCGAGGTTGGCGGTGGGTTCGTCGGCAAGCACCAGTTGTGGTCGCAGCGCCAGCGCGCGGGCGATCGCCACCCGCTGACGCTGTCCGCCTGAAAGCTGACCCGGTCGGTTGTTCGCACGGTCTGCCAGGCCCACCGCTTCCAGCAAAGTGGCGACGCGGTTGCGCCGAATCGCCGCTGGCACGCCGTTCAGCAACAGCGGGTACTCGATGTTCTCGTAGGCGGTCAGCACCTGAAGCAGGTTGAAGTTCTGGAACACGAAGCCCAACTGGCGCGCGCGGAAGTCCGACAGCGTGTCGTCGTCCATCGTCTGTACCGGCTTGCCGCCGACCATGATCGATCCCTGGTCTGCCCGGTCAATGCAGCCGATCAGGTTCAGCAAGGTGGTCTTGCCGCTGCCTGACGGCCCCGAGATCACGGTGAAGCGGTTCGGCAGTATCACGAGGTTGATATCGGTCAGTGCCGGCACGTCTACCGCGTCGAGCCTGTAGGTTCTCGCCACGCCCTTCAAAACCACCGGGTGTGCGATGAATTTCGCGCTCTCGTCGGACAACGATGCTCCAAACGTCGACATGTCGTGGGGTCCTCAGGGACGGCGTTGCTTCGTGGTCGCAGGCGTATTGCGTGATGCGCTCGGGCTTATCCAGCAGACTCGCATGCTGCCCGGTTCCTTGGCACCATGATTTGCCAAAAAACGATGTGATTGCCGCGCTTCATTGTGGAATGAAAAAGTCCGCTGACTTTCGCCAGCGGACTTTGATCCGGCGCTCCCGGCTTACTTCGCTGCTTCGCCTAGTCGACGGGCGAGCGAAATGCCATAGGCTGGAGTGCGCGCCAGCAGGACCGGGTCGGCTGATGGCTTGATGCCCTTGGGCAGCACCAGCGGGTTGAAGGTAATCTTGTCGCAGGCGCCTCCTGCAGCCGGTTCGACTCTGTCGATGTACAGCTTGCCCGCTGGCACCACCAAGCGACTGTCGGGCCAGACCTGGGTCGGGTCGGTCAGCGCATCACCCGCTTCGGCGAGTTGCACCTTGTAGTCGAACACCACCGGCGCCTTGGCGACGCGTGTTCGCAATTCATCGCCCAGGAAGTCGTGGGGCAGCGACTGGATCTGCTCGTCTGTCAGGCCCAGCGTCCCTGCCTCTGGCACAAATTGCCAGCGCACGAACTGGCTGGCGCCCTTGGCGTTGATGAATTCGAAGGCGTTGACGCCCCAGTAATTCGCCGCGCCATAACTCGCTGGCACCGCTGCCTTCGCGAGGTAGGCGGCTTGGCGGATCGTCTCGGGGTTCAGCTCGGAAAACAGCTTCAGGTTGATCGGGTCGGGTTTGCCGGTGGCAGGATCAAGCTGACGCGCAGCCATGAACGGCGCGAACTGCTGTGGCTTGCTGATGAAAGACACCGGTGCCGAGATGTTGGCCGTCAGCCATTGCTCGCCCTTGGGCAGGCTGAACTGCAAGGCCAGACCGCGCACCGATCTGCCCTTGTCGCTGGCGCCCGGGTTGCCGCCGCCGACCGAGAAGCGCGCGATCACCGGGATCCTGTCGCCGCTGAACACCGACGCGCTCGACAGCGCGCGGCCGACCGTGTTGCCCACGAAGTAGCCGCTGGCGCACAGGCCCTTGGCGTGCGCCCTGCGGAATCCCGCTTGCTTGCCAAACAGGTTCTCGAGGGCATTGACCTGTGCTTCTGCAGCAGATGTTTGCGCCTGCGCCTCCGGAAGCGGCAGCACGGCAAGCGCCGCCAGCATGGCGGCTACTGGAAACATCTTCATCACGCGGACCCTTGTTTCAGTGTTTCAGGCGAGCAGGCCGATCCGGGTTGATCGCCTCGACAGCCTCGCTGGCGGTGGATTCTGATGCAGGTCACTCAAGGCGCTGCAGTCAGGCGCCGGCCCGGCTTCAGTGCCTGGCGACCCGCACGGTCAGGCGGTTGTTTCCGTCCACCCGTTGGTAAGTGACGGACCGGGCGCACTTTCTCACCAGAAGCAGGCCCAGTCCGCCCGGCACAGCATCGTCGAGCGGCGTCGGCGGCGGCATCCTCGGTGTGGTCAATCGACAGCTGGGCATCGGCACCTATTCACCCCGGCTCGATGCACGCGGAAACAGCGTGCGTGGCATCAAGGCCTATTGCGACCTCGCCGACGATCTGGGGCTGCACACGTTCAACTTCATGAACAGCGGTTCGCATTTCCTGAAGCACGTGATCTGATCTGCTCCAGCTGCCTCAGGCAGCCGCTCCCATGCGCAATCGGCGCGCGGCTTCCTCATCCCGGGCGGCATCGATCTCGCGCATGACGCCACTCAGGTCGATCGCACCCTGCTGGTGTTCGTAGCGGCCGGTGAGCGCGCTGTCCGGGGTCAGCGCGCCGCGTTCGTACAGCGCCCATATCTCCGGCCCGAACTGGGTGTTCAGCAACTCGGGGGCGTAGCGGCCGAAGAAGTGGCGCAGGTTGGCCACATCCCGCAGCAGCATGCGCGGCGCGTGGTTGTTGCCGGCGGCGTCGATGGCCTGCGGCAGGTCGATGATCACCGGCCCGTCGGAGGCCAGCAGGATGTTGAATTCCGACAGGTCGCCGTGCACGACGCCGGCGCACAGCATCCGCACGACCTCGACCAGCAGGCTCGCATGGTGTGCTCGCGCGTCCTCGGGCGTGAAGGCCGCGTCGTTCAGTCGTGGAGCGGCGTCACCGTCAGCATCGGTCACCAGCTCCATCAGCAGCACGCCGTCGTGGAAGTTGTACGGCTTGGGTACCCGCACGCCGGCCGCAGCCAACCGGTACAGCGCATCGACCTCGGCGCTTTGCCAGGCGGCTTCCTGGGATTCGCGGCCATAGCGCGTGCCCTTGGCCATCGCGCGCGCCTGGCGCGAGTTCTTGACCTTGCGGTTCTCGGTGTAATCGACCGCCTGCCGGAAGCTGCGCTGCGTGGCTTCCTTGTAGACCTTCGCGCAGCGCGTGTCGTCGCCGCAGCGCACCACGAACACCATCGCCTCCTTGCCGCTCATCAGCTGCCGCACGACGCTGTCGATCAGGCCTTCGTCGATCAGTGGTTGCAGGCGGGCGGGTGGTTTCATCGCCGGATTGTCGGTTGTCCCCGAACAGCGGTTCCCCAACAGAGATCAGCACTCGTGACACCACCGAGGCGGTGCGGGATTTGAATGCCTTCGCATGCAACAGCCTTGATCTGTTCGGGTAGGCCGGTGGGTCAGGGACGTTTGGCGACGGCCGCTTTTTCGGCGACGCGCTTTGCATTCAACGCGCCCAGCCGGTTCAGGGAGAGATCACCTGCAGTCTGGGGAAGTACGTGCGGAAACGGCTCGCGTCGCGCGTCAGCAGTTGCCAACCTTCCACGGCGGCATGCGCGCCGATGAAGAAATCGGGAAGCACCTGATTCTTGCTGCCGCCTCGCCTTCGATACTGGGCAAATGCCTTTGCCGCCAAGAACAGGGCGGGGCGAGGCATGTCTCGCATCGAAAGACCCAAGGAGTCGACCACGTCGTCCAGCGATTCGAGCGTTGAAAACGACAACGACATCTCGGCGTAGGTGATGGGGTTGATCGCCAACTCATGGACTTTGGATTGCGCCCGCAACTGGCCTATCGACCAATCAGCCCACTGCGGGTCGTCTTGCAGCACATCCACCAGCACGTTGGTGTCGACGAGCAGCACCGGCGTCAGGCCTCAGTCATCAGAGCGCAACAACTTCATCAAGTCGTCGGTGCGCCACGCCACGTCGGCGGTGCCTCGAACGGCGTCAAAGCGATCCTTGCGCGGAGCGCGGGTGCGTTTGGGTCGGGTAGCCCCGGTCAACACCACGTCACCGTGCGCATTGACGGAAAACTCGACAGCGGCACCCGGCAGCAATTGCAAGGCGTCACGGATGTGTTTGGGAATGGTGACCTGGCCCTTGCTCGTCAAGTTGGTAGGCATGGCATGCTCAACAGGTGTTACTCAAGATTGAATGGTAATACCGCGCGACTTCGGCATCTACGGCAATCTTTTCCTGCCACTCGCTTCAGCGCCGCGCCCGCTGGCGCACCTGCGCCAGCGGCCGTTTGCCCTTCAACTGCCGCTCGATGCCGTCGTTGAGCTGGCGCCGCAACTCGAGCACGGCGTCGAGGTGGCCGTAGACGCCAGGGAAGCGCAGATCGAGCCACAGCCACAGCGTGACGGCGCGCAGCGCCTGTTCCATCCGATCGAGGCGGCTGTGACCATCGACGTCTTTCAGGAACCAAGGCGTGCCCGCCTGGCCGGTCAGCGCGTGGCTGCTGGTCCAGTCGAGAAACTCCTGCACTTGCGTGTCGGTGCGGGTGTCGACCGGGGCCTGGGCGTAGGTGAAGCGCTCCTTCAGCGTCAGGCCAGGCGCGCAGCGGTCGAGCTGTTCGGCCAGGTCGAGCATCTGGTCGAGTTCGGCCACCGCGAAATGCGCGTCATCGAGCTTGAGCTGTTCGACGAACACGCCCAGCACCTCGCGCAGTTTCGTCTTGTGCAGGCGCGAGGCGATGGTGTCGACATGCCAGCCGTTCGGTGCCACCGGCGCCTTGAAGTCATGTGGCGCGCGGGGTGTCTTTGGCAGCAACTCTTTCAGCATCCGCGCGGCCTGGGGCTCCGCATCCTTCAGCACGCCGACGAAGCCTTCTTCGTGGATGCCGAAGCGCCCGGCGCGGCCTGCAATCTGGTGCACCTCCGATTCATTGAGCGGTCGATCAGCCGTGCCGTCGAACTTGGTCATCGTGCTGAACAGCACGCGGCGAATCGGCAGGTTCAGCCCCATGCCGATCGCATCGGTGGCGACCAGGATGTGCGACTCTCCGGTGGCGAAGCGCTCGGCCTCGCGGCGCCGCACTTCGGGCGGCAGCGCGCCATAGATCACCGACACCGGATGACCGTTGGCAGCGATCTGATCGCGCAGCGTCAGCACGTCGCGGCGGCTGAATGCGACCACCGCATCGCCCAGCTTCAGCGCCGAGATCGGGACCGGCTGCGGCAGCAGATCAACGTGCTGCTTGCGGTCGAAATGCCGCACGGTGCAGCGCTCGCCGCAGAGACCCAGCAGGTTCTCGATCGCCGGCACCGCATAGGCCGAGCAGATGATGATGACCTCGTTGGCCGGCACCGCGACGATGGCCTGCGTCCAGGCCCAGCCGCGCGACGGATCGAAGATCATCTGCGCCTCGTCGATCACGGCCACATCGATGGGTTTGTTGGTGCCCACCATCTCGATGGTGCTGGACACCACCCGCGCGCCGTCGGCCGGCACGTTTTCCTCGCCCGTCAGCAGCGAGCACGGCACGCCACGGCCGACCAGCCGGTCGCGGCCTTCCAGCGCCAGCAAACGCAGCGGTGCAAGGTAAGCGCCATCATGAGCGTGCGCCAGCCGCTCGAACGCCGCGTGGGTCTTGCCGCTGTTCGGCGGGCCGACGTAGAGCGTGACGCTGCGTTGCAGGCGTCGTGCTTTCTCGAAGGTATCGGGATAACCCTGAAAGGCCAGCTCGCTGTTCAGGCCTTCGATCGTGTCGAGCTCGGCGGCCCGGTGTTCCCAGCGGTCCTGCGCGCGCAACAGCGCTGCCTTCAAATCAGACAAGGGCTGTGGCGTCGCGCATTCAGACTGCAAGCGCGGCAGCAGCGATTCGAGGTGATGCGTCTTGAACGCGCGGCTGCGTGCCACCAGGTCATCGAGGTGCACGATCAGCTCCGCCGCATGCGCAAAGGGCGGTGGTGCGCCCAGCGCAGCCAGCAGCGTGGCCTTGTCGCCGTCGCGGTAGAAGGCCCACACGGCCGTGGCATCGACCGGTACGCGAAACAGCACCGGCGCCTTCCAGCCTGCTTCCGCCAGCGTTAGCGCGTGGCTGATCAGCCGTGTCCACACGCCGGCGTTGCGCGACACGCCCATGGCTTCCAGTGCCGCGGTGCGTTCCAGCATCAGCGCACGCACATCGGGCCCGTTGCCTACCGCATCAAGGTGAGCCAGCGCGCTGTCCATCAGCTCGGGCGCAATCCAGCGGCTGGGGCGCGCACCTGCCACCGGCTTTTGCAGCAGCACCAGCCCGAGCTTGTCGAGGTGTTCCTCGAAGCCCGCACTGCGTTCGGCAATGAAGTCGCCCGGCTTCACGACCTGTGGCAGCCGGTAAGCCGCCTGGCGGATGCGCTCGAACTGGGCTTTGCCGATGTTCGCAGGCAGACGCGCCGCATGGCGCGGATTGGGCAGGTTCAGGGTCTCGGGCACAGAAAAAAGGCCTTGAATATCAAGGCCTTGGGAGGTCGGCGGGATCGCCTGAGGATAGTCGATGGCCGCCGGCGCTCTGTCGATCAGCGGTCGCGATGGTCTCTGTCGTTGCCACGTCCATTGCCGCGGCCTCGGTCGTCACCACGGTCGCCATGCTTTTCCCAACCGCGTTTGCGGCCACGGTCCCAGCCGGGGTGCTCTTGCTGGTAGCGCTCGCGCACCCACTGGTCCTGCACAAAGTAGACCGGCTGTCCGCAGGCGCTGTAACGGCCGCAATAGCGGCGCCAATCCTGCTGATGCTGCGGCGGCACATACAGGTAGATCGGTCGGCGTTCGTAGGGGATCGTCGGCTGAGCAATGATCACCGGCTGCGCGTAAACCAGGGCGGGCCTCGGGATATCGCCGATGTTGATGCGGCCATACACGCCAGGTTGGTTGATGCCGATCGACACGCCGATGCTGGTTTCTGCGTGGGCTGAGGACACCGCTGCGACGGCGACGAGAAGTGCAATGGTCTTTTTCATGAGGTGCCAAGAGAGTTTTGGTTG
>CANHNO010000079.1 GCA_947462065.1 Burkholderiales bacterium | reverse complement strand
CCTGCGGACTGAGGGGAAGGCAGCGCTCGTGCACCGCGCGCAGGAAGCCGAGCAACTCGTCGGTCGATTCGCCCTTGATGCGCATCGCCATCGCGAATGCACCCACCTCGAGATCGCTCACACGTCCATCGAGGACCTGACCCATCAGGTCCTCGGCCTGTTCGCTGCTCAAGGACCTGGCGCCCTCCTTGCCACGGCCGATTTCCTTGATGTACGTTGCGATGCTCATGGCCTGATGGTGGCAGTGTTCGGCAGTCTCAGTGGCGAGGGATTCGACGGGTGACCTCTTCAGCGGTCATACAGACTCCCAAGGCAATTTCCAGGCCCAGGCGGCGCGGCTGAAACAGGCAGACACATCGAAGGAAATGGGCCGCGTGGGTGACGTTCTATGCGGAGATGCAGCGTTCTCTCGTATTGCAGTGGTGTGTAGAAGATCCCAAAATGCTCGCTTGCAGTGGGCGGAACCGTTCGCTGCCATCGTCACTTCCTTATCGCCTGGACACGGAGACCCTTCCCAGATGAACGCCCTCAAATTCACCGTCGCCAGTGCCCTGCTGGTCGTCGGCAGCAGCCATGCGGCCGGCACCTTGTCCGTGACGCGCGAAGTCACGATCGACAGCACGCCCGCCACCGTCTGGAAGCTGGTCGGTAACTTCAATGCGCTCGACGTCTGGCACCCCGCCGTCAAGAAGAGTGAACTCACTGGTGCAGGCACCAAAGTGGGGACCCGCCGGTTGCTGACCCTCGCTGAGGGCAAGCAGGTGATCATTGAGCAACTGACCGCCTACGATGCTGCAAAGACGAGCTATAGCTACACCATTGTCAACAGCCCGCTGCCGGTGGTGAACTACAAAGGGACGATTTCCTTGAACACCACGTCGGACGGCAAGACGCTGCTGAAATGGACGTCGAGCTTTGAGGCGCCCTCTGGCGCAGACGACGCAAGTGCCACGCGAGCTGTCGAGACCCTTTACGAAAGTGGGCTGGCCAAGCTTGTGAACAACTTCGCTAGGCAGTAGCCACCAGTCAGCACGACATTGTCCTCACCTATCTCTTTCCGGAGACATCCCCCATGAACAAGATCGTTCTCAACTTCGCCATCGCCGGTCTGCTGTTGGCGGCGGGCAGTTGCCATGCCGCTGGTGCTCTGTCGTTTTCCAGCGAAGAAACTGTCGACAGTTCGCCAGCCACTGTCTGGAAGTACGTTGGTGATTTCAATGGCTTCGACCTGTGGCACCCGCAGGTGCGCAGCAGCACGGTGAAAGGCGCCGGCAACAAGGTCGGCGCGGTGCGCACACTGAAGCTCTCCGACGGATCCGAACTGGTCGAGAAGTTGTTGAAGTACAACGCGGCAGCAACCAGCTATACCTATGCCTCGTTGAAGAGCCCTTTTCCGATCAAGAACTACGTCGCCACCATTTCGGTGAGCCCGGCTGCGGAAGGGAAGACCCTGATGAAGTGGAGTGCGACCTTCGATGCGGTCAACATCGACGAGGACATCGCCACCGAGATGGTGGCGATCGCCCTGAATGGTGGCTTGGGCAAGGTGGTTGCCAATTTTCAGAAGACGAGCGAACCGGAAGGCGCTTCGACGGCAGGGTCTGATGTGGCGCCAGCCGCTGCAGCAGCGCCCTGAGCCGGCTCCCGCGAGCGAGGCAGACCTTGGTTAGCTCACCCGTTTGATCGATGGGTGAGGTCGGTGCGGCGTTGTCCCCCTCTGAACAGGGGGTATGGGCTGTCTCGCGGAACGGAATCCGGTTGTTCCGCGTGATCAAGGTCGCCCCTTGCGATAGGCTCGCTTATCGATGAATGCAACTTCACAGCCCTGCATCAGTGCGTTCGGCACGCCCTCCCAAACGTCGTTGATGAAAGGTTCCTGATGAACCAGCCTGCGCAGGCGCTGTGCGTCGATCAGATCGGCGCCATGCCGACTTCGTTGCGGCACGTGGCTACTGCGCTCGGGCTTGATCCCGCCGGATGGGCCGACGTGTTGTCTTCCGGTTTGAGTGAGCTAGCCGCCGGGTTTGCTATCAAGGAGATGCCCACGGGCCGCTATGCCTACGTGTCGCCTGCGATGGCGGCGCTTCTTGGCCAAGCGCCGGAGGGATTGCTCGGGCGCACCGATGCGGATGTATTCGGCACCGATGTTGCTGGATCGCTGCGCGCAGCCGATGTCACCACCGCCACGTTGGCGATGCCACACAGCAGCGATCACCGCATGGAGCTCGGTCACGTGCGTCGTGACTTTCATGTGACGCGAATGCTGCTGGCTGGCGGCGATGATGCTCCGGGAGCGAGCAAGCGCTATCTGTGCGCCATCTGGTTGGACGTGAGCGCACAGCGTCAACGCGAAGCTCAACTCGCTCTGGCGCTGCAACAGCTCGAGCAACAGCAATTGGCAACGGAAGCTTTGCGTCGAGAAACGCAGGACGCTGCCCCCAGAGATGCAGAGACCGGACTTTTCCCAGATGCGCACTTCGACGACCAGTTGCGGCGTGAAGTGGATCTGTCGCTGCGCGAACATCGCGAGTTCTCGATGGTTTCGATTTCGATCGACCCGCCGACTGGCATCGCCAGCGCCCTGGGCGCTTCTGCACGCCAGCGGGTGATTGAGGCGCTCGGGCGGCTGCTGCGCGGCAACACCCGAGCGATGGATGCGTCCTGCCGCGTTTCAGGCGAACGTTTCGCGGTGTTGCTGTCGGGAGTCGGTTTGGCAACGGCCCATTCGCGAATGGAGGGCCTGCGGCGACAGTGTGCCACTCAGATCGTGGTGCTCGACGGTCAAGATTTCGGCTTCACGGTGTCGATGGGCGTGGCGAGTTTTCCGCACACTGCCCACACACAGGAGGATCTGCTGCAGGCCGCAGACACAGCGCTTTCGGCTGCACAGACCCGTGGCGGCAATCACGTGTCGCTGGCCAGCATACGCTTCGAGGACGACTTCTGACGGACATTCTCCGTGCCGTTGCAGGCCGCCAGATTGGAGGCCAAAGGTGTCCGTTGTGAGCCGTGAGTCGCGTTCCTGAACCCAGGGGATTCAGGTGGGCCGGGTCAACCGTGTTTCGGGTTCATCTGACGCGAGACGATCACGCCCACTCGGCAATGTTCCCAGCCCGTGCTCGCGAGAGCATCGGTTCAAGGAATTAAAAACTCACGCGAACACAACGGACAGAGGTCAGTCTACGCCTGCCGCGGGTGGCAATGATGTCCAAGGGGTGACACCGTGTGCCCAATCGGTCACAGCAATTGACCATGCTCACCGAGGGTCTGGTCGATGCGCGCTATCAAGGACTCGACATCCACTTGCGCAGCGACTGACTCGCCTGCGAAAGAAGGCGGTGCTGTCGCCGCTGGCCGTTGTTCCAACTTGTACGCGAGGTTCAAGGCTGCCAGCACTGCAATGCGTTCACGGGCCTTCACCTTGCCCGCATTGCGGATCGCGATCATTTCGCGATCGACCGCCTTCACCGACGCCTGCAGCAGCGCATCGCCGCCATCAGGGCAGCCGAGAACATAGCTTTGGCCAAGGATCGACACGTCAATCTGTTTCATCATGGGGCCTTGTGGGGTGCTGAAAGCGGGGCCTGTGGCACATCATCAGCAGCAGCCACGATGGCGTCGGCCGGAAGCCGTTCCAGCAAGGCGTCGATCCGCGCACGTGCCGCATTCAGGCGTGAACGCAGGTTGTCTCGCTCGCTGATGGTGGTGGCCAGCTGCTGCTCGAGCAGCGCATTGGTTCGCTGCAATTCGTGGTGGCGCAGCAGAAGCCGCTCTACCCGGTCGGCGAGGTCTTCAATCTTCGGCATGACGCGTGTTCGGGCAGTGGGACATACAGCAGATTTTCATTGTAGGCGGGTGCCTACAATAGAAACTTGTTGGTGCCCGCGCCGATGGTCTTGTCGGCGCAGTTAAACGGGAAGCAGTCAGCACCGCCCGGTGCTCAAACTGCGCTGCCCCCGCAACGGTACGGTGGACGAAGCCCTCGTCGGTTGAGACGGGGATTCAGCTTTCATGCGAACACCACTGGAGATGCTTTATCTCTGGGAAGGTCGTGAAGGTCGTTCCATCAGCCCGGATACCGGCCAACAAGAGGGTGCGACCACGTGTCGTGCCTACATGGCATGCGCCTGCGGGGAGGCAGGTCGCGTGCATCGTGTCGGGCTCTTCAACATGTTTCCTTTTTGCACGGCGCCGCGAGCGCCTCGGACTGCATTCAGCCGCTGTTCCCATGTCCTTTTGTCGACCCTCGCGGCAGTCCTTGCAGCAACATTGCTGGCCACGGCTCAGGCTCAGATACGCCTGCCGCCCGTGACCGTCATCGCCAGCCGTGAAGCGTTACCGCTCGATCAGGTCACATCCGATGTGGTCGTGATCGATGAACAGCGCATCCGCGCTTCGACCGCCGATTCGATCGAAGATCTGCTGCGTCGAGAAGCCGGTGTGCAACTGTCTCGCAGCGGCGGGCCGGGCCATGCTGCCGGCATCCTGCTGCGCGGCGCCAGCACCAGCAGCACGCTCGTGCTGATTGACGGCGTGCGGGTTGGTTCGGCCACGTTGGCGCAAGTCGCGTTCGAGGCCATCAGCTTGACGCAAATCGAGCGGATCGAGGTTCTGCGCGGACCTGGCTCCAGTCTGTATGGCGCCGATGCGGTCGGTGGTGTGGTGCTGATCACCAGCAGGCGTGGCGAGGGTCCCGCAAGCCTGTCCGGGCGCGCCGCCTTTGGCGAGTACGGCTCTCGCGAGGCTGACGTCGGCATCAGCGGCGCCCATGGTGGCTTCGATTACGCGGTCTCCATCAGCGGCGAAAAAAGCCAGGGCGTGTCTACCTTGCGGCCCGCCGACCTGTTCGGCAATTACAACCCCGACCGCGATGGCTACCACCGGCGCACGGCGCAAGCTCGCATGGGGTACGCGCTCGCGACCGGCCACCGAGTGGCAGTCAGCGTGCTCGATACGCGGCTGAGATCGCAGTACGACGCCTCAGAGTTCGGCGGCCCGCCAGACTTCGCGCAAGATGCGTCGCCGAATTTCCGCACCCGCTTGAGTACCCAGGTGGCCTCGTTGAGTTACGACGGTGTGATCAATCCGCTCTGGACCACACGACTGCAGCTGGCGCTGAACGAAGACAAGTCCCGGGACGGTGCCAATTTCCCCGAACGCTTCGTGACCCGACGCAACCAGTACAACTGGCAGAACGTTTTCACGCCGGGCCCCCAGCAGCAAATCGTTGCGGTGATCGAGCGCCTTGAAGAGCGAGCCGAATCGTCGGCGTTCTCCGCTAACAAGCAGCGTCATAACGACTCCGTGGGTCTTGGCTATGCGGGCCGCTTGGGCGCCCATCTGCTGTCGGCCGACGTCCGGCGTGATGACAACTCCATCTACGGCAGCACCACCACGGGGCGGGTTGGATACGGCTACGAGATCGGCCATGGCCTGACAGCACGCGCGCTCCTGGGCACCACCTTCCGCGCGCCGAGCTTCAATGATCTGTTCTACACCGGTTATGGCGTTGCGACCATCCGCCCGGAGCGAGGCCGCAGTGCCGAGGTCGGTCTGAACTGGCGCGTCGGCGACAGCCAGGCGGCCGTCACGGTGTACCGCAATCGCGTGCGCCAGTTGATCAACTACGAGGCCGACCGCAGCTTCTGCCCAGTCGATCCATCCTACGACTTCGGCTGCGCCCGCAACGTGGATCGTGCAAGGCTGCAGGGGGTGACCTTCAGTGCTGGCCACCGCATTGGTGCGCTCGCACTGCGTGGCACTGTGGAACTGCTCAGTGCGAGGGATGAGCGCACGTACACCCGCCTGAACCGCCGGGCGAAGCACCAGGAAACCCTTGATGCGGTCTACCGGATCGACAACTGGATGCTGGGTGCCACGCTGGTGACGCTGGGTGATCGTCCCGATGCCGGCAAACGCCTGGGCGGCTATTCGACGGTGGATGTGCAAGCGCGCTGGAGATTCATGCCGCATTGGCAATTCGAAGCCAAGGTGCTGAACCTGACCAACCGTGATGTCGAACCAGCGCGTGATTACCGCTCACTGAGCCGTCAGGCCTGGCTCGGCGTGCGCTACAGCGGCATCGACTTGTAGCCGCGGCGGAGAGGCGTGACACTTCCAAGATGGAGTCCCCGGTGCATGAGTTGATCCTTGGCGGACAGCGCAGCGGCAAGTCGCGCTGCGCCGAGCAGCGGGCGGCGACGTGGCTGGCAAACGCGCCACAACTTGCTGCACCGCAAGGTGCTCATTGGATTCGATTTCGCGAAGGCATCCGAACAGTCACGATTGATGCGGTCGCAAGGTCTGCCGTCCTGATTGCCACCGCCCGCCCGGGAGACGACGAGATGCGTTTGCGTATCGCGCACCACCGACTCGAGCGCGCAGAGCGCCTGCCTCAGCTCGAATGCGAGGAGGTGCCGATCGATCTGCCACAGGCGATCCTTCGGCACAGCGCGCCGGATCGTCTGATCGTCATCGATTGCCTCACGCTGTGGTTGACCAACCTGCTGATGCCGTCGGAGGACGAAGCAGTTGATGACCGCGAATGGAACTTGAAGCGCGAGGCACTGTGCGATGCCATCAGCGAGGCCAGCGGCCCCGTGCTGATGGTCTCGAACGAGATCGGCCTGGGCACCTCGCCGATGTCGCCGGAGGCGCGTCACTTCGTCGATGAGTTGGGTCGCCTGCACCAACTGATTGCGGCGCGCTGCGACCGCGTCACACTGATGGTTGCCGGCATCGAGGTGCCAGTCAAAAGGGAGGCGCGATGAGCGCGCGGCGCCTGCTGGCCGGGCTGCTTGGCGCCGTCATGTGGTGCTTGGCTGGAACGCTGGCGGTGGCACATGCGGCGGATCCCGCTGCCCTGCCGATCGTTATTCAGGACGACCGAGGCAGCACACTGCGCTTCGCTGCTGCGCCGCGTCGCATCGTCAGCCTTCTGCCGTCGCTGACTGAAAGCCTGTGCGCGCTGGGCGGTTGCGATCGGCTGGTCGGGACCGACCGCTATTCCAATTCACCTGCGTCGGTGATCCAGTTGCCGAAGCTTGGCGGTATTGAGGACGCGAACCTGGAGCGCATCGTTTCATTGAAGCCCGATGTGGTTCTCGCTGCACCTTCCACACGGGTCGTCGAGCGTCTGGAGGCGCTCGGACTGAAGGTCGTGCTGCTGGACTCCAAAACACATGCCGATGTGCACCGTTCATTGACCGTACTGGCCGCCATGCTCGGCACGCCTGCGGCAGCTGCGCCGCTGTGGAGTGCTATTGGGCAGCAGGTCGACCACGCAGCCAGTCGGCTCCCCGTGACGCTGCGCGGGCGAAGTGTGTACTTTGAGGTGGACACAACGCCATACGCCGCTGGCGAGAGCTCGTTCATCGGCGAGACCATCAAGTGGCTGGGGCTTGCGAATGCAGTGCCTGCGGCGCTCGGCCCGTTTCCACAGGTCAACCCCGAATTTGTCGTGCGCACACAGCCTCACATCATCATGGCCTTACAGCGCGATCTGGACGAGATGCCGAGCCGGCCTGGCTGGGCAAAGTTGAACGCCTTGCGCGACCGCCGTATCTGCGGTTTTAGTCACGAGCGCTACGAGGTGCTGGTGCGCCCCGGTCCTCGACTCGGCGAGGCAGCGCAGATGCTGGCTGATTGCCTGCTGGCGCTTGGCACATCAACAAAATGATCGACCACGCCCTTGGTGCCAGCCGCTACGGTACCTCCGATGAGCCGGGCGCTGCGCGCCGTCGCCGGCTTGCTGTTGGCCTGCTGCTGGCGGGTCTGGTGTTGGCGCTGGCCGGATTGGCGGCGGGCAGCGATGGTTGGTCCTGGCCACAACTGCACGGCGCAGACAGCGCGCTGATCTTCGGTGAGATCCGCGCGCCGCGCACCCTGGGTGCCTGGCTGGTCGGTGCGCTGCTGGGCCTGGCAGGCGCCGTGGCGCAAGGGCTGTTTCGCAATCCACTCGCCGACCCTTATCTGTTGGGCTCGGCGGCAGGGGCGTCTCTGGCCGTGGCGCTGGTGCTGGCGGTCGGCTCGCTGGGCGCGGCGATGCCAGTGATGACCGCTGCCAGCGGCCTGGCCCGTCTGGGCCTCGTGGGTGCGGCGTTTGTCGGTGCCTTCGCCGGCGTCGCGCTGACCTTGGCGCTGGCTCGCGGCGCACAGCAAACGCCACGGCTGCTGCTGGCCGGGGTGGTTGTCGGCGTGGTGCTCTCCGCGCTGGGCGATCTGGTGGCAACAGTCGCGCCCGAGTCGCTTCGCGGAAAGCAGGTCTTCATGCTCGGCACCACCGGATTTCTCGGTTGGGCCAATGTGGGCGTACTGGGTGTTGGGCTGCTCCTGACGCTGCCTGTGGCATGGCGACTGGCGCGCGTGCTCGACGCATTGACGCTGGGTGAAGACAGCGCACGCAGCCTCGGTCTGGCGCTGGCACGCTGGCGACTGCTGTTGGTGGCCGTGCTGGCGCTGGCGACCGGCATCGCTGTGTCACAGGCCGGTCTGGTGGCTTTCGTCGGCCTGGCAGCACCACACCTGGTGCGGCGATGTGCGCCGGCGCCGAATGGCTACACCTTGATCGCCAGTGCCGCGGCTGGCGGCACGCTGCTGCTGGCCGCTGACGTAATGGCGCGGAGCCTGATCGCGCCGCAGGAATTGCCCGTCGGCATCGTCACTGCGGTGCTCGGTGGTGGCTACTTGTTGTGGCTGTTGCGCCAGCGGCGGTTGGGATGAACAGCAGAGCGCCAACAACCTGCGCCCTGCGCGCCGAGGGTTTGCAGGTCGCGCTTGGCGGCCCGCCTGTGCTGCGCGGCGTGTCGCTCGCATTGCATCCCGGCTGGACTGCGATCGTCGGTCCCAACGGCGGTGGCAAGTCGACGTTGCTGCGTGTGCTGGCCGGCTTGCTGGCGCCTCACTCCGGGCGCGTCATGCTGGAAGGGCGACCATTGACAGAGCACGGCGCAAGCGAGCGCGGTCAGCGCATCGCCTGGCTGGCCCAGCATGAGGGAAGTGATGCCGGTGGCGAGCTCACGGTGCGTAATGTGGTGCAGCTCGGTCGGCTGCCGCACCTGGGCCTGTTCGCTGCAGCCGGCCCACAGGACGATGCTGCCGTCGATGCTGCGATGGCAGCCACCGAATGCAGTGACTGGCAGTGCCGGCGGCTGTACGAACTGTCGGGTGGCGAACGGCAGCGTGTTTTGTTGGCACGTGCGCTCGCGGTCAGTGCTGCGGTGCTTCTGCTCGATGAGCCGACAACGCACCTCGACCCACCGCATCAGGTGGCGGTCGTGCGGCTGATGCAGCGCCTGGCCGCAGCCGGCACGACGGTGGTGAGCGTGCTGCACGACCTGCCACTGGCTCTGCAGGCCGATCGCTTGGTCGTGCTCGACCAGGGCAAGGTGTGTGCTGAAGGTTCGCCGCATGCCACAGAGGTGCAGGCGGCCCTGGTGCAGGTGTTTGGTGGTGCGCTGTCGATCGAGCAGGTCGGCGGGCGCTGGACTGCGGTGCCCTGTCTGTGACCTCGGCGGCTGCCATCTTGCTGTACACACTTCGGATCTGCCTGGACCCATGAGCATCACTTCAGCACCCACCGATGTCGACACCGCTGCGTTGCGCGCGCGGCTGCGGCAGCGAATCGATCAGAAGACGAAACCGCTCGGTTCACTGGGTCGCATCGAGGCACTGGCGTTGCAGATCGGACTGATCCTGCGCACCGAGCAGCCGGTGCTGCTGCAGCCACAGATGGTCGTCTTTGCCGGAGACCATGGGCTGGCGGCACGGGGTGTCTCGGCATACCCGCCGGACGTGACCTGGCAGATGGTCCAGAACTTCCTGGCCGGTGGCGCCGCCATCAGCGTGCTCGCGCGACAACACGGGCTGGCGCTGACAGTGGTCGATGCCGGCGTGCGCCATGACTTCGAGCCTCGATCCGGTTTGCTGATTCGCAAGATCGCCCCCGGTACCGCCGATGCGCTGGCGGGGCCGGCCATGAGCGATGTGCAGTGTGCGCATGCGGTGCGCGTCGGACGCGAAGTCGTGCATGAACTGCCGGGCAACGTGCTGCTGCTGGGTGAAATGGGGATCGGCAACACCTCCAGCGCTGCGCTGTTGCTGGCTCGGCTGACGGGCGAGCCGATCGAGCGCTGCACCGGCAGGGGAACAGGCCTCGATGACAAGGGGCTGGCCCACAAGCTGTCGGTGTTGTCCGGCGTGCTGGCGACGCATCAAAGCGCCGAGACGCCGCTGCAAGCACTCGCTGCATTCGGCGGTTTCGAGATCGCCATGCTGGTCGGTGCGGTGCTGCAGGCGGCTGAAGAGCGTCGCCTCGTCGTGGTCGATGGTTTCATCACGGGCGCGGCGGTCTTGGTCGCGCAGCGGATCGCTGAAGGCGAGGGCCACTCGATCGTCGAAAGCTGCGTGTTCGCGCATCGCTCCGATGAGGCTGGGCACACTTTGATGCTGTGCGATCTGGGCGCAAGCCCGCTGCTGGACCTGGGCCTGCGCTTGGGAGAGGGCTCTGGCGCCGCCCTCGCGTGGCCCCTCATCGACAGTGCGGCGCGGTTGTTGTGCGACATGGCGAGTTTCGAGTCTGCCGGCGTGGCCACCGCGGCTGACTCGTCGCTCTTGGACTGATGCTGTGAAGGCACCCATTCCTTCATCTGCCACGACCGGCGACACAGCTGCGCCGCGCACGGGGGCTACCTGGCTGGTGCATGAACTGCGCCTTTTCTTCGTCGCGCTGCAGTTTTTCACCCGCGTACCAGTGCCGCGCTGGGTCGGCTTCGAGCCAGACTGGCTGAACCAGTGCGCCCGCCATTTCGCCTTGATTGGCGTGTTCGTCGGTGTGGTTGCTGCCGTGGTGTTGTGGGCAGCGAGTTGGCTGTTGCCGCTGCCGGTTGCGGTGTTGCTGTCGATAGCAGCAACGATGCTGTTGACCGGCGGTTTTCACGAAGACGGCTGGGCTGATACGTGCGATGGGCTGGGCGGCGCGGTGAGCCGCGAACGCGCGCTTGAGATCATGAAGGACTCGCGCATCGGCGCCTATGGCGCGATGGGGCTGCTGATGATGCTGGCGTTGAAGGCGTCCGCGCTGGCATCTCTGCCAGTGGCCTGGGGTTGTGCGGCACTGCTGCTGGGTCACACCGTCTCTCGTGCGGCGTCGACGGCTTTGATCCGCTTTCTGCCCTACGCCGGCGACCTCGAGCACGCCAAGGCCAAACCGCTGGCACAGCGGATCTCCTCGGCGGGGTTCGTCGTGTCGTGCGGCTGGGTCTTGCCGGTCGCCGGCGGGCTGGTGCTGTATCAAACACGGTGGGTCTGGCCGGTGGTCGCAGGTTTGCTGATATCGGTGCTCGGCGCGGTCTGGTGTGCACGCTGGTTGCGCCGGCGGCTGGGTGGTGTCACGGGCGACACT
>CANHNO010000078.1 GCA_947462065.1 Burkholderiales bacterium | reverse complement strand
GGTCGTTTTCAAAATGGTCGGCTTGCTTGTCGAACTTGCCCGCCACAGGCGTGAGCGCCCGCACGATGTCCTGTGCGACGCTGGGCTTCTCGGCAATGATCAAAGTCTTGGTCATGTTTTCTTGTCAAACGCTGGAAAGGTGTCGTGGGGTTGATCGACACGGGCTCGATTCACGGCGTGCGCGTCTCTACAATCCGCCGTCTCGCGCGCATGCACGCACGGGCGCACGCCCACGCACGCACACAAATTCAATGTACCCAAAGAAGTCGATGACGCAAGTGACGGCGCGAAACAGCTTCCCCGCAGCATCGAATCGGCGCTTCCAGGTCAGGCGCAGCAGCGTGCATGGTCGGGGCGTGTTTGCAGTAGCGCCGATCGCCCGCGACGAATTGATCATCGAATACACAGGTGAAGTCATTGGCTGGCCCGAGGCCCTGCGCCGCCACCCGCATGATCCAGAAGACCCCAACCATACCTTCTACTTCAGTCTGGAAGGCGGCAAGGTGATCGATGCCAAGGTCGGCGGCAACAGCTCGCGCTGGATCAACCACGCCTGCGAGCCCAACTGCCAAGCCGATGAAACGGACGGCCGGGTGTTCATTCGCGCCTTGCGCGACCTGCAGCCGGGCGACGAACTGTTCTACGACTACGGGCTGGTGCTCGACGAACGCCAGACCGCGAAATTGAAGAAGCAATACGCCTGCCGTTGCGGCAGCCCGGCCTGTCGCGGCACCATGCTGGCACCGAAATCACGATGAATCACTCCCTGCAAATCGCCGCCGACCACGGCCTGACCTGGAACGTGGAGCAGCTCTACCACCGGTTGGCACCCCTGCTGCCCAATCTGAGCATCGAAGTGGTTTCGGAGATCGCCTCGACGAATTCGGCGCTGCTGGAACGGGCGCGCGTTGGCAGCCGGCTCTCAGTCGAGGGCGACCGGGCCCAGGTGCGCCGCAGCACCGAAAGCCAGGCGTTCGGGCGGCGAACCGCCGACCACCAACCTTGCCTGCTGGTGGCCGAACACCAGACACAGGGGCGCGGCAGGCACGGCCGGGTATGGCAATCCGAGGCCGTGGCTTCGCTGACCTTCTCGATGGCCATGTCGCTGGCCCCTGTCGATTGGTCCGGCTTTTCGCTGGCGGTCGGCGTGGCCCTGGCAGACGCCCTTGACCCGGCGGGAAAGGTCGCCAGCGGTCTGAGTGGCGCCTCGGCAACCGACCCCTGGGTCGGCATCAAATGGCCGAATGACCTGTGGCTGATGCCACCCGGAGGCAGCTCAGCCGAGGGCCGCAAGCTCGGTGGCCTGTTGATCGAAACTGTGCCGGCCGGTGAAATGCGGCTGGCGGTGGTCGGCATCGGCCTCAACGTGCTGCCCTTGCCTCTGGCCCAGGCGCAGGCTGCTAGCGGGTTTGCCTGCCTGCAGGAAATCGATCCCGAGGTCAGTGCGCCGCAGGTGCTGGCACGCATCGTGTTGCCGCTGGTCGAAGCGCTGCAGCGCTTCGAGCGCGAAGGATTCGCCGGCTTTGCCGAGCGCTTCGCGGCTCGCGATGTGCTGCGTGGCCGCGCAGTGCATACCGGGGCAGTGGGCATGGGCGGGTCTGACTTGGCGGCCCGAACGTCCAGTGGCATCGAAGGCATTGCGGAGGGTGTTTCGGGCACGGGCGCATTGCGCGTGCGCGTGGCCGACGACGGACTGCGCGAAGTCATGTCCGGCGAGGTCAGCGTCCGGCTGCGCCCCACCACCGCCAGCCCGCCATGCTGAGGGGCCTGCTGCTGGCCCTGGTGCTCGCGAATCTGACGTTTTTCGTCTGGTCGCAAGGCGGGCTCAGGACTGCCGGCGGCAGCACAGCAGCAGGTGAACATGAGCCTGAGCGGCTGTTGCGACAGGTGCATCCCGAAGCGGTGCAACTGCTGAGTCCATCTGTGGCTGCATCGACCCCCGTCGCAGGCGTCTCAGCGGCGAGTGCCGCGGCCAGCACCGTCAGCGGCGTCGAAGCGGCCAGCGCTGCCAGCAGCGCGGCATCAGAGTCCGCATCGGCGCCCGCGCCTGCCGGGACCAGTGCTTCGGCGGCAGTCCAGGTATCTGCGGCATCGGCCGCGTCAGCAGGGTCGGTGGCGGTTCTGGCACTCGCCCCGGCCCCACCTCCACCACCGGCACCTCCCGGGACGCGTTGCCTGGAGGCTGGGCCGTTCAACGGTGTCGAACTGGCCTCCGCTGAGACCGCACTGGCGGCGAATGCGAAAACCCGCCGAATCGCCCGCCGTTGGGTGCAGGTGACACCAGTCGCAGCGAGCGCACCCTCGACACCGCAGCATCAATTGCGCATCGATGCCACGCCCAGCGAGGTCGCGGTTCTGGATTCCCTGCCGGCCAGCGTGGTGGGCCGCAGTTTCACGCCCTGCCTCGCGCGCTGATCGCGCGGACGGCAGGGCACGGGACGCGTCCTATCTCGCGACCACTCGCACCATCTCCAGCACCTTGTTGGAGTAGCCCCATTCGTTGTCGTACCAGGCAACGATCTTGACGAAGGTGCTGTCGAGCGCGATGCCCGCATCGGCATCGAACACCGAGGTCATCGGCTCACCACGGAAATCGGTCGAGACGACCTTGTCTTCGGTGTAGCCCAGTACGCCCTTCATGGCCCCTTCGGATTGGGCCTTCATTTCCGCGCAGATTTCCTGATAGCTGGCTTCCTTGATCAGCTCGACCGTGAGGTCGATCACCGACACATCGGAGGTCGGCACGCGGAACGACATGCCGGTCAGCTTCTTGTTCAGTTCGGGAATCACCACGCCTACGGCCTTGGCCGCGCCGGTGGACGATGGAATGATGTTCTCGAGAATGCCTCGACCACCCCGCCAGTCCTTGTTCGACGGGCCGTCCACCGTCTTTTGCGTCGCGGTCGCCGCGTGCACGGTCGTCATCAGGCCGCGCTTGATGCCCCACTTGTCGTGCAGCACCTTGGCCACTGGTGCCAGGCAATTGGTGGTGCACGATGCGTTCGAGATGATGGCCTCGCCCTTGTAGGTACCGTGGTTCACGCCGTAAACGAACATCGGTGTGTCGTCCTTCGACGGGGCCGAGAAGATCACCTTCTTCGCGCCGGCGGCCAGGTGCTTGGCACCCGTTTCCTTGGTCAGGAACAAGCCGGTGGCTTCAACGACGATGTCGGCGCCAACCTCGTTCCACTTCAGCTCTGCAGGATCCTTCAGCGCCGTCAGGCGGATCCTCTTGCCGTTGACGATCAGGGTGTTGCCGTCGATTGCGATGCTGCCCTTGAAGCGCCCGTGCACCGAGTCGTAGCCCAGCATGTAGGCCAGATAGTCGGGCTCCAGCAGGTCGTTGATCGCGACGACTTCGATGTCGTTGAAGTTCTGGATGGCAGCACGAAACACCATGCGCCCGATGCGACCGAAGCCGTTGATGCCGATCTTGATGGTCATTGCAGTTTCCTGGGAGTTGAATTCGATCGGCGTCAGCGCTTGAGCGCACGCAGCACCGTCGCGACCACGTTGTCGGCCGTGAAGCCGAAATGCTTGAACAGCACCGGAGCAGGGGCCGACTCGCCGTAGGTGTCGATGCCGACGACGGCAGCGCAGCCGTACTTCCACCAGCCGTCGGTCACGCCCATCTCGACTGCGATGCGAGGCAGGCCTTTCGGCAGCACGCTGGTCTTGTAGGCCTCGCTCTGGCGGTCAAAAACCGTGGTCGAAGGCATCGACACGACGCGCACCGCCACCTTCTGTTGCGCCAGCAGCTGCTGTGCGTGCAGCGCCAGACTGACCTCGGACCCGGTGGCGATGATCACCGCCTGCGCCTTCTTCTTCAGCCCGACCTCGCTCGGCTCGGCCAGAACGTAGGCGCCTTTCGAGATGTCATCGAGACCGCTCTTGGGCGCATACGGCAGGTTGTGCCGCGACAGGATCAGCGCTGTCGGGCGATCATGGTTCAGCAGCGCACAGGTCCAGGCGATCGCGGTCTCGGCGGTGTCGGCCGGGCGCCAGACGTCAAGGCCCGGAACAAGCCGCAGCGAGGCCACATGCTCGACCGACTGGTGGGTCGGGCCGTCTTCGCCAAGACCGATGCTGTCGTGGGTGAACACATGCACCACCCGCAGCTTCATCAGCGCGGCCATGCGCACCGCATTGCGGCTGTAATCGCTGAAGGTCAGGAAGGTGCCCCCATAGGGAATGAAGCCACCGTGCAGCGCGACCCCATTCATGATCGCCGCCATGCCGAACTCGCGCACGCCGTAGTTGATGTGGCGGCCACCGTTGCCGGCGCCTGCCTCATCGAAGCGCAGCGCCAGCGTGCTGCTGGTGTTGGTGAAGACCGAGCCGGTCAGGTCGGCGCTGCCGCCTAGCAGTTCAGGCAGCGCCTTGGTGAAGGCTTCCAGCGCAATCTGGCTGGCCTTGCGGCTGGCCACCGTCTCCGCCTTGGTGTGCGCAGCCAACGCCGCATCGACTGCGACCTGTGCGAAGTTCTTCGGCAGCTTGCCGTCAACGCGGCGCACGAACTCGAGCGCCAGCTCGGGGTAGGCCTTGCCGTAGGCCTCGAAGGCATCGACCCAGGCCGTTTCGGCGGCGAGGCCGCTGTGGCGCGCGTCCCAATGCTCGTAGACGGTTTCGGGAATCACGAAGGGCTCCGACACCCAGCCCAGCGCTTCGCGGGTCAGCTTGATTTCTTCCGCACCCAGTGCCTCGCCATGCGCCTTGGCCGTGCCACCGCGGTTCGGCGAGCCTTTGCCGATCGTGGTCTTGCAGCAGATCAGCGTCGGCTTGTCTGCGCACTTGGCCTGGGCGATGGCGGCATCGACCGCGTCGACATCGTGGCCATCGACATTGGCGATGACGTTCCAGCCGTAAGACTCGAAGCGCTTCGGTGTGTCATCGATGAACCAGGGCTTGACCTGTCCGTCGATGCTGATGCCGTTGTCGTCGTACAGCGCGATCAGCTTGTTCAGCTTCCAGGCGCCGGCCAGTGCGCAGGCCTCATGGCTGATGCCTTCCATCAGGCAACCGTCGCCAAGGAAGGCATAGGTGTGGTGGTCAACGATAGTGTGGCCGGGACGGTTGAATTCGCTTGCAAGCAGCTTCTCGGCCAGCGCAAAGCCGACCGCATTGGTGATGCCCTGGCCCAGCGGACCAGTGGTGGTTTCGACGCCCGGCGTGATGCCAACCTCGGGATGGCCCGGCGTCTTGCTGTGCAGTTGGCGGAAGTTGCGCAACTCGCTCATCGGCAGCGCATACCCGGTGAGGTGCAGCAGTGCGTAGATCAGCATCGAGCCATGGCCGTTGCTCAACACGAAGCGATCGCGGTCGGCCCAATGCGGGTTGCCGGGGTTGTGCTTCAGGTGCCGGCTCCACAGGGCCACCGCAATGTCGGCCATGCCCATCGGCGCGCCAGGGTGGCCGGAATTGGCCTGCTGCACGGCGTCCATCGTCAGTGCACGGATGGCATTGGCCATCAGGGAGGTGGAGTGGTTTGACGCAGTAGAAGCCATGCAGATCCCTGAGGTGGCGGTCGATAGAAACCCTAGATTCTAGGAGGCCTCGATAATTTGGTGAATGCCGTGCCTGACCCCCATCGCTGCCCTCGACAGCCGCCCACCGAGCGTTCTCCAGTGAAAGCCATCGTGCTGGCGGCCGGCCGCGGCGAGCGCATGCGCCCGCTGACCGATGTGACACCAAAGCCCCTGCTGCCGGTGCGCGGCAAACCGCTGATTGAATGGCATCTCGACGCCCTGGCGCGCGACGGCATCCGTGAGGTGGTGGTGAACACGGCGTGGCTGGAAGATCAGATCGTCGATACGCTGGGCGATGGTGCGCGTTTCGGCGTGGCGCTGCATTACTCGCGTGAGGGCCGCGATCACGGCGGCGCGCTCGAAACTGCGGGCGGCATTGCGACCGCGCTGCCGCTGCTGCGCGGTGCGCCGGACTCGGCCGATGGCGACTGCTTCTGGGTCGTGTCAGGCGACATCTACATGCCGGGCTTTCACTTCGATGCCGAGCAGGCGCAGCGTTTCGCTACCAGCGATCGGCTCGCCCACCTGTGGCTGGTGGCGAACCCGCCGTACCACTCACAAGGTGATTTCGGGCTGTCCGCCGACGGTCTGGGTCTAGCCGATGGCGTGGGGCCGGACGGCCAACGCTGGACCTACGCAAACATCGCACTGTGCCGCGCGGCGCTGTTCGACAGCATTGCCCCTGGAACCCGGGCCGCGCTCGGACCTCTGTTGTTCGCCGCGATGCGGGCGCAGCGAGTGACGGCCGAGGTCTACCGGGGTCCGTGGGAAAACGTCGGCACGCCGGCTCAGTGGGAAGCGCTGAACGCCGTCGAGGCCTGAGCGGCATGCGGGCACTGGTTGACCTCCAGCGACAGGTGCACCAGGGCCGGGTAGGTCGCCAGACGCGTGCGGTACTCGGCTGAGGGCAGCGGGACATCGGCAACGATGCTCGCAATGGCCGCGTACTGCTGTCGACCCACGCGCCACAGGTGCAGGTCGGCCACCCGGGCATCGCCATCGGACTCGAGGGCGGTGCGGATCTGGTCGACCAGTGGGTGGTCCATCTCCCGGTCGAGCAGCACCGCAGCGGTCTGGCGCAGCAGGCCGACAGACCACACCCCGATCACCACCGAGCCCAGGACACCGACCAGCGGATCGAGCCACTGCCAGCCCAGCCACAGGGCCGCGGCGAGCGCCAGGATCGCCAGCACCGAGGTCAGCGCATCGGCCAGCACATGCACATAGGCCGCCCGCAGATTCAGGTCGTGACCACCGTCGGCTGTGGCGACGGGGTGATCAGTCTGCGCATGGGGCATCGCGTGGCGGTCATGATGGGAATGGTCATGAGCGTGGCCGTTTGCATGGTCGTGGGCGGCATGGTCATGGTCATGCGGTGCGCCATCGGCGCCATGCAGCAACCAAGCGGACACCAGGTTGACCGCGAGACCGATGCAGGCGACCCACAGCGCAGCGGACGCGTCGATGGGCGTGCCGTGCCACAGCCTCAGGGCCGACTCGAAGGCGATGCCTACCGCCACGATCGCCAGCACGAGTGCACTGGCAAAGCCGCCCAAGACCTCGATCTTCCAGGTGCCGAAGGCATAGCGGGTGTCCCGCGCGTGGCGCCGTGCCAGCGCGTAGGCCACCGTGGCCACGCCCAGCGCCAGTGCATGCGTGCCCATGTGCCAGCCGTCGGCCAACAGCGACATCGAACCGGTCAACCAGCCGCCGACGATCTCGGCCACCATGGTGATCAGCGTCAGCGCCAGCACGACGCGGGTGCGGACTTCGCCACGGCGGTTGCCGCTGTCGAACACATGACTGTGCTGCCAGGGGCTGAGGTCATGCGTGTGGGTGTTCATGGTCGTTGGGCTGTCGATTGGCGGGAGCGGCGCGCTGCCAAGGGACAGGCGCGCAGCCTCGAGCGTAAACGAGCTGACCGCTGCGCCAGATATCCGTTCTGGCAAAGCAGCGCCAAGCGCATCGAGTGGCCATCTCGCCCGCCGTGGCTATAGTGCCCGGATGAGCCCCAGTATCTTTGCTGCTCGCCGCGCGCAGCTCGCCGAACGGCTGCGCGCGGCTGGTGGCGGTGTGGCCCTGCTGCCCACCGCGCCAGAACGCACGCGCAACGCGGACACCGAGCATCCCTACCGGCATGACAGCCACTTTCATCACCTGACCGGTTTCGACGAGCCGCTGGCCTGGCTGGTGCTGAACAGCGACGGACGCAGTACCTTGTTCTGTCGTCCCGCCGACCTGGAGCATGCGGTGTGGCACGGGCACCGGCTCGGAACCGAGGCGGCGCCGGAAGTGCTGGGCGTCGATGAGGCACTGCCGATCGACAGCTTGCCCGACGCAATGCCTGCGCTGCTGGCGGGCCAGGGCACGGTCTGGTTCCCATTCGGGCGACATCCCGATCTGTCCGGACAGATCGAGGGATGGCTGGCATCGCTGCGGGCTCAGGAACGCCGCGGGGTGGAGTGTCCGACGCAGTGCCGCGACCTTCACCCGCTGATCGCCGAGATGCGGCTCATCAAGGACGCCGGCGAGCTCGCGACGATGCGCCGAGCAGCGTCGATCTCGGCTGGTGCGCACCGGCGCGCCATGCGCTACTGCGCGCAGCGCTTCCGGCAGGGCGCGTCGGCGGTGCATGAATATGAAATCGAGGCGGAGTTGCTGCATGAATTTCGGCGGCATGGCGCGCACGGCCCGGCCTACCCGAGCATCGTGGCCGCCGGTGCCAACGCTTGCGTTCTGCACCATCCGGCTGGCCACGCGCGGCTGCTGCCCGACGAGTTGTGCTTGATCGACGCGGGCTGTGAACTCGACGGCTACGCCAGCGACATCACCCGCACCTTCCCGGCCAGCGGCTGTTTCAGCGGGCCGCAGCGGGCAATCTACGAACTGGTGCTGGCCGCTCAGCAGGCCGCGATCGATGCGACTCAGCCAGGCCAGCGCCAGCGCGATGCCCACCATGCGGCCGTGGGCGTTCTGGCGCAGGGACTGCTCGATCTCGGCCTGCTGTCGCATGATGCCCATGGCGGGGTCGATGACGTGATCGCCAGCGCTGCCTACCGCGCTTTCTACATGCACGGCACCGGCCACTGGCTGGGGCGGGATGTGCACGACGTCGGCGAGTACCTGTCGCTGGGCGAAGCGCCGATCGAGCAGCCCGACGGTCTGGGCGGCACGGTGGTCAAGCGGCCGTCACGGGTGCTGAAGCCAGGCATGGTGGTGACGCTCGAGCCCGGCCTCTACGTGCGCCCGGCGCCAGATGTGCCCGAACGCTACTGGAACATCGGTATCCGGGTGGAAGATGACGCGATCGTCACCGAGCGGGGCTGCGAGCTGATCACCCGCGGCGTGCCGGTGGATCCAGACGAGATCGAAGCCTGGATGCGGAGCTGAGCGGCAGGCGATCTCAAGGGATTCCCGACCGCACTACGATGCGCCTGCCGCGCGCCTTGCATTTGAAAACATCGTGAGCTCCAACGAATCTGCCCTCCGCACTCCCCCATCGGTGATCGCCGGTCCGCTGAGGCTGGCCGTCGTTGGTGCCGGGCCGGTGGGACTGTCGCTCGCGGTGCAGGCGGCGCGTGCGCTTCCGCAAGTGCAGATCAGCCTGTTCGATACCCGGGCGATTGATGCCGATGTGTCCCGCGACCCGCGCACGCTGGCCATGTCGCTGGGCAGCGTGCAGTTGCTGCAACGCCTGGACGCCTGGCGTGACGAGGCGGCGCAAGCGATCACCGAGGTGCATGTCTCGCAACAAGTGCCGTCGCTGGTAGGACTGGTCGGCGGGCTCGTTGGCGGGTTGCTGGGAGGCTCGTTCGATGAGCCGCAGGTGCGCATTCGCGCATCGGACAGCGGCGTGACCATGCTGGGTGCGGTGCTGTCCTACGGCAACGTCACGGCGGCTCTGCAACAGGTGTGGATGCAGGCGAGCCAGGCCGAGCCGCAGCGGCTGGTCAGCCGTTTCTCCACGCCAGTACGCTCACTGAAATCGCTGAGCTCGGGCGGTGTGGAAGTGGACGCGGACATCGCCGAGAACTTTGATCTGGTGGTGATCGCCGAGGGCGGCGTCTTTGCTGAACAGGCGCGCAAGGCGATCACCCGCGACTACGGTCAGGTGGCCTGGGTCGGCCAGGTGACGCTCGACGGTGCCCGAGACGGCGTTGCCTACGAACGCTTCACCCGCCACGGTCCGGCCGCGCTGCTGCCGCTGGGGCCTGGTCGCGCCGCGCTGGTGTGGTGCGTCGACGGCACCAACGACCCGGTGGCAGAACTGAACGACGACCAACGCTGCTGCGTGCTGAACACCATCTTTCCAGCCGAAGCCGGCCGCATCAGCCGCGTGAGTTCACTGAAACGCTTCCCGCTGGGTCTGAACGCGGAGCGCAGCCTGATCAACGACTCGGACGGCCGCATCGTGCGCATCGGCAATGCCGCGCAAACGCTGCATCCAGTGGCGGGGCAGGGACTGAACCTCGGGCTGCGCGACGCCTTCGTGCTGGTGCGGACCCTGGCACGTTCACACGATGTGGATCACGCGCTTCGCCGACTGAATCGGGAGCGCGCGGCCGACCGCTGGGCGACGATTGGCGCGACCGATTTCCTGGCGCGCAGCTTCACCTGGCAGTTTCCGGGCGCCAGCACGGCCCGTGGCCTGGGTCTGACGGCCTTGCAGGCGGTCTCACCGCTGAAATCGGCGCTGACGAAGCAGATGATGTACGGGCGGCGCTGAAGCTTCAGCCCGCCGGCTGCAGTTCAGGCAGCGGGCGGCCGGCGGCCGCTGCGCGCAGACGATCGCAGCCGACCCAGACATCGTCGGAGCGGAAGGCACCCTCGATCAAGGGCAGCAGGCGCTTGCTGTTGGCGCGCAGGATGATCTGCTTGACCGACGCGATCTGCGACGGGTGCATCGAGAAGCTTCGCAGGCCCATCGCCAGCAGCACCTCGGTGAAGGCGGCGTCGCCTGCCATCTCGCCGCACACACTGACAGCCTTGCCAGCCTTGCGGGCCTGGCGGATCACGCTTTCGATGAGCTGCAGCACCGCTGGATGCCAGGGGTCGTAGAGGTGCGCCACCGATTCGTCGCCACGATCGATCGCCAGCGTGTACTGGATCAGGTCGTTGGTGCCCAGCGACACGAAATCAAACAGCTTCAGCAGGCTGGGCAGCACCAGTGCGGCGGCCGGGACTTCGATCATCGCGCCGACTTCAATGTCAGTGAACGGCTTGCCCGCGTCGATCAGTTGCTGCTTGGCCCGCGCAATCGCCTCCAAGGTCTGCTTCGCTTCACCGACATGCGCCAGCATCGGCACCAGCAGTTTGACCTTGCCGAAGGCGCTGGCACGCAGGATGGCCCGGATCTGCTGGCGGAACATGGCCGGCTCCGACAGGCTCCAGCGGATCGCACGCAAGCCCAGCGCCGGGTTCAGCGCATGCTCGTGCCGCAGCTCATTGATCGACATGCGGTCCAGTGGCTTGTCGGCACCGACATCGACCGTGCGAATCGTCACCGGCATGCCGTTCATCGCCTGCACCACCTCGCGATAGGCTTCGAACTGCTCGTCTTCTCCGGGCAATTCGCCGGCGCGATTCATGAAAAGGAACTCGCTGCGATACAGCCCCACGCCCACCGCGCCGGCGGCCACCGCCGCTGCGGCATCGCCGGGCAACTCGATGTTGGCCAGCATCTCGACGGGCTCGCCGTCCAGCGTGACGGCAGGCGTGTTCCTCAACCTCGACAAGCGCTGGCGCTCGACATCGCGCTGGCGCTGGCGGAAGCGGTACTCCTCGAGCACGATTTCCGACGGGTTGACGATGACGAGCCCGGCATCGCCATCGATCACCACCAGGTCGTCCTGCCGGATCACGCGCGAGCCATCGCGCGCGCCCACCACGGCCGGGATGTCGAGGCTGCGGGCGACGATGGCGGTGTGCGAGGTGGTACCGCCCACGTCGGTGACGAAGCCCGCGAACACCGTGCGCTTGAAATGCAGCATGTCGGCCGGTGCGATGTCGTTGGCCACCAGCACCAGCGGCTCGTTGTGCGCGTCGGTGCCAGC
>CANHNO010000077.1 GCA_947462065.1 Burkholderiales bacterium | reverse complement strand
GAGGCCACCCGCGCTGCGCACTCGCTGCGGCAGTCGATCGCCAGCACGGCGGCGTGGGTGTTCCAGTTGGCCTTGTCGACCCCGAAGTGGGTGGCAAACAGGCGGTCGCTGTCGATCGAGGACAACGCTGCGTCGTGCGTCGATACCGAGGCACCGGCCGCGCCGCCGGGCGCGGTGGTCAGCCGCAGCGCCGAGCCGATCAGGTTGCCGCCCGCACGCACGGTGAGTCCGCCTGAAGCGACATCGGGGTTGTGGACGCCGAGCGCGGCAGCCCCTGCATCGACCGAGCCCTTCACCGTCAGCGCGGCGGTCGGCGCGGCACGCAATCCGGGCAGCAGACCGAGCACCACCTGAAGGCGCGCCGACGCATCAGGGCGCCCTCCAGACCTGGGTCGGCACGGTCCGTCGGCGCTGGAACAGCCGCTCGACGTGATGCGGATCAGGCCTGGCTGCGCCTCGGCGCTTAACTGCACCGTGAACGCCGGGTGCGGCATGCCGTCTTCCGTGTCAACTGCATCCAGTGAAGGCAAACCGTTCGACGGGCAACTGCACGACCAGCCTGCAGTCCCGCGCACGCAGGCCGCCTGCAGCGCGACGGCTGTGGTGCCTGACGTCCAGCTCACCGGTACCAACCTGCCGCTGTCGGCGTGGGATCGGACGAACCTCTCGCGGAAAGAAGTGTCGGTGACGTTGTCACTCGGCAGGCATTGCCCATCGATGCGCTGTGGCTGGTTCAGCTGCGCGATGGCCCATTCGATCCCGGCTTCGGCCGCTTCGAAGGCCTGCGCTGCGCGGTACTGGTTGGCGGACGCCCGCTGCTCGAACACCAGGCCCCGATTGGCGTAGGCGGCCACGAGGCACATCGCGAAGAACAGCAGCAAGGTGACCGCCAGCGCCGCGACGCCGCGCTGGCGATGCACCGTGTGGCTCGTGATGGTGGAGGGCGACATGACAGGCCTCACGCGGGGCAATGGCCGGTGACGGTGTCGTTGCGCAAGCGCACGCTGGTGCGCACGCTGCGCTCGACCGTGGATTCGCCGATGCCTTGCGCTGTCAGCGTCAGCATCAGGCTGCGCACATGCAGTTGCGGCGGGCAGTTCGTATCGCTGCTCGGGCAGGGTGCGGTGCACGAACCTGCCAGGCTGTGCAGCTGTTCGGTCGGTGTGATATCGAAGCGCGTGACCTTCATCGTCGTGATGTCGGTCATCGCCTGCCATGGCGAGGTGCCCAACTGCAGTTCGAGGACGCCGTTGCGCAGCCGGTAGCCGAACTGCTCGTTGTTGTCGACGAGGTCGTTTTCCACCGCGTCACGGGAATAGCGGAAGGTGACGGAGGAGACCGGGGAGGTCGATGTCACCAGTGCGGTGTAGGGGTTGACGGCCGGGCCGGGCGCGGTTGTCGACTCTCGATGCCAAACGCCATGGTCAGCGGCACCCCAGTAGCCGACGCGGCGCAGATCGCGTGCCATCAGGTCGGCGGTGGCGCGCAGGTCCTGCATCAGGCGGTTTTGCGCGATCAGAGAGCGGCTCTCGCGCAGGTGGATCAGCAGTGCCGTCACGCTGGCGCCGACGATGAAGAGCCCGATCGTGATGCCTATCAGCAACTCGACCAGCGACACGCCGGCCTGCTCCCGCATGCGGCGCGTCGCAAGCGTGGTCATCTCACAGCCTCCAGCAGCGGCTGTTCAAGGCCGCTGCGTTATCAGCCGCCTCGGTCGCGCCAGAGGCATAGACGACGTTGAGCCCATCGACAGAGAGCCGCAGGTGACGGCAGCGCGTGTCCTGCTGCTGGCTTCCGATGGCGGAGGCACGCACCACATAGCCGTCGGCAGAACGTTCAATCAAGGCGATCTCGTAGTGCCGGGATGGCGAGGTGCTGCCCAAGCCGAGCTGCGACAGCTCGCCGTAGCGCGGATGTTCGGAGCGGAACCGTTCCTGCAGCAGTTGCACCTTCATCAATGCGAGCAAGGCGTCGGAGCGCCGTGTGCTGACCATCGTGCTGCTGAAGGCGGGGTAGGCGATCGACGACAGCACGCCGACGATGGCGACGCAGATCATCAGCTCGATCAGCGTGAAGCCGCGCCCGGTGCGGCGTCGGTGTGTTGGCTGGGCAATCAATTCAGACGCTGACACGACGGGCTCCTCGGTGAGTGAAGGATCAGCAGCTTCGGTAGCCCGGAAGGGCAGGGCTGCCGCTGGGTGTGCAGGTGCGCACGCGCCCCAGCACGTTGACGATGTGATGGATCGAACCTGCCTTCGCTGACACGACCCGCAGCCTGCCGGTCGGTGTGCTGGTGCCGTGCAGCGGATCGAACAGGATCGAAGAAACATTGGCCTGCACGCTGAGGCCGGTCGATGTGGGCACGGCAACCGTTTTCAGCTGCACTGCATCGCCCAGGCAGGTGGCGGCTGTCGTGTTGGCGACACAGGAACACTGGTTGCGCGCGCCGCTGTGGACGACGTAGCAGCTGCCCCAGGCGGCGCTGTAGAAGCTCAGGCGCAGCGGCTCACTGCGCCACACCGATGCACTGCGAACCCATTGCACATCGGTCGCCACCTGAGCCGCCAGACCGGCCAGACGCTGGCGCTCGATCAGGCCGCTGAAGCTCGGAGCGGCAGCCCAGACCAGCACGGCAAGGATGGCCAGTGTGATGGCCGCCTCGACCAGCGTGATGCCGCGCTGCCGCTTGGCTGTTCGGGTGACGAGATGCAGCGAGTCCATGGGCCCACTGTAGAAATCACGCTCAGGTCGCGCGACCCCAGGAGGTGGGGTCGGGCCGTCCTCGCTGGAGGGCCCTCACCCGGGGGTGGGCGCCCCGGCGATTGACCTACCGCCGCTGTGCGCTCAGATGTCGCGGATCAGCTGTCTGAACTCGTCGACATCCTCAAAGCTGCGGTAGACCGAAGCGAAGCGCACATAGGCCACCTTGTCGATGCGCTTGAGCTCGCGCATCACCAGTTCACCCAGCCGAGTCGACGGCACCTCCTTGGCGCCGCTGTTGAGTATCTTTTCCTGCATGCGCTCGAGTGCGGCGTCGATCTGCTCGACGCTGACCGGCCGCTTGCGCAGGGCCAGCGTCATTGACGCACGCAGCTTCGAGAGATCGAACTCGGCACGCGTACCGTCCTTCTTGACGACGGCGGGCAGCGCGATTTCGGCGCGCTCATAGGTGGTGAAGCGCTTGTCGCAACTGTGGCAGCGGCGGCGGCGGCGCACCACGTCGCCCTCATCGGACTCCCGCGTCTCGACGACCTGCGTGTCTTCGTGGCTGCAATAGGGACAACGCATGTGAAAAGGCCCGTCGCTGCGAGTTCAACAGGACGGGCTGGTACCGATCAACACAGTGAAGCAGCGCGCTTCAACGGTACACCGGGAAGTCGCGCGTCAATGCCGCGACCTTGCTGCGCACCGCGGCCAGGTTCGCTTCGTCGTGCGGGTTGTCCAGCACATCGGCGATCAGGTGGGCGGTGATACGGGTCTGCTCTTCCCGGAAGCCGCGCGTGGTCAGCGCCGGCGTGCCCAAGCGAATGCCGCTGGTGACCATCGGCTTTTGCGGGTCGTTCGGGATGCCGTTCTTGTTGCAAGTCATGTGCGCCAGACCCAACACCGTCTCGGCTTCCTTGCCGGTCAGGTTCTTCGGCCGCAGATCGACCAGCATCACATGGCTTTCGGTGCGACCGCTGACGATGCGAAGGCCACGCGAGATCAGGGTCTCGGCCAGCACCTTGGCGTTTGTCACGACCTGCTGCTGGTAGGCCTTGAATTCCGGCGACAGCGCTTCCTTGAAGGCCACAGCCTTGGCGGCGATGACGTGCATCAGCGGCCCGCCCTGGATGCCGGGAAAGATGGCACTGTTGACCTTCTTGGCGATGGCCTCGTCGTTCATCACGATGATGCCGCCGCGCGGGCCGCGCAGGCCCTTGTGGGTGGTGCTGGTGACGACATCGGCGTGCGGCACCGGGTTGGGGTAGACGCCGCCGGCGATCAGGCCCGAGTAGTGCGCCATGTCGACCATGAAGATCGCGCCGATGGCCTTGGCCACGCGAGCGAAGCGCTCGAAGTCGATGCGCAGCGCGTAAGCCGATGCTCCGGCGATGATCAGCTTGGGCTTGTGCTCGTGCGCCAGGCGCTCCATCGCGTCATAGTCGATCTCTTCCTGGGCATTCAGGCCGTAGCTGACGACATTGAACCACTTGCCACTCATGTTCAGCGGCATGCCATGCGTGAGGTGGCCGCCTTCGGCCAAGCTCATGCCCATGATGGTGTCGCCTGGCTGCAGCAGCGCGAAGAACACCGCCTGGTTGGCCTGCGAGCCTGAGTTGGGCTGCACGTTGGCGTAGCCCGCGCCGAACAGTTCCTTCAGCCGGTCGATGGCGAGCTGTTCGGCAATGTCCACGAACTCGCAGCCCCCGTAGTAGCGCTTGCCTGGGTAGCCCTCGGCGTACTTGTTGGTCAGCTGGCTGCCTTGCGCCTGCATGACTGCGGGCGAGGTGTAGTTCTCGGAGGCGATCAGCTCGATATGGTCTTCCTGGCGCTGGTTCTCGCGCTGCACGACCGACCAGAGCTCAGGGTCGATGTGGGCGAGGGTGGACTGACTGCGGTCGAACATGGAACGGTCCTCTACAACGGGAATTCAAGGGTCACTTTGCGACGGAATATCGCACGACCGGTGGCAAGCGAGACGCCGGGAGGTCATGGACTCCCGACGCCGACGGGCCGTATTTTCGCGGGTTCAGTGCAACGAGGCCAGACGCTCGTCGATTTTCCGCTCGGGTTGATCGCTCACCGGTGGTGCTGGATCGCCAACTTCCCCCGGCGCGCGCGGCGCCGACATGATGACATTCGGCGCGTTGACTGCCACCAGCTTGCCGCCTGCGACTGCCAGCAGATGCGATTGCTCGCTCAGCACTTTGGAGGCGTAGCCGCCATCGTCGCTCAGGTTCGCCGCGCCCACATAGGAGCGCAAACCAGCTTCGACACTGCCTGCTCGGGCAATGCATTCCTTGAGCACCTGCACGCCAACGCGCAGGTTGCTGACCGGATCGAAGGCTGCGAAGCTGCCGCCAAATGCCTCGTACTTGTCGTCGTGCACGCGGGTCATCACCTGCATCAGCCCCTGTGCACCGACGGCGCTCTGCGCAAACGGGTTGAAACTGGACTCGATGGCCATGATTGCCAGGATCAGCGTGGGATCCAGCCCCACACGGGCACCCACCTGCCAAGCCTCGGTGACCAGTCGGCTGACCGGCTCGGGCGCAACCCTGTAGCGCCGTGCCAGCCACTGCGCAACTGCGGCCTGTTGGCGCGTCAGCTCCTTCGGATCGCTGGCGGTGGCTCGCGCGATGGCGTCGGGCTCTTTCAGGTCACTGGCCAGTTGCTCAGCTGGATCGGTACGGGCCACCTGGCGCGCCTGCAGCCAGCCCAGCGCCTGCAGTTCGACGGTATGACGCAGTTCGGAATGGCCGGCAACGAAGACCACCAGCGCCACAGCGATCAGCCCCAGCAGGGCCAGCGTGTTGTGGCTGACTTCCAGCATGCCGTGCCCCACGTCTTGCAGGAAGACGGCGGTCGAGCGCATCGAAGCTCGACCCCAGTTCTGCAATGTCAAAGAAAAATCGTGAACGATGGACATGACTCTCTTGCCTCTGGACCCCTCCAGGCGCAAGCCTGTCGGGTGGGTTCTAGCGTCGCGCCGAACATAATCGGTCGCGCTGGCGGTTCAGGCCCGTCTTCATGACGGGCGTACAACCGACAAGAATTCGCTCGATACTTTTCTGATGAACAGTGGTGGCGACTAGGGTAAACGCGGATCAAGCGCCGATAAGCGAAATTCTAGAAAGCAAAAACATAACCAGTCAACAATTAGAAATCAATCTTTAACTATTAATTGATATGAAATACCGTGACCTCCGAGAGTTTTGTGCCGGGCTGGAAGCGGCCGGCGAACTCCGACGGGTCGCTGAGCCCGTATCGGCGCGGCTTGAGATGACAGCGCTCAGCGATCGGGTGCTGCGTGCGGGTGGTCCGGCGCTGTGGTTCGAGCACCCCCTCGATTCGGCGGGGAGTTACAAAATTCCGGCCTTGACAAATCTGTTCGGAACGACGAAACGGGTTGCGATGGGAATGGGCGCGGCCGATGTCGGCGAACTGCGCGACATCGGGCGCGTGCTCGCCAGCCTGAAGGAGCCCGAGCCGCCCAAGGGCCTGAAAGACACCGGCCGGCTGCTGCACCTGGTCAAATCGCTGTGGGACATGAAACCGGCGACGGTGCGACAGGCGGCCTGCCAGCAGGTTGTCCTCGATGCTGCGGACATTGATCTGCTGGGCCTGCTGCCGGTGCAGACCTGCTGGCCAGGCGATGTGGGGCCGCTGATCACCTGGGGGCTGGTCGTCACGCGTGGGCCGCAGGGCGGGCCGAATCCGCGTCGCCGGCAGAACCTGGGTATCTACCGCCAGCAGGTCATTGCTCGCCACCAGGTCATCATGCGCTGGCTGGCGCATCGGGGCGGGGCGCTTGATTTCCGTGACTTCGCTCGCGCCAATCCGGGCCAGCCGTTTCCGATCGCCGTGGCCTTGGGCGCCGATCCAGCGACGATCCTCGGCGCCGTCACGCCGGTGCCTGACACCCTGGGCGAATACCAGTTCGCCGGTCTGCTACGAGGCAGCCGCACCGAGGTGGTCGACTCGGGCGTCGGCGATGCGGGTGTGATGCTGCAGGTGCCAGCCAGTGCCGAGATCGTGCTCGAAGGCCACATCCCGATTGCCGCGCCTGGCTACACCGGCCACAGCGAACACGGCATTGCGCTGAAGGAAGTCGGTGGCTATCTGCATGCGCTGGAAGGTCCGTTCGGCGACCACACCGGCTATTACAACGAGCAGGACTGGTTTCCGGTCTTCGAGATCAGCCGCCTGACGCACCGCCGCGACCCGATTTACCACTCCACTTACACCGGCAAGCCGCCCGACGAGCCAGCGATCCTGGGCGTGGCGCTGAACGAGGTGTTCGTGCCGATCCTGCAGAAGCAGTTTCCGGAGATCGTCGACTTCTACCTTCCGCCGGAAGGCTGCAGTTACCGGATGGCGATCATCAGCATCAAGAAGGCCTACCCGGGTCACGCCAAGCGCCTGATGTTCGGCCTGTGGAGCTTCCTGAGGCAGTTCATGTACACCAAGTTCATCGTGGTGACCGATGATGACGTGGACATCCGCAACTGGCAGGACGTGATCTGGGCCATCACCACCCGCATGGATCCGGTGCGTGATGTCACCCTGGTCGAGAACACGCCGATCGACTACCTTGACTTTGCTTCGCCGGTCAGTGGTCTCGGCGGCAAGATGGGGCTGGACGCCACGAACAAGTGGCCCGGTGAAACACCGCGCGAATGGGGCCGCACGATCGCGATGGACACGGCGGTGGAAGACAAGGTGGCAACTGTGTTCGACCAGATCATGCGGGCGCAACGCTGACCGGCGTGAGAATCTGAAACACCGCTTGCGCTTCGCATGCGGCAGGCGTACTGTGGTGATGACCTGCTCAGCAGGTCAACCCCGAGGCGCAGTCACTGCGCCCAGGAGCAAAGGACTCTCACCCTCCGGCGCTCCGAATGGGTGGCGTCAGCCACCTGACCCCTCCCACCGTCATGGTCGGGAGGGGTTCTTGTTTGTGGGGAGTCATTCGAGGCTTGTCCCTCATGAATACTGTATAAAAAAACAGTATATTGGGGCGCCATGTCTGCGCCTTCTCCTCCACTTTCACCTTCTGCTGTCTGCACTGCTTCTGCATTCGACGCTATTCCTGAGCGCCTGCGCCCGGTGCTGTGGCGTGGCGATCAGATGGATAGCGCGGTCGATCGCGCCTTGCCCACGGGCTTTGCCACGCTTGACGCGCAACTGCCTGGCGGTGGTTGGCCACGTCGCGCATTGACCGAACTGTTGCTGCCGCATCCCGGTGTCGGCGAGATCCGCCTGCTCGGCCCCTGCCTGACCGCCATGCAGCAACAAGGCCGGCTGGTGATGCTGTTCGATCCACCGGCCAAGCTGTCAGCCCAGGCACTCGCGCAGCTGGGTTTCGATGTGGCGCAGCTGCTGGTCGTGCACACCCGCGCCCGCGTCATCCCCGGCTCTGACAGCTTCTGGGCGTTCGAGCAGGCCTTGAAGAGCGGCCACGTCGGTGGGGTGCTGGCCTGGCTACCGGCTCGCTTGCGCGCCGACCGGCTGCGCCGCTTGCAACTGGCCGCACAGGCTCACGACGGGCCGGCTTTCGTGCTGCGGGAGTGGGCGGCACAGCAACGTCCCACGGCTGCACCACTGCGGCTGGCGCTGCGCGCCGGGGGCGCCGACAGGCTGGAGCTGAAGATACTCAAGCGGCGTGGGCCACCGCTGGCATCGCCCATCGTTTTGACCTTGCCGCCGGTGCTGTCTGATACCTTGCGCGAGCAGGCTTGGCGGCGCCAACGAGACACGGCACAGCCAGCCCCGCAGGTTGTCGAGCACCATGCTCACGAACCCAGCCGGGTCGGCGGCATGACCCGCTCGAGCCGTGTCGAAGCCATGCCGCTGCCGGCGGCCACTTTCATCAGCCTCGTCTGATCTTGTCGCGCGGCATTGGTCATGCTGTGGATCGCGCTGCACCTGCCGCGCCTGTCACTCGAATCATGGCTGGCCGTGCTGCCACCTGAGCAGCGTGAGCAGCCCGCCGCGTTGATGGGTTCCCGCGAGGTGCTGATGTGCAACCCCGCAGCGCAGCGGCTGGGCGTGCGGCCCGGGCTGCAGCGCGTCACTGCACTGGCGCTGGCGCCACACTTGCAACTCGGTCGCATCGATGCGGCGCGCGATCGGCAGGTGCTCACCAGCGTGGCGCATGTGGCTCTGGCATTCACGCCTGCGGTCTGCTGGGCGGAGACGTCCGGACCGGCTGCCGAACCGGGCACGGTGCTGCTGCAGGTGCAGGCCAGCCTGCGTTACTTTGGCGGGTTGACTCCATTGCTGCAGCGCCTGCGAGCGGCGCTCGCTCCCCTGAACTGCACGCTGCAATTCGCCAGTGCGCCCACGGCCCAAGGCGCGGCGGTGCTGGCTTGTTGCTCCGGTAATGGCAGCGACGAGCTTCATGCGACCGATCTCCCGCAGCTTGAAGGTTTGCTTGGTGCGGCCCCGCTGTGGCTGATCGGCACCGGCCGTGCGCAGTGGGCCGTGCTCGACAGCATGGGTCTGGGCACCTTCGGCGCCTTGCGGCGTCTGCCGCGCCCGGCCTTGCGGCGCCGCTTCGGCCCGGCCCTGCTCGATGAGCTCGACACGGTGTTGGGCATGCGCTGTGAACCACCGCCAGCCTGGATCACCTTGCCCGAGACCTTCGAGGTGCGCATTGAGTTGCAGACCCGCGCCGATACCACCGACCAACTGCTGCATGGCGCCCAGTTGCTGATCGATCTCTTGCTCGCCTGGGCGCGCGCGCAGCAGGCGCGGGTGCGGCGCTATACGCTGTTCATGCACCACGAGCGGCATCGTCGGCAGAGAGAAGAGGTGCCGGTGGCTACCGAGCTGTCCATCGCACTCGCCGAAGCCTCGTGCGATGCGGCGCATCTGTCGCTGCTGCTGCGTGAGCGCCTGGCGCACCTGTCGCTGCCTGCACCGACGCTGGAATTGCGCCTGCATTGCGCCGACGTGGTTCGGGGTTCGCCGCACAGCGCTGAGCTGTTTGCCTCGGCACGTGGCGAACGCGAAGGCCTGGTTCGGCTGATCGAGCGCCTGCAGGCCCGCCTGGGCGCAGAACAGGTACAGCAATTGCGGCCGATGGCTGACCACCGTCCCGAGTGCGATGCGGTGTTCCATGCGGTGTCGGCCGATGCGGTGGGATCGGCCTCACGCCAGACCGGGCGGCGACCATCGCCTGCCCCACCTGCGGTGCCTGAACCTGAGCTCAGTACCGCCCAGGCGGTGTCCGCCCCCCGCCCGATCTGGCTGCTGGATGAGCCACAGCGTCTGGCCGAACGACAATCACGTCCACTGCTTGACGGGCAGCCACTGCAGTTGTTGTGTGGCCCGGAGCGCATCGAGGTGGGCTGGTGGGACGCGCAGCTCGCCGGGCGCGATTACTTCATCGCGCAGACGCCGGATGGCGCTCTGGTGTGGCTGTACCGGGCACGCCTGCCGCTGTCGGTCGCCGAGGATGCGCAAGGCTGGTTTGTGCACGGCCGCTTCGGCTGAGCCGCATCTGTTGATCTACATCAGCGACATTCACGCCTTCAGACCCCGCCCATGAACAAAGCCTTCACCAAGGAATCCGACGACGCCGATGACGACGATGCCGAATCGTCCGCGCCAGCGACGCCGGCGGGCGCCAAGAACTACATCACACCGGCCGGCTACGCCCGGTTGCGTGCCGAGTTGCTGAGCCTGCTGGACGTGGAGCGTCCGAAAGTGGTCGAGATCGTGTCGTGGGCGGCGAAGAACGGCGACCGTTCCGAGAACGGTGACTACCTCTATGGCAAGAAGCGGCTGCGTGAGATCGACCGCCGCATCCGCTTCCTGACCAAGCGGCTGGACATCGCCGAGGTGGTCGATCCGTCGGTGCACTGTGGCGCCGATCAGGTGTTTTTCGGCGCCACGGTGCGCTACGTCAATGCCCGGGACGAGGAGCGCACGATCACGATCAAGGGTGTCGATGAGTCCGACAGCGCGGCCGGTGAAATCAGCTGGATCGCCCCGATGGCGCGTGCGCTGCTCGGTGCCCGCGTCGGTGACGAAGTCCGTGTGCAGACGCCGGCCGGTGTGGATCTGGTCGAGGTGCTGGCGGTCAGTTACCCGAGCGCTGGCGTGAGCTGAACATTGAGCGCGCGCGCAGGCGCTGGATCAAGGCTTGATGCGGTTGATGCGCAGCACCGCGGCCGATCTTTTCAGTGTGCGCATCACATCGGCCAGATGCAGCCGATCGCGCACTGCCAGCAGCAGCTTCAGTTCGGCGGTTTCTGCGGCGGCCTGATCGCCCATGTCGATGTGGGTGATGTCGGCCTCGGCCGCAGCGACGGCAGTGGCCACTTCGGCCAGCACGCCCTTGCCGTTTTTCAGCAGCAGTGCAACGCCGGTTTCGAACGCACGAGTGGGCTGCTCGGCCCAGTCCACGCTCAGCCCGTCTTCGCTGTCGCGCCCGAGCAAGCGCTTGCCGGCCGTGCAGTCGGTGGTGTGGATCTGCAGACCTTCACCGCGGCCGAGGTAGCCCATGATCGAATCACCCGGTATGGGCCGGCAGCAGATGGCCAGCTGAATCGATGCGCCTTCGCTGCCATCGATCAGCACCATGCCTTGCGTGGGCGCAGCCTCGTCTGTGCCGTAACGCCCCAGCGTCAGAGTCACCGCATCGGGCCGCACCCCCCGTTCGGTCAGCAGCCGTGCCAGACGTTTGGCGACCATCGATGCGATCTTGCGCCCGACGCCGATGTCGGTGAGCAACTCTTCGCGGCTGCGGTTGCCGCTCCAGCGCAGCAGTGTCGGCCAGACAGTCGAGGGCCCGCCGGGGCCCTCATCCTGCGGCATCGTCATGCCCTCGGCCCGCAGCGCCTGGGCCAGCATCTTGGCGCCGAGGTCCTGCGACTCTTCCTGCTCCATGGTCTTCAGGTGGTGCCTGATCTTG
>CANHNO010000076.1 GCA_947462065.1 Burkholderiales bacterium | reverse complement strand
CCTGGAAGAGCAGAGCAGCCGCCTGGCGGTTTTCGGCGCCCTGGTCCGCCGTTCGCTTGAAATCGGACTGCGAGACACGGACAGCGGACTGCGCCATGCCTATGCCGGCCGCTACCGAGACACGACCACCCCCCATCCGACATTCGAAGAAACCAGGCACGCCGTCCGCACGCTGCTGCGACCGAACGTCCCTGTCGGTTTGGCGGAGGCCATGTGGCTGCGGCCGTTGCAGCTCGCACCCCGCGTCGAGGGGGCCATCAGACGGCTTTTCGCCGGGGTTGCGCGGGCTTTGCTGTTCACTGCTGCACCCGTGACCGCATCTCCTGCAGAACCTGATGCCAATCGGCGCCCGCCCTCCAGCCAGGCGGCGATCGCACAAGCTGATCTGGTACGCGGCAAGTTGGGAGGCAAGGGGACGGTGCCAGGCTACTCGGGGTGTTGGGCGATCGAGCCGCCTTGACAGTGAGTTGGCAGTGAGACTCCATGGCCCTTGCTCCCAGCCGAGATCGTGGCGCAGTGCGCTCGTCGTGATCGGCAGATCAGCCCTTGGATACCGGCGCTGATACCTGCATCACTGGCATGTGCAGTTCTGTCTGGCGGCCTGGAAGCCGCCCGGCTCATTCACGCCGCCGGAACGCCAGCCAGCCCGCCACGACGGTGAAGCTCAGCACGATCAATGCGATCAACAGGAAGCCACGGGGGTTGTCGGCCATCGGGATGCCGCCGACATTCATGCCCAGCAGCCCGGCAATGATGTTGATCGGAAGCGCCAGCACGGTGACGACGGTCAGCGTGAACACGCTGCGGTTGGTCTGCTCACCGACCTGCGCTGCAATCTCCTCCTGCAAAAGCTTGATGCGCTCCTGGAGTGCTGCCAGGTCTCGCAGCACCAGCGAAAACTCTTCGGTCGATTGCCGCAATTCATCGAGGTCGTTGTCGTTGATCCAGCTCGGCGGTTGCCGCAGCAGCCGGAACAGCGCGCCCGGTTCCGGGGCCAGCAGCCGCTGCAGCCGGACCAGTACGCGGCGCAACTTGCCCAGGTCGCCGCGCTTGTGCTGCAGCCGGCCCAGCAGCAGGCTGTCTTCGATGCCGTCGACCTGCAGCGTCGCGTCGCGCACGATCCTGACCAGCACGTCCCCCTGGTCGTTCATCAGATGGTTCAGCAACGCCATTGACGAGCCGAATCGGCAGCCGTCCTTGACCGCCTCGCGCAGCCGATCGATCGAGCGCAACGGGTGGCTGCGCGCACTGACGGCGATCCGCTCGTTGACCGTCATGAACAACGATGCAATTTCCGACGGCTCGAACGAGAACTCGTAGGAGACATCGTTGATCACGGCGATCAGATGGTCGGCGGCATCCTCGATGCGCGTCGATCGCGAACCGGCGTGCATCGCTTCGAAATACTCCGGCGCCAGCGGCAGGTTCTCCTGCATCCACGGCTCGGCCATGGCGTCGGTCAGGTTGAAGTGCAGCCAGATGAAGGCGCCGGAGCGCTCTGCCTGCTCGGTGGCCAGCCACTGCAGCGCATCGTCAAGCGAGATCGGTCGACCTGGCGAGGCCGCATCGAAAAGGTAGCCGCAGATCAGCCCTTTCGGATCCGAGCCATAGGTGGTCGCCATGTTGTTGTTCTCCAGTCGGTGAATCGTTGCGTCGAGGCCCTTCAGTGTGTACACGGAACGTGACGCCTTTGTCACCATGCCTTCATCAGCGAACCATAAAGTGTGATGGTGGGTTTGATTCGCTTTGTCCAACACGCCTGAACTCATCCGGAAGTGCTGCCGCCATGGGCTGTTGTTCAATCGCCGGATTTCGCTTGCCAAGTGTTCGCCTCGCCGCCTGCATCGGTTGGGCCTTGATTGCCATCTCGTTGAGCGCCTGCTCGCCGCGCATGTTGATCGTGCAGGGCGCAGCCGACGAACTCGCGAGTCAGGGGCAGACCCAGGAAGATGATCTGGTGCTCGCCCGCGAGGCCAGCGCCTTCTACCTGAAGCTTTCTGAATCGGTCCTGCGACAGACCCCCGGCCACCTCAAGCTGGCCGAATCCGTGGCGGCGGGTTTCACGCAGTACGCCTTTGCCTTCGTGTCGTTTGAGGCAGATCGCATCGAGTCGACCGATGCCAAGGCCGCGCAGAAGCTGCGCGAGCGCGCAGCGCGGCTCTACCTGCGGGCTCACCGTCACGCCATGGCTGCGCTCGAACAGCGCTCGCCTGGCTTTGCAACCCGGCTGGCCAGCCCCGATGCCGAAAAGTGGCCGCGGATCGACGACAGCGAACTCGGCGTGGCGTACTGGGCCGCAGCGTCCTGGGGAGGTTTCATTGCGCTGTCGAAGGACAAACCGGAAGCCGTGGCCGACCTGCCACTGGCCGTGCGGCTGGCCCAGCTGGCCTGGAATCGAGATCCAGCAAGCGGGGACGGTGCACTGGCCAGTCTGATGGGGTCGTTCGAGTCGGCCCGGCCAGGGGGTGATCGCCGACAGGCCGAGCGCTACTTCGACCAGGCCATCGCCAGCAGCCGCGATAACCGCGCCGGCGCACTGGTCGCGAAGGCTGAGGCGATCGCGCAGCCGGCAGGCGACCGGGCCGCCTTCGAGGCGCTGTTGCGACAGGCCTTGCAAGCCAGCGCCGATCGACGCGACTTGTCCAACGTCGTCATGCACGAGCGGGCGCAATGGCTGCTCGACACCGCCGACGACCTGTTCTGACAGGCCACCGAATACCACCCTCCCCTTCCATTGAAAGCACCCATGCGCCAGTTCATCGCCATCGTCCTGTCCTGCGCGGCCCTGTTGCTTGGCAGCCCGGCGTCTGCATCCGACAAGAAGCTGCGGATCGGCACCCTGGCTCCCAAGAATTCCCTGTACCACCGTGAGCTGCTGGGGCTCGGCGAGGTCTGGCGAACCGCGCAGGGAGGCAACGCCAAGTACCTGGTCTACGCCGATGGCAGCCAGGGCGGTGAAGCAGAGATGGTGCGCCGCATGCGCATTGGCCAGTTGCAGGGCGCGCTGCTGTCGGTGGTCGGACTGCGCGACATCGAGCCCTCGATCGCGGCATTGCAGAACATGCCATTGCTCTTCAGGAGCTGGGACGAAGTTGACTACGTGCGCGACAAGATGCGCACGGCGATGGAGAAGAAGTTCATAGACAAGGGCTACGTGGTGCTCGCCTGGGGCGATGCCGGCTGGGTGCGCTTCTTCTCGAAGGACGCCGCCTTCCGGCCGGACGATTTCAAGAAGATGAAGTTCTTCGCCTGGGGCGGCGAGACCGAACAGCAGGACATCATGAAAAGCCTGGGCTACACGCCGGTGCCGCTGGAAACCAGCGACATCCTGCCGAGCATCCAGACCGGGATGATCAATGTGGTGCCATCAACGCCGTACTTCGCGTTGGCCAGCCAGATCTACAACACCGCCCCGAACATGCTGGACATCAACTGGGCGCCGATCGTCGGCGCGCTGGTGGTCACCCGCAAGGCCTGGGACGACATGCCGCCGGCTGCACAGGACGCGCTGCGAAAGGCCAGCGAGAAGGCCGGCTTGCAGATGCGTACGCAGGCTCGGCAGGAAGTCGATGACGCCGTGGAGGCCATGAAGAAGCGCGGCCTCGTCGTCAACCGGCCGAACGCCGAGCAGATGCGGGAATGGAATGCACTGGCTGAGGCGCTTTATCCGCGCATCCGCGGCGCGATGGTGCCCGCGGACACCTTCGATGAGGTCCTGGGCCTGCTGAAGGCGTACCGCGCCGGCAAGGCCCGCTGATGGTGGCCACGCTGTCGACTGGCCGTCTCGGCGTGTGGGGGCGGTTCGATGAGGCGCTCGCCTCTGGCGCGCTGCTTCTGATGACGTTGATCCCGTTGATCGAAGTCGCGTCGCGCCCGCTGATGGGGCATGGGGTCCACAACGCATCGGTGCTGGTCCAGCACCTGGGGCTGGTGCTGGCCATGTTCGGTGCGGTGGCGGCCGAGCGCCATGGGCACCTCACCACCTTGGGCAGCGGCCTCGCGACGTTCGGCGGGCCAGGTATGCGCGTGGCGGAACAGTGCTTTGCAAAAGGCAGTTCCGCACTGATCTGCGGCCTGCTGGCACAGGCGAGCTGGCGCTTCGTGAGCAGCGAGTGGGAAGGCGGCCGCGAACTGGCTTACGGCATTCCGGTGTGGTGGGTGCAGGCCACCATGCCGATCGGCTTTGTGCTCTTGGGCATGCGCTTGGGTGCGCGCTGCAGCGGGCCGTGGTGGTCGAGAGCAGTCTGCGCCATCGCGTTGCCCCTGGTCGGCTTCTGGGCGGCCCACCTGTTCGACGGCAGCAGCGTGCCGCTGTGGCCGTTGGCCCTGTGGCTGGTGGCCGTGCTGCTGACCGGCGCCCCGATCTTTGCGGTGCTGGGCGGGCTGGCCTTGGCACTGTTTGCGCAGGACGGTCAACCGCTGGCGTCGGTGCCACTCTCGCATTACCAGATCACCGTCAACCCGTCGCTGCCAGCCTTGCCGCTGTTCACGCTGGCCGGCCTGATCTTCGCGCGCACCGGCGCTGCTGGCCGGCTGGGGACCTTGTTCACGGCGGTGTGCGGCGGTGGTGTCACCGGCACGGTGGTGGCGACCGCGGTGCTGTGTTCCTGCTTCACCGCATTCACCGGCGGCAGTGGCGTGACGATCCTGGCGTTGGGCGGACTGCTGTTGCCGCTGCTGCGGCAAGCGGGCTACCCCGAGAAGCGGGGCATCAGCCTGGTGACCAGCGCCAGCGCGCTGGGTGTGCTGCTGGCGCCGTCGGTGCCGTTGATCATGTACGCGATCATCGCGCGAGTGCCGATCAACACGATGTTTCTGGCCGGGCTGGTGCCTGCGGTGGTGATGGTGATCTGTCTGCTGATTGGCGGCGGCTTTCTGAGGCGCGGGGGGATCGCTGTCACCGCCTCCGACCAGTCGGTTCCGCTGGTCGCCGATCGAGGCCCGTCGTCTGTCAGGTCGGCCGCATGGGCCGCGAAATGGGAGATTCTGGCGCCCGTGGTGGCGATCGGGTCCCTGATCAGCGGCCTGGCCACGCCCACAGAAAGCGCCGCCATCACCGCGGCCTACGCCATCCTGACGCAAGCACTGGCGCACCGTGAGTTGAGCCCCCGCGTGTTTGGCAAATGCCTGAACGATTGCGCACAACTGATTGGCGGCGTGATGCTGATCCTGGGCATGGCCCTGGGGCTGACCAACTACCTGATCGACGCCGGCATCCCGGACGCCGCGATCGAATGGGTGCATAGCGTCATCCCGAACCGCTTCGTCTTCCTGCTCGTGCTCAACGTCTTCCTGTTCTTCGCAGGCGCGCTGATGGAAATCTTCGCGGCCATCGTCGTACTGGTGCCGCTGTTGCTGCCGGTGGCCATGAGCTACGGCATCGACCCGGTGCACTTCGGCATCATCTTCCTGGCGAACATGGAAATGGGCTTTCTGTGCCCACCGGCCGGCATGAACCTGTACTTCGCCTCTGCGATGTTCGGCAAGCCCATCCGCTATGTGGCAGTCTCGGTCCTGCCTGCTCTGCTCGCCATATTCGTAGGCACGCTGATCATTTCCTGGTTGCCGCTGCTGGCCACCGGGCTGCCTGGGCTGCTGCTTGGAACGGGATGAATTCGGTCTCGCCCGGCTGCGTCCGACAGCGTACAGACGCGCGCGGCGAAAGGGCCGATAAACAGTGTCTTCGGCGCCTCGAAAGCCGCGCGCCGTTTCCACTGGAGCTCGATGAAGTCGCAAAGCCGCCGTCGCGCCTTCGCGCTGTGCGTGGCCCTCATCACAGCCGCGATGCTGGGCCTGAGTTGCAGCAGCCTGCCCAGCTTCGTGCCCGACCTCGCGCACCGACCGACGCGGCCGGTGCCGCTGGAGGGTGCGAGCGGCCCGCTCTCCGCCGCCCAGAGCCGTGCCATCCTCCTTCGCTTGCAGAGCGGCGGTGAACCGACCGACATCTTCAGCCGCCATCTCGCGCTGGAAGAGGCCATCGTCGGCAGCCCGCTGACCACGGGCAATGCGGTGCGTCTGCTGCAGGACGGCCCGGCCACCTACCGCGCCATGCTCGGCGCCATCGCCGCGGCGCGCGACCACATCAACCTGGAGACCTACATCCTGGACGACGACGCCGTCGGCCGCCAGTTCGCAGAGGCGCTGCTGGCCAAGCAGGCGCAGGGCGTGCAGATAAACCTGCTGCGCGACAGCGTCGGCACCTTCGGCACACCAGCGGCCTTCTTCCAGCGCCTCACCGAGGCAGGCATTCAGGTCCTCGAATTCAATCCGGTCAACCCGCTGACGGCGCGCGAGGGTTGGCAATGGAACCAGCGTGACCACCGCAAGCTGCTCATTGTCGATGGCCGCATCGCCTTTCTCGGCGGCATCAACATCAGCAGCGTCTACTCGGGCGGCTCCTTCGGCAAGGCCAGGCGAGTCGATCCGGACGCGGCGCTGGCCTGGCGCGACACGGACCTGCAGCTGGAGGGCCCGGTGGTGGCCGAGTTGCAGAAGCTCTTTCTGGCCGCGTGGCAGAGCCAACAAGGGCCGCCCCTGCCGTCGCGCGACTATTTCCCGCCCTTGCAGGCGATGGGAACCCAGGTGGTGCGCGCCATCGGCAGTTCACCTGAAGAAGCATTCAGCCTGATCTACGCGACGCTGCTGTCGGCCATCGGCAGCGCCGAGACCAGCGTGCGCATCACCAACGCCTACTTCGCGCCCGACCCGCAGCTTCTGGAGACGCTGCTGGCCGCCGCGGCGCGCGGCGTCGAGGTGACGTTGATCCTGCCGGGGCAGACCGACTCGTGGCTGGTCTTCCACGCCGGGCGCAGCCACTACGCGCAGCTGCTGCAGGGCGGTGTCCGGATCTTCGAACGCCGCGGCGTCGTGCTGCACTCGAAGACGGCGCTGGTGGACGGCGTCTGGGCCACCGTCGGATCCACCAACCTGGACTGGCGCAGCTTCCTGCACAACCACGAACTCAACGCCGTCATGCTGGGCGACGACTTCGGGCAACAGGTGCAGGCCATGTTCGATCGCGACCTGGCAGCGTCGGATGCCATCGAGCTCGCAACGTGGGAGCGTCGCAGCCCGGCCTTGCGCGTGCAGGAGTGGTTCGGCCGGCTGTGGGAATACTGGCTCTGACGCAGAACGAAACCCCGCGCCCAGTCAATTCAGGTGGATGTGCGCAGGTGGTTCTGCAACAGGCACTAGACCCACCCGGCCCGGCGCAATCGACGATAGACAAGCACGCACCCCAGCGCGGTCACGGCGACGGCCATCGGGTACCCGGACTTCCACTTCAACTCCGGCATCCACTCGAAGTTCATGCCGTACAGGCTGAAGATGACGGTGGGGATGGCCAGGATCGCGCCCCAGCCCGCCAGCCGCTTGACCACCTCGTTCTGGTTGTTGGCCACCAGCGCCAGGTTCACCTGCATCGCCGTGGTCAGCATGTCTCGCATGCCATCGATCAAACCCACCAGACGCGAGACGTGATCCTGGATGTCCCGGAAGTAGGCCCGCAATTCCTTGGGGATCAGGTCCTCGTGCAGCCGCATCAGCTCGGAGCTGATCTCCGCCAGGGGCAGCGCGGCATTGCGCAGTTCGAGGAGATTGCGCTTCAGCGCGTACAGGCGCTCGATCACGAGCCTGTCGAACTGATCCTTGAAGATGTCGGTCTCGATCGCATCGAAGTCCTTTTCGAACTGGGCGACAACCGGCTGGTAGTGGTCGGCCACGAAGTCCAGGATCGCGTAGAGCGCGAAACCCGGGCCCTTGGGCAAGTTCCTGGTGGCTTCTTCGCAGTGCTGCAGCACCTGCGCGAAGCTCGATGACGCGCCGTGGCGCACCGAGACCAGGAAATTAGCGCCGACGAACAGGTGCGTCTCCCCGTAGACCACGCGAGCGGCTTGCAACTGGGCCGTCTTCAGCACGATGAACAGCGAGTTGCTGTAGGCCTCGATCTTGGGCCGCTGGTGGGCGTGGTGAGCGTCCTCGATGGCCAGTTCATGCAGACCGAAGGCCTGCTGGATCTTTCGCAATGTTGCATCGTCAGGCTCATGCAGTCCGAGCCACACGAATGTGCCGTCCTGCTGAATGGCTTCGTCGATATCGGCGATGGGTATGTCGCCGATCCGCTTGCCATTTCGATAGACAACGCTGTCCACGAGAGATGTCATTGCCTTGGTCCTCCCGTCAATTCCTGCGCCGACCGTCCACTGCGGCCATTGGGGCATGGAGATCCGACGCCGTCGGTGCGATGCCGAACTGTGGCGGCCCTTTCGAGGCGAGCGCTTCCGAAGGCAAGGTGCGAGGGTGGCGCGCGCCATCCTTTGCTGCTGCGATTCAAGGAGCCGGATTCGATGGCGCACAGCCCGCGAGCCGCTCGGCGCCGGGCAGTGTGGCGTCGGTTCCTCCACGCGGCCTACCGACAAGGGCATGAGGCCGCGTCAATGACGGGAGCAGGCATGAAGGATGACTTGCAAGACATTGAGTCCGTCGCCGCCGGCAACGACGACTTCCGACGGGCTCTTTACACCGAGCGGAACTGTCAACTCGTCGTCATGGCCCTGAAACCTCAGGAAGACATCGGCGCCGAGCCATCGCGACGACGTGGTCCATCACACGCGGGCGGACGCCAAGGCCGACGCCGAACACTTCGAGGTCGGCATGCTGCGTCGGTCGTATCGATATGCCTTCCTGTTCAAGTCAGGGCATTCATCACAGACAGCCCTCAATGCTCAACCTTTAGATTCGATTCGGGCAGGTGCTGGGTAGAAAACGGCTGCTACATTGAGTCCGAGTCACCAGGTGTGGCTGGAATCGAGCGATAACGCTTGGCCGGGCTGCCCGCCAGCTCTTGACAACTCCGACATGGAGCGCTTGTTCGTATATGGCGGATACCTCATTGCTCCCGGGCGACTTGTTCGCTGCACTGCCCATCAGGGAGGCCATTGGCGTCTTTCCCGCGGCGTTGTTCATCAAGGATTGCCACAGCAGAATCGTCTTCACGAACCGTGCGTGCGAAGACCAGTGGGGGGTGTCGTTTGCCGACCTTGAGGGCACCGATGGCAGCCACATCTTCCCCCCTGAGCAAATGAAACTATTCCTGGCGAAAGATCAGGAAGTATTCGCAGGCGGTGAACAGATCGAACTCGACGAGCAAGTCTGGAACGCCAAGCTCCAGGAAGACCGGACCGTCCATACCATCAAGAAGCCGATCTACGACGCTGACGGCCATCCGCTCTACCTGATCGGCATAACGTTTGACATCACCGATCGCACGCGGGCTGACGAGGAACTCAGGGACTCCCGCAAGCTGCTGCAGACCATCATCGACGCGGCGCCGGTGCGGATTTTCTGGAAGGACAAGAACCTGCGATATCTGGGCTGCAACCCAGCCTTTGCGCGTGATGCCGGGAAAGGTGCCCCGGCAGAGCTTCTGGGCAAGGACGACTCGCAACTGGCCTGGGCTGACCAGGCCTCTGCCTATCAGTCGGATGACCAGACTGTGATGGCCTCCGGTGACCCCAAGCTGTTCTATGAGGAAAAGCAGACCACACCGGATGGGAGAACCCTGTGGCTGAGTACGTCCAAGGTGCCGTTGAGGAATGACGGCGGCGGGATCGTCGGGCTGCTTGGCGTCTATGAAGACATCACTGCGCGCAAGCTTGCCGAGGATGGCCTGCGCCGCGTCAACCGTGCGCTGCGCGTGCTCGGCAGTTGCAACCTGGCGCTGGCTCACGCCCACGACGAGCCCGAATTGCTCGATACCGTGTGCCGCACGGTGGTCGAGGTCGGCGGGTACGCCATGGCGTGGATTGGCTGGGCTGAAGACGACGAGCTGAGGACGGTTCGCCCGGTGGCGAAGGCTGGCGACGTCGCAGGTTATCTGCAGGATATTCAAGTGTCGTGGGACGCCGGCAGCCCCTACGGGCAGGGTCCCGCCGGTACAGCCATTCGCTGCGCCACCACTCAGGTCATCCAGAACTGGCACGCCAACCCACTGACACTGCCCTGGCGAGCAGATGCAACGCTCCGCGGTTTCAACTCCAGTATCTCGCTGCCGCTGATGGGCTCGAAGCGCTGCCTGGGCATGTTCATGGCCTATTCGACCGAGCCCGAAGCCTTCGACACGCAAGAAGTGGCTCTGCTGGAAGAGCTTGCGCGCAATCTTTCCTTCGGCATCCAGGCGCTGCGCGCGCGCAGTGAGCGCGACGCGGCCGAGCAAGCCAACCGCGCCAAGAGCGCCTTCCTCGCCAACATGAGCCACGAGATCCGCACGCCGTTGAATGCGATTCTGGGGTTCGCGCAGCTGCTGGGCCGCGACGCGCACGCCACGCCCACACAGTCCGATCAGATCGGCAAGATCGCCGCCGCCGGGCAGCACCTGCTGGCCCTCATCAACGACATCCTCGACCTGTCGAAGATCGAGGCCGGCGAGGTGCAGATCGAGGCCACGGACTTTCATCTCTCTGAGGTGCTGCGCGCCGTGCATTCGATCATTGCCGAGCAGGCGCGTGCCAAGGGGTTGCGGCTGCTGGTCGACATCTCGGGCGTGCCGACCTGGCTGCATGGCGACGCCACGCGCTTGCGACAGGCCTTGCTCAACCTGGCTGGCAATGCCGTCAAGTTCACGCCCAGCGGTAGCGTCGTGCTGCGCGTACAGCTGGAGTCGGAAGCCGATGGCGAGTTGGTCTTGCGCTTCGTGGTGCAGGACACCGGCATCGGCATCTCGGCTGATACGCTGCCGCGTCTGTTTCAGGACTTCGTGCAGGCTGACGCCTCGACCACGCGGCAGTACGGTGGCACCGGGCTGGGTCTGGCCATCACGCGGCGGCTGGCGCGCCTGATGGGAGGCGATGCCGGCGCCAACAGCACGCTCGGCGTGGGCAGCACCTTCTGGTTCACCGCGCGCCTGAAGCGCGGCATGGGCGCAGAGCCCGGAGTCACCCAGCCGCTATCTACGCCTGAGCCTGCCTCTGCGCCTGTGGCAGCGGCAGCGGCAGCAGCAGCTGCCGCCGCCGATATCCAGACGCAGTTGCGCCAGCGCCATGGGCAGGCGCGCATCCTGGTGGTCGAGGACAACGAGCTCAACCGCGAACTGGCCCTGGCCTTCCTCAGCGACGTTGGCCTGACGGCAGACACGGCCAATGACGGACGTGAGGCGGTACGACGGGCGCAGGCCATTGCCTACGACCTGATCCTGATGGACATGCAGATGCCTGGAATGGACGGCCTGGAAGCAACACGGGCCATTCGCGCGCTGCCGGATGGCGCGGCCATGCCCATCCTGGCGATGACAGCCAACGCCTTCGCCGAGGAGCGCGAGCAGTGTCTGGCTGCGGGGATGAACGACTTCATCATCAAGCCGGTCAACCCGAGCGCGCTGCATGCCGCCTTGCTGAAGTGGTTGGAGCCAGTGTCGGATTGAAGGGCTGAACGCGCTGTACAGGCAACGACCCGGCGCTTTCCACAGGCCAGTGACACCAGGCGCTCGGCATGTCCACCACCGAGACGACATCCAGGCAGTCGTCAAGGACGCAAGCAGGAAGTAGGCGCCGCTACAACCAGGGAGGGGGAGCAGGCATGAAGGGTTACGTGCCAGAAATTGAGTCTGTCGCCACACCGGCAACGACGACTTCCAACGGGTTCTCTACACCGCGCGAAACTGCCAACTCGTCT
>CANHNO010000075.1 GCA_947462065.1 Burkholderiales bacterium | reverse complement strand
GCGGTGATGATCTCGAGCTGGTTCGGGTAGGTGTCGAGGCCGAAGCTCTCGGCGGTCTCGCGGATGACCTCGTGGTAGCGGTCGATCAGCTCGAACGACCAGTCGTTGGGCGACGGCAGGGGTTCGTGGCTGCGCGGCGGCGCAATCAGGTCGGCGGCACGCCGGCGCACGCCAGCGCTGTGGTGCTCGTGGCGCCGCTCCTCGCCCCAGGGTGGCGTGATGGAAGTGCTCATGCGGAGGCGCCTTCCTTCTTGAACAGGTCACGGAAGACCGGGTAGATCTGCGAAGCCTCGGTCGCCTTGCGCACCGCGAAGGCCTTGGTTTCTTCCGACAGCGCGGCGTATTCGTCCCACAGGTTCTGCTCTTCTTCTGCCACCTGCACATAGGCGAAATAGCGGCACAGCGGCAGGATGCGGTTGGCCAGGATCTCGCGGCAACGACCGCTGTCGTGGTGCCAGTTGTCGCCGTCACTGGCCTGCGCACCGTAGATGTTCCATTCGGCCGTCGGGTAGCGGGCCCGGGCGATGTCGTCCATCAGCACCAGCGCGCTCGACACCACCGTGCCACCGGTCTCGGTGGAATGGAAGAAGTTCTGCTCGTCGACCTCCTGCGCCTGGGTGTGGTGGCGGATGAAGACGATGTCGATCTTCTCGTAGTGGCGCGTGAGGAAGAGATAGAGCAGGATGAAGAAGCGCTTGGCCAGATCCTTGCGCGCCTCGTCCATCGAACCCGACACGTCCATCAGACAGAACATCACCGCCTTCGAGGTCGGCATCGGCACGCGCACGCGGCTGCGGTAGCGCAAGTCGATCGGGTCGAGGTAGGGGATGCGTTTCAACCGCGCACGCAGCGCCTCGACTTCCAGCCGCAAGGGCGCAATCTCCGCCTCGTAGGGATTCGGGTCGGGGCGACTCAGCAGGTGATCCAGGTGTGTTTCGAGCCGGTGCAGTTCGCGCCGCGACTCACTGCCGATCGCGATGCGCCGGCCGATCGCGCCGCGCATCGAGCGCACCACATGCAGATTGCTCGGGTTGCCATCGCTGCTGTAGCCAGCGCGGTGTGTCTTGAATTCCGGCGTCTCCGCCAATGTGGTGCGGGCGAGGTTCGGCAAGGCCAGGTCATCGAAGAAGACCTGCATGAACTCTTCCTTGGTCAGGTGGAAGACAAAGTCGTCATCGCCCTCACCGGAATCGCTCGCCTGACCGCCGCCCCCACTGCCACCGCTACCCTTGGGCCTCGCAATACGATCGCCACGCAGATAGTCCTGGTTGCCCGGATGCACCATGTCGCGCGTGCCACCCTGGCCGTGCTGGAACACCGGCTCGGAGATGTCGCGCTTCGGGATGTGAATATCTTCCCCCTGCGCCAGATCCCGAATGCCGCGGCCGTCGACCGCGCGTTTGACGGCTTCGCGGATCTGATCCTTGTGGCGCCTGAGAAAACGCTCGCGGTTGCCGATCGACTTGTTCTTGCCCGCCAGTCGCCGGTCGATGATCTGCTGGAACATGAAGTCCTTCCGAAGCTGCGTGACGCCTTAGCTCGACTTCCGAACGCGCAGGTACCACTCGCACAGCAAGCGCACCTGCTTGGGCGTGTAGCCCTTGGCCACCATGCGGGTGACGAAGTCCTCGTGCTTCTTCGCCTCATCGGCACTGGCCTTGGCGTTGAAGCTGATCACCGGCAGCAACTCTTCGGTGTTCGAGAACATCTTCTTCTCGATCACCGTGCGCAGCTTCTCGTAGCTGGTCCACACCGGGTTGTTGCCGGCGTTGTTGGCACGCGCGCGCAGCACGAAGTTGACGATCTCGTTGCGGAAATCCTTCGGGTTGCTGATACCGGCCGGCTTCTCGATCTTTTCCAGTTCCGCGTTCAGCGAGCCGCGGTCGAACACCTCGCCGGTGTCGGTGTCGCGATACTCGTGGTCCTGGATCCAGTAGTCGGCATAGGTGACATAGCGGTCGAAGATGTTCTGGCCGTACTCGCTGTAGCTCTCGAGGTAGGCGGTCTGGATCTCCTTGCCGATGAATTCCGCGTACTTGGTCGCCAGGTGCTCCTTGATGAAGGAGAGGTACTTCTGCTCGGTCTCGGCCGGGAACTGCTCGCGCTCGATCTGCTGTTCCAGCACGTACATCAGGTGCACCGGGTTGGCGGCGACTTCGGTGCTGTCGAAGTTGAAGACCTTGGAGATGATCTTGAAGGCGAAGCGGGTGCTGATGCCGCTCATGCCTTCGTCGACGCCTGCGTAGTCGCGGTACTCCTGGAAGCTCTTCGCGCGCGGGTCGGTGTCCTTCAGGTTCTCGCCGTCGTAGACGAGCATCTTGGAATACAGGCTCGAGTTCTCGGGCTCCTTCAGCCGCGTCAGGATGGCGAACTGGCTCATCATCTTCAGCGTTCCGGGCGCGCAGGTGGCTTGTGCCAGCGACGAGCCGCGCAGCAGCTTCTCGTAGATCTTCACCTCTTCGCTCACGCGCAGGCAGTACGGCACCTTGACGATGTAGATGCGGTCGAGGAAGGCCTCGTTGTTCTTGTTGTTGCGGAAGGCCTTCCACTCGCTCTCGTTGCTGTGCGCCAGCACAACGCCGTCGAATGGGATCGCACCGAAGCCTTCGGTGCCCTTGAAGTTGCTTTCCTGCGTGGCCGTCAGCAGCGGATGCAGCACCTTGATCGGCGCCTTGAACATCTCGACGAATTCGAGCAGACCCTGGTTGGCCAGGCACAGGCCGCCAGAGAAGCTGTACGCATCGGGATCGTCCTGCGCAAATGTTTCGAGCTTGCGGATGTCGACCTTGCCGACCAGTGAACTGATGTCCTGGTTGTTCTCGTCGCCCGGCTCCGTCTTCGCGATGCCAACCTGTTTGAGCACCGACGGATAGCGCTTGATGACCTTGAACTTGCGGATGTCGCCGCCGAATTCCTCAAGCCGCTTGACCGCCCAGGGTGACAGCACGCGCTGCAGGTAACGCCGCGGGATGCCGTATTCCTTCTCGAGGATCGGACCATCCTCGTTGGCATCGAACAGGCCCAGCGGAGACTCGTTCACTGGCGAGCCCTTGATCGCGTAGAACGGCACCTCCTGCATCAGCTGCTTCAGCCGCTCGGCGATGCTGCTCTTGCCGCCGCCCACCGGACCCAGCAGATACAGGATCTGCTTCTTTTCTTCGAGGCCCTGGGCCGCATGGCGGAAGTAGCTGACGACCTGTTCGATCGCGTCTTCCATGCCGTAGAACTCGGCAAACGCGGGGTATATCTTGATGACCTTGTTGGCAAACAGCCGCGACAGGCGCGGGTCGTTGCGCGTGTCGACCGTCTGCGGCTCGCCGATGGCCTGCAACATGCGCTCTGCCGCGCTGGCATAGGCCACCCGGTTGCGTTTGCATTCGGCGAGGTACTCCTCGATCGAGAGTTCCTCTTCACGCGTGCGCTCGAACCGCGCGGCGAAATGACTGATCACGTCCATGTCGATCTCCTGTGGATGGAGGAGGCGATGTCAAGGCCGCTTCGCCTCGACACCGTCTGGGGAAGTTCTGATGAAGTCCTAGCTTCAGGGCTCCATCAGAGCTTTCCGCGACATCAACACGGACACCAACAACTGCGATTCAAGCTTCTTCCAAACCGCTGCGGGTCAAGTCAGGAGAAGCAGGTCTACTCGCCCTCAGTTCCAACCGCTCGGTTCGACATTACCAGCAATTTGCATGCCTTTTGGTCACAACGATTCTCGCAACCCGTCGATGCAGGGACTCTTGACCAACGGTCGCAGTTCCCTGCTTGAGCGCAGCCTCAAGTGCACAACGCGGCACGCACCTTCGGCGCTGACGCCCTGATCAACGCGATCACTGAGGACTTTGAATCGAAATCGCCTCGCTGACCATCGAGTCCGAACTGCGCAGGCTGCACTCAGCGCTTCGAAAGGCCGAGTTTGTCGAGCAGGCCGTTGAGTTCGTCGAGTGAGCCGAACGAAATCGCCACCTCACCCTGCTCACCACGCGCCGTGCGCTTCTTCACCCGCACCTCGACACGGGCGGTCAGCACATCAGAGAGCTCCTGCTCAATGCGCAGCAGATCGCGTGATTTCGATACCGCCGTGCGCGTTGCTGGCTTCTGTCGACCACCGTCGTCGGCGCGTGCGACCAGCCGCTCGGCCTCGCGCACGCTGAGCTTCTTCGCGACGATCTCACCCGCGGCCAGGATCTGCCGGGCGCCATCGAGAGACAGCAGCGCGCGTGCATGACCCATGTCGAGATCGCCGGCCATCAGCAGCTGCTGCACTGGTTCGACCAGATTCAACAGGCGCAGCAGATTGCTGGCCGCGCTGCGCGAGCGACCCACCGCTTGCGCAGCCCGCTCATGGGTCAGGCCGAACTCATCAACGAGGCGCTTCAGGCCCTGCGCTTCTTCCAGCGGGTTCAGGTCTTCGCGCTGGATGTTCTCGATCAGCGACATGGCTGCGGCGGCTTCGTCAGGCACGTCCCGCACCAGCACCGGCACCTCGTCGAGACCTGCCAGCATAGCGGCTCGCGTGCGGCGTTCGCCCGCGATGATTTCGTAGTTCGGTGCGCCGGGCGCAGCATCGTCCAGCAGATCGTGCACGCGGCGCACCAGGATCGGCTGCATGATTCCCTGCGCCTTGATGCTTTCGGCCAGTTCGTACAGCGAGCCTTCGTCCATGCGCGTGCGCGGCTGGTACTTGCCGGGCCGCAACTGTGTCAGCTTCAGGCTGCGCGGGGCGCTGGGGTCAGCCGTGGGCGCGTCGGTGGACTCCTTGACGCGGGGGCCGAGCAGCGCTTCGAGGCCGAGGCCTAAGCCTTTGGGTTTCTTGGTGACCATCGGCAGATTCTCCCGTATCGCGCCGATCTGGCGGCAAGCTCAGCGCACAGCGCGTTCAGGCAAGCGACTTCAGCAAGGCATGGCCTGCGTCCCAGTCGCCGAGCGCCGAGTCGCCATTGATGTGGCCGTGCGCCCCGAGCAGGTACCAGCGACTGCCCCAGTCCGCCGCGAACACGGCGGCCTGCGCCAGACTGCACACTTGATCATTGCTGCTCGCGACCAACAGGCTCTGAAACGGCAGCTGCTGGCGCACGACGGGACGCCAGTTGTAGAGCTGTGGTGGTGCATCGTCGCGCTGTGGATCGGAGGGCGCGACCAGCACCGCGGCACGAACCCGCGCCACCTGCCGGGAGTGCGCCGCCCAGGCGGCGACGAGGTGGCAGCCCAGACTGTGCGCGACCAGCACGGATGGCGTATCGCTCTCGAGCAGCACCTCGTCAAGCCGGGCCATCCAGTCGCCTCGGCGTGGCCATTGCCAATCGTCCTGCTCGACGCGGCGGTAGCCGTGCAACGCCTCCCATCGACTTTGCCAGTGGGCTGGGCCGGAGTCCCGCCAACCAGGCAGCAGCAAGACGCGGGGTTCGATTGGCGCGGTCATGCCCCGGGCTGCTGTGTGGACCGCAAAGTGTTCATCGTGCTCGCTTATCCTCGCCGCTCAGTCTTTGGGAGCACTTCATGAAACACCGTGTGTTTGTCGATGGTCAGGAGGGCACGACCGGCCTGCGCATCCATGAGTATCTCGCGCAGAGAGACGACATCGAGGTGCTGCGCATCGATCCGGAGCTTCGCAAGGACGCGGCCGAGCGCGCCCGACTGCTGAACGCGGCAGACGTGGCCTTTCTGTGCCTGCCCGACGCTGCCTCGCGAGAAGCGGCTGCCCTCGTCACCAACCCGCACACCTGCCTGATCGACGCAAGCACTGCGCACCGCACCGCGCCGGGCTGGGCCTTCGGCCTGCCCGAATTGGCGCCGGAGCAACGGGCGGCGATCCGCGCGAGCAAGCGCATCGCGAACCCCGGTTGCCACGCCAGCGCCTTCATCCTGCTGCTGCGTCCGCTGGTCGATGCCGGGCTGATTCCGAGCACCGCGCCGGTCACCGCCACCTCCATCACCGGCTATTCGGGTGGTGGCAAAAGCATGATTCGCGACTACGAGGCCGCGCTGGCATCCGGTGGGGTGTCGCCAGCACCCGATGCACCGCTGGCGGCACCGCGCCCGTACGCGCTGGCGCTGTCCCACAAGCACTTGCCGGAGATGAAAACACACACCGGCCTGGCCTCGCCTCCAGTCTTCATGCCGGTCGTCGGACCGTTCTACAAGGGATTGACCGTCAGTGTGCCCTTACACCTGTCGCAACTTGGCGGTGCGGCGGGTGCCGCCGAGTTGCACGCGGCGCTGCAGCAGCGCTATGCGGGCGAACGCTTCATCCGTGTAATGCCGCTGCGCGACGAGGCGACGATTGCAAGCGGCTTCTTCGATGTGCAGGGCTGCAACGACACGAACCGGGTCGATCTGTTCGTGTTCGCCAGCGACACCCAAGTGCTGCTGATGGCGCGGCTCGACAACCTGGGAAAGGGGGCGAGCGGTGCCGCCGTACAGGCGATGAATGTGCACTTGGGGGTCGACGAGGGCTTGGGTCTTTGATCCATGCCGAGTCGTCGTTTAGGCGAAAGCGATCACTTACATCGAGTCGATGCGACCGACCATTTCCTGCGCGAAGGCCACAAAAGCCTGGGCGCCCTTGGACGCCGGATCAAACACAACACCGGGCAGCCCGTAGCTCGGCGCTTCGGCCAGCCGCACGTTGCGCGGGATCACGGTGTCGAACACCTTGCTGCCGAAGTGTGACTTGAGTTGCTCACTGACCTGCTGCTGCAGCGTGATGCGCGGATCGAACATCACCCGCAACAGACCGATGATCTTGAGCGCGGGGTTCAGGTTGGCATGCACCTGCTTGATGGTGTTGACCAGATCCGACAAGCCTTCGAGCGCAAAGTACTCGCACTGCATCGGCACGATCACGCCGTGCGCGCTGCACAGCCCGTTCAGCGTCAGCATGCTGAGCGATGGCGGGCAGTCGATCAGCACGAAGTCGTAATCGGCGTCTACCGCAGCCAGCGCCGTCTTCAGCCGTTGATCGCGCCGCTCGAGCTCGACCAGCTCCACCTCGGCACCGGCGAGCTCCCGGTTGGCACCCACCACGTCGTAGCCCACCGCTTCATTGCGCTGACGGGCCTCGGCGATGGTCGCGTTTTCCAGCAACACGTCGTACACCGTCAGCTCCAGCGTGCGCTTGTCGATGCCCGAACCCATCGTGGCGTTGCCTTGCGGATCGAGGTCGACCAGCAGCACGCGCTGCCCGACCTTGCTGAGGCCAGCGGCCAGATTCACCGTCGTCGTGGTTTTGCCGACCCCGCCTTTCTGATTGGCGACGCAGAAGATTCGGGCCATGGGCGAAGTGAGGTTCGGAAGCGATGTCGGGGTGCGCAGCGCGGCGGTGGAAAGGCGTTCTTTCGACCTAGGCGGCGTGGGCGATTATAGGAAGCGGGTTCGCGGGTCAGGCCTGAATCGAGGCCTTTGGGCGCATCCAGACCAGGCAGCGTTCTGCATCCAAGCCTGGAACCGACAGTGGTTCCACGTGAAACACCTCGATGCCTTCGGGAAGCGCCGACAACTCGTCCGCCGGCGCCCTGCCCTTCATCGCCATCCACACGCCCTGTGGCGCGAGCGACGCACGGCTCAGCCGGGTGAAGTCGACCAGCGACGCAAACGCGCGAGAAGTGATGATGTCGAACGCCCCCCCCTTCAACGCCTCCACGCGAGCATGCTCGGCGTCCAGGTTGCGCAAGCCCAGCTCGACCGCCACCTGGCGAATGAACGCCGCCTTCTTGCCGACGGTGTCTACGCACACCACCTGCCAATGCGGAAACATCAGCGCCAGCACAACACCGGGCAAGCCCCCACCACTGCCCACATCGAGCACGCGCAGTGGGCCGTCAGCATGACCCGCGATCTGGGCAGCGCCCAGCTGCCGGGCCATTGGCGCGATCACCGCCATGCAGTCAGCCAAGTGCTGGCGGAGCATGTCTTGCGGATGGCGCACAGCCGTCAGGTTGTAGGTGGCGTTCCAGCGTTGCAGCAGATCGAGATAGCCCAACAGGCCATCGATCACCTCCGGCGCTACCGGCAGAGCCAGTTCAGCCGCGATTTCAATCAACGGCCCGCGCAGCGGGTGGGCCGTTGATTCAGGCAGCATGGGCCAGATCGGCAAACCCAGCGAACCGCCCCTTCTTCAGATGCACCAGCAGCAAGGACACCGCAGCGGGTGTGACACCCGACATCCGCGAGGCCTGGCCCAGAGTTTCCGGTCGATGCCGGCTCAACGTCTGACGCACCTCGAAGCTGAGAGCCGAAACCTGCGCATAGTCGAGATCGGCCGGCAGCGCCAGATGCTCATAGCGCGCCTGCCGCTCGACCTCGTCGTTCTGCTTGCCGATGTAGCCTGCGTACTTCGCGCTGATCTCAATCTGGTCGATCACCGCGTCAGCCAGCGCCGCGCCCAGCTCAGCACGCAAGGTTTCACGTGAAACCGCGGCGTCCGGACAGGCAATGGCAGCCACGGCGCTCAGCACATCGTGATGGACCTCAGGGCGTCGCAGCAGGTCCATCAGGCTGTACTCATGCTCCAGCGGCTTGCCGAGCAGGCGCTCCGCATCGGGGGCGGGCAGCGTTTGCGGCCGCACCCAGGTCGCTTTCAGGCGTTGTGTTTCACGTGAAACCGCGTCGCGCTTGCGGCTGAACGCCGCCCAGCGAACATCATCGACCAGACCCAGTCGGCGGCCGTGTTCGGTGAGTCGCGCGTCGGCGTTGTCTTCTCTCAACTGCAGTCGGAACTCGGCACGGCTGGTGAACATGCGGTACGGCTCGGTCACACCCTTGGTGATCAGGTCATCGACCAGCACGCCCAGATAGGCCTCGTCGCGGCCGGGCGTCCAGGCGGCTTGATCGCGCACTTGCAGAGCTGCATTCAGCCCGGCGAACAAACCTTGCGCAGCCGCCTCCTCGTAGCCCGTGGTGCCATTGATCTGCCCGGCGAAGAACAGGCCGCGGATGGACTTGGTCTCGAAGCTGGCTTTCAGAGCGCGCGGGTCGAAGTAGTCGTACTCGATCGCGTAGCCTGGCCGAAGGATGTGCGCATTCTCCAAGCCCACCATCGAGTGGACCGCAGCCAGCTGGATGTCGAACGGCAGCGAGGTCGAAATGCCATTCGGATAGAACTCGTGGGTCGTCAGCCCTTCGGGCTCCAGGTAGATCTGGTGCGAGGTCTTGTCGGCGAAGCGATTGACCTTGTCCTCGATGCTCGGGCAGTAGCGCGGTCCGACACCCTCGATCACGCCAGTGAACATCGGGCTGCGGTCGAAGCCGGAGCGAATGATCTCGTGCGTGCGCTCGTTGGTGTGGGTGATCCAGCACGGCACCTGCTGCGGGTGCTGCGACGCATCGCCCAGGTAGCTGAATACCGGCATCGGCGTTTCGGGCGCAGTGCCATCGGGCCCCGGAACACCATCGCCATGCTGCGGCGTCAAGCGACTGAAATCGATGCTGCGCCCGTCGATGCGCGGTGGAGTGCCGGTTTTCAGGCGGCCTTGGGGCAGTTTCAGCTCTTTCAACCGCGACGACAAGGTGATCGCCGGCGGATCGCCAGCACGCCCTGCGGCGTGGTTGTCGAGGCCCACATGCACTTTGCCGTTCAGGAAGGTTCCGGCCGTCAACACCACAGCCCTGGATTTGAAGCGAACGCCCACTTGCGTGACAACGCCGGTCACAGCATCGCCTTCAACAATCAGATCATCGCAGGCCCCCTGGAACAGCCACAGGTTCGGCTGGTTCTCAAGCCGACGCCGAATGGCTGCCCGGTACAGCACGCGATCGGCCTGGGCGCGGGTCGCGCGCACCGCGGGGCCCTTCGATCCATTCAGGATGCGGAACTGGATGCCGGCCTCGTCGGTCGCCGCAGCCATCGCGCCGCCCAGCGCGTCGATCTCCTTGACCAGATGCCCTTTGCCGATGCCTCCGATCGACGGGTTGCAACTCATCTGACCCAGCGTCTCGATGTTGTGCGTCAACAGGAGCGTGGCGCAGCCGAGCCGAGACGAGGCCAATGCCGCCTCGGTGCCGGCGTGGCCGCCACCGATCACAATGACGTCGAAGACTTGGGGGAACCACATGGCGTTGCCTGTTTTTTGAGCAATCCACGATTGTAGGGAGCCCCCCGCGTGAAGTCACCCCTGCGGCCAGCAAGCCTTGGACATCCAACCAACCATCCCTCACCCTGACGCCGCTTCGGATGGCGCGTCTCTGGCGGCTCAGGCGCAGGCAACCTGCCGACCCGGTTGCGGAGCCTGTTGCACCGCGCCGTCGATTTCCAGCCCGATTCCGGGCATGCCCTTCATCGATGGCCTTGGCAAAGCCGCAGGCGTTGCATGCGTCCAGTTGACCGCCGACATGCGCTGCGCGCTGTTCGGTCTGCCGCAGCGGCCGGCGGTGTGCGCCTCGCTGAAACCGAGTGCCGAGATGTGCGGCGAGACGCGCGCCGACGCGATTGCATGGCTCACCAAACTCGATCGGGATACCGCGCCATCCAGAGTGCGCGCCTCTCAGCGCACAGACTGAACGGCTCGCGGTCGACATCGAGCTCGCTGGCCGCCTCGTATGAAAGCGCCGCCGGCGCTGCCATGGCAGACCGAGGTCGAACGCGCGCCTACACGGATCGCGGCCCGACGAAATCGGGGGTTCGCACCGCCGTGGATCACATGCCGGCTCAGCCGGGTTGGCACATCTCGATGTGGGGGATGCCGTCTTCGAGGTACCCCTCACCGACCGGCAGAAAGCCTTCCGAGCGGTAGAAGCGCTCCAGATGGCTTTGTGCAGACAGCCGAATGCCGAGCCCCGGATACTCGGCCAGGGCTTTAGCAATGGCGCGTTGGACAAGCATCCGCCCCAGCCCGACACCGCGACCCACGCCAAAGGTCAGCACCCGGCCGATCGCAGGCTCGGAGTACTTGACCCCAGGAGCAATGACACGGGCGTAAGCCAGGGGCATGCGCTGCTCGTCCGACCATGCGGCCAGGTGCCAGGCCGCTTCATCGCGACCGTCAACATCGAGGTAGGCACAACGCTGCTCGACGCAAAACACCTGCTGGCGCACCATGTAGATGTATTGCAATTCGTACACGCTGAGCGCGTCGAAACGGCAGCAGCGCCAGTGAGTTTCGAGCGCGGGAGTGGACATCATGCGCTGGATCATGCCGCGTCATGGGCCGAATTTCCAGGTCGGCGCGATGACAGTGGCAGCGATGCTTCGTTTCCCACCGGCACACACAGCACAGCTCAGCGCACGGCCGCTTCATTCAGGCTCCGCGCCACCCACACCAGCCCCGCCACCGTGAGGATGGCGCAGACCGCAAACGGCACCGCCCCATCGGCAGCGCCCAGCGTTTCGCCCTTGAGCACACGCGCCATCAGCGTCGACTGTGCCAATGCCGGAACCCACAGGTGCCACGGCGATTCACCGCGCTGGTCGAACACCGACACCAGTGGCAGCAGCGAGACCGCAGCGAGCACCACCGTGCTGCTGGCCTGCGCCTCCTTGAAGCTCTTGCAGCGGATCGCGATCGCCATCAGCAATGCCGACATCGCCGCAGCAAACGGCAACAGCAGCGCCAGAAACGCCAAGGCCTCCGGCCAGCCATACTGGAACATCGCCTGCAAGGTGTCGCTGCGCAACAGCCACTGCGCCGGGATGAAGCTGAAGCAGCTCAGCATCGCGATCAGCACCGCCACGCT
>CANHNO010000074.1 GCA_947462065.1 Burkholderiales bacterium | reverse complement strand
GAAGTTGCTTCACTCCCTGCCTGCGTTCTCTTCAGTGCGAATACTCGCTCTGCTGAGCATTGCGCTCGCAGCCTGCACGCCGCACGACGATGCGCGCAAGGTCGCCAGTTCCGCATCCGCAAGCACGCCGGCCGGTGCCGCCACGGCACCGAGTGCCGACGCGCGTTTCGTGGCCCTTGCCCGTGGCCGGGTGGATGTGCCCGGAGGCCTGCTTCGCGTGGCAGCGCCCTATGGCGGCATGATCGAGCGCTGGGGCGTCGAGGCAGGCACTGCGGTCAAGCAAGGACAGCTGCTGGTGCAACTCGATACGCGTGAGCCACGCGCGGCGCTTGAACTGGCCAAGGCCGAGCACGCGCGCGCGATCGCCCAGCTCGAGGTGCTGCGTACGGAACTGCTGGTGGCACGCGCTCGCCGCGAACGGGCCATTGCCGCCCCGCTGCCGGGTACGGCGGGCAAGCAGGCTTTGGAGGACGCACGTTTCGCCGTGGTTTATGCCGGGCAGCAAATGGCGGCGCAGGAAACCGCGGTCATGGTCGAGAAGCAGCGTGTTGCCCAGGCAACGCATGTGCTGACCGCGGCCACGGTGCGGGCCCCGGCAAACGGTCAGGTGGTGCAACGCATTGCGCAGGTCGGCGAGTACGTCGAGCCGCATGGGCTGGTGCTGCACCTGCTGCCCGATGGCCCTCGCATCGTCCGTGCGGACCTCAATGAAGCACTGATCGCCCGCGTGCGAGCCGGCATGCGCGCAGAGGTGGTCTCGATCGCCGAGGACAACGTGGTGCATGGTGCGCGCGTGCTGAACGTTGGCGAAGTGTTCGGCCCGCCTCGCACACCAGACACCGCTGGCAGCGAAGAAATCTCTGATACGCGTGTTGTCGAGTGCCTTTTGCAACTGGACGACACGGCACTGCGGGTCGGTCAGCGTGTGCTGGTGCGCTTCCTCCCCGCCGAAACCGCGGACAAGGCGAAGTAGCTCAACCCCGATCAGTCGTGGCGGGAGAAAGCCAGCACGACGTTCGTGCCGCCGAAGGCGAAAGAATTGCTGATGGCGGCCTGAAGTGTCGGCAGCGACGCCGCGGATTCGCGGATCAGAGGGATGTCGCAGGCTGGATCCGGTTGCACGCAACTCGGTGTTGGTGGCGCGTGTCTCTGTTGCAGCGAGAGCACCGTCACTACCGCTTCCAGCGCACCTGCGGCACCGAGCAGATGGCCATGCATGGCCTTGGTTGAACTGACCCGCAGGCCATCGATGTCCTTGCCCCAGACGCTGCGCAAGGCTTCGCACTCGACACCATCGCCAACCCGTGTTGCAGTGCCGTGAGCATTGCAGTAGCCAATGTCGCGCGGGTCCAGGCCACTGGCGCGCAGCATGTTGCGCAGCGCACGCACCTGGCCCGGCGCATTGGGCTTGGTCATGTGCTGTGCATCGCAACTGACCCCACTGCCGGCGAAGCGCACGCGCACCGGCGCCTTGCGCGCCATCGCGTGTTCGCGCGATTCGAGCACCAGCATCGCAGCGCCTTCCCCCAGCGCAAAGCCTGAGCGATTGATGTCGAAGGGCCGGCACGACTGGCTCGGATCGATGGGGTCGGGGGTGGCCAGGGTCTGCAGCGCCTGCCAGGCGCGTACCACGCCAGGCACCAACAAGGCCTCGGCGCCGCCAGCGATGGCGACATCGATTTCACCGGCCGCGATCGCCTTGGCGGCCTCGGCAATCGCCACCGCGGATGAGGCGCAGGCCACCGAGTAGGTGTAGACCGGACCCTGCGCTCCGGCGCGGATCGCAATGTGCGCCGCCGGCGCGTTGGTCATGGCTGCGACGACCGTCAGCGGCGAGACACGGCGCCCGGTACGGGATGCTTCATAGCCCTCTTCGAGCGCGGAAGCGCCGCCCATGCCGCTGCCGATGAACACGCCGATCCGCTCGGGGTCGATGGCCTCGGGCCAGCAAGCGTCGGTGCGCGCCAACTCGGCCGCGGCCACGGCCATCTGGCTGACCCGGTCGACACCGACCAGTTGCAACTTCGTGAACCAGCGTTCCGAAGAGAAAGCGACGCTGGCCACTGCAGCAGGCGGCATGCCACCGTGGCCCCACAGAGCGATCGCCGACTGGCCCCGAAGCATCGCGTCGAACGCAAGCCCGAGGTCGTCGCCGTGGGGAGACACCAGCCCCAGGCCAGAGACCACCACCTCACGCATGCTCGGCGTGCGGTTCGTCATTTCTCGGCGACTGCGGCACGCACCTCGTCTACCACCTGCGCCAATTCGGCGAGGGTTTGCACGCCGGTGCGGGACTCGGGGTAATCAATGTGGAAGTGATCTTCGATGTTGAACATCAACTCTGCCAGCGCCAAAGAATCCAATCCAAACTCAGACAGTGGCTTGTGCGGGTCGATCGTCGACGGGTCGATGTCGTAAGCCTTTTTGATCAACCCCAGCAATTCGGTCATGGTGTTGGACATAAGAGCACTCCTGTGTAAGCGTCGGCTGCGGTCTCCGCGTTGGCCGGATTCATTGCGGGCCCGCTCGCGGCGGTGTCCATCTGCGTTGCTGCGCTTCGATCGCCCCGGCCCGAGCATCTCAGCAACTCAGTGGTGACCTTTTGGCGATCATTGTCTATGGTGATCATGTGATACGAATTGTCGAGCACCACGAGGCGATTGGAGCCGGCTGGCAGGGTGTCGAAAACCTGTTTCACAAGACCCAGGCTGCAGATCTCGTCCAGACGCGAATGCATCACGACTGTGGGCATTCGCAGCCGCGGGAACTGGCGGGTGACGTGACGCATCAGCCTTTCGGACTGGTTGATGGCCCACAGCGGCAACGTTGACGGTCCGGCGGCACTGGTGGCGCGCACGTGCATGTCGCGTTCGACCCACTTGCGGATCTTTTCGTTCTTGATGCCGTAAGGCTCGCTCTCACGCACTGAAATCCAGCGGTCGACGCCGAGCACATGAGCCACCTTGCGCCAGCCCCACCATCTGGTTCGCGCCCAGCCGTCGTACCCGAAGCTGGGCGACATCATCACCAAAGAACGCACATTGAACTCGCCGCGCGCTGCCACAGCCGCCGCCACCATGCCTCCGGAGCACAGGCCGCCCAATACGAAAGGCTGACCTGCGCCAAACTGTTCCCGAATCGCATTGCAAGCTGCATCGACCCACGACGACCAGCGCCTGAACTGGCTGCGATCTGCCTCGGTGTAGCCCGGGATGTTCAGGATGATCAGCGGCGCTCCGCGGGACTGGAGCGGCAAGGAAATCAGACCAAACTCGCGCGGTGTGCTGAGCAGGCCATGTATCAAGACGATCGGCAAAACCGGCTCAGACTCTGGAATACTCTTCAGTGACGGAGGCAGGGTCGGCACGGGCTGCAGGTTGGCAGCATCGTCGCGAACGGACTCGTTCGGGCCCTGCAGGGAGACATTCGGTGTCGAGCGTGACGTGGCTTGTTGCATTAGTTCGACGAAGTCAGATGTTGCGTACGGCACTGACCGACAGTCGAACGCCACACCGGAGTTTAATCGGAGCCCGCTTTCTCCCAGATTAAGGCTGCGCAGCCCCTCGGCACAGCGGACGAGGCAGCCTTGCAGGCGTTGTTCAGGTGATGTCGAGTGAGGCACATGCCTCGCGCGTGCCCTCGATCACCCAGGCGACCTCTTCGTCGCTGATCGTGGGCCCGATGGGCAGGCTCAACGCTTCGTTCGCCCAGGAGTCTGCCAGGGGCAGGGTCTGCTGGGCGAGCGCAGTGCCGGCATAAGCGCCTTGGCGGTGGATGGGCAACGGGTAGTGCACCAGCGTGCCAATGCCACGTCCTTCCAGCAGTTTGGCCAGTACGTCACGCTGCCGGTGGCGCACGACGAACAGATGCCACGCCGACAGTGTGTCGGCGTCGTCGGCGGCCGGCAGGGCGAGGCCTGGCAGTGCTGCCAAGCCGGCCAGGTAGGCGTGCGCCACACGGCGGCGATTCGCGTTGTCAGCGTGCAATGCGCGCAGTCGCTCGCGCAGAAAAGCGGCCTGCAACTCATCCAGCCGGGAATTGACCCCGGCGAGTTCATGGTGGTACTTGACGCTCGAGCCGTAGTTCGCGAGCCGTCGAATCCGGTCGGCGAGGGCAGGGTCATTGGTGGTGACCGCTCCCCCGTCGCCCAGCGCGCCGAGGTTCTTGCCCGGATAGAAGCTGAACGCTGCAGCATCGCCGAGACTTCCACAGGGCTGGCCGCCGAGCCGCGCACCGTGGGCCTGTGCCGCGTCTTCGAGCAGCTTCAGGCCGCGACGTCGGGCGATCTCGCTGAGTTCGCGCATCGGGGCGGGCCTGCCATAAAGGTGTACCGCAATGATGGCCCGGGTCCGAGGCGTGATGGCTGCTTCGACGCGGGCGGGATCGATGTTGCAGCAGCTTGGCGCGGGCTCGACCGGTACAGGCCGTGCGCCGACTTCGCTGACTGCCAGCCACGTCGCAATGAAGGTGTGAGAAGGCACGATCACCTCGTCGTCGGCGCCGATGTTCCAGGCGCGCAGTGCCAGGTGCAAGGCATCGAAGCCATTGCCCACACCGACGCAATGCGAGGCGCCGCACCAGGCGGCGAACTCCCGCTCGAAGGCGGCGGTTTCCTCGCCAAGCAGCAATCTGCCGCTGTCCAGGACGCGAGACAGCGCTGCTTCGTAGGCCGTACGGTGTCGGTCGTTGATGCGCTGCAGGTCGAGGAACGGAATCGGCGCGTCGGCCATCAGATCAGACTTTCGGCCACTGTCCGCTCTGCGCAAGCCGCCTCGCGCACGGCCTTGCGGCGGTTGCCGTGAACCTGGACCATGAAGTCGCTGTAGTCGCGCAGGTAGTCGGCCTCGTCGTAGCGCTCTGAGGCGAGCACCATGCAGACGCTGCCGGAGGAGAAGTTGTCCAGTTCCCGCCAGGTCATTGGCGGCAGATACAGACCCAGGTACGAGCGGTTGAGATGAATCCGCTTCTTCTCGAAACCATCGTCAAGGACGATGTCGAAGCTGCCCGACATCGCGATGACGAACTGGTGCAGACCCAGATGCGCATGTCCGCCGCGCTCGGAGCCGCCTGGCACGTCGTAGAGGTAGTAGACCCGCTTGATGTCGAACGGGATCTGTTGTCCGCCCTCGACAAAGGTCAGGTTGCCACGTGGATCCTGGATGCGGGGCATGTCGATGATGCGGCAGTCGGCGATGGCCATGGAAGCCTCCCTTCGGTGTCAGTGGGTGCAAGCAGGTGTGCGGGTGTCGATGTCGATCGGCAGCGGCTCGCTTGATGCCGTGCGGGCCAGCAGCAGACCCTGAACGATCTGATCCGACAGCGAGGTCGCAAATGGGCCTGCACTGTTGGCAAACAGTTCGACCCCTGGCCATCGGGCCAGCAACTGCGCGCGCTGGTCGGCGTTTGCGCTCAAGCCCTCGGCAGTCGGTAGCGGCAGGGCGCCGGACATCCGAAGCAGCTTGCTGAACTCGGGCGTCTGGCCGCTGGTGATCAGGCCCAGACCGGTCAGATCCTCCATCATCGCGCGGATGATCGCTGCGTCGTCGGCCAGGGCACCGTGGCAGGCCGCGAAGCGCTCGGGATTGGCCTCGACGACCAGGCGCACGCTGTCGCTGTCGTGCTCGCCGGCGCACACGCTGGCGTTGTTGATCCGGTAGGCGCCCCTCGCGCTGTCGGCGATGTGCAGCACGCTGAATTCGCGCCGCAGCGTCGCGCGAGGCAGTCGCAGGAATGCCAGCAACAGTGGCAGGCGCTGCTCGGGCGGTGCGGCTGCAGCGATGCCGCTGGCCAGCAGCCCTTGGTGGGGCGTCTGGCCCCAGCCCAGGCGTGTGGCGTGAAGGTGACCACCGTGTTCGAGTTGCAGCACGAAGCCCTGCGCACTGCGCCCGACGGCCAGCACCTTGTCCTGATGCACGGTGACCCAGGGTGATGCGTTCATCTGCGCTGCGAGCAGCGCACACAGGTCGGCCACGCTGCCTTTTTTCGGGTAGCTGAACACCGTGGGCGGCAGTGCCTGCGGCCGCCCCTCCAGCCAGGACAGCAGCGTCTCCGGCCAATACAGGGGCAGCCATGGGATGCGGTGGTAAAGCGCCGCCAGGTGACCCGCATCGCGTCCCAGCACCTGGCGCGCGAACGGTGCGAACACCGCGTCATGCAGCACCTCGCCGTGGTTCAGGCGCGAAACGGAGTCGAAGTCCAGCAGGGCGCTGTCACCCGATGCACGGCGGCCATTGGCGGGCCACGCGTTCTTGCGACTGGCATGCCAGGGCGAGTGACGCGCGACCACCACCTCATGACGCAGCTCGGCGAGCGCCGCCGGGGCGCAGGCCAGATCGGGCAGCGCCGCCAGACCATTGGCCAGCAACAGGTCGGGGAGCAGCTGCCCACCGATCCACATCTGCGGCGGCTCGACGGCGCGCGTGGCCTGCCGGCCTTCGACGTAGTCGCGCACCACGCCACAGAAGCGGCCGATGTCGTTGCGCTGCAGCGGGTCGTAGCTGGCCAGTGCGGGCGCCGTTTCGCACTGGCGAAAGGAGGTGAATTCATACATCACCATGCCTGCGTCCCAACGGCAGCTGTCGGCTTGCAAACCGCCGAAATAGCCGCCCCATGGACCGCCCGGGTTGACGACCACCGTTGGCAGCCCGTGCCGCGCGCGCTCAGTGGCGGCGACCAGCACGGCCAGCGAGTTGCCGACCAGTGCCAATGGAGTGTCCAACGGGTTGTCGTGACTCATCACGCCTCCTTGGTTGACGGAACGCGCTGCAGGTTCACGTAGATTTCCGAACCCAGACCCGGCAGGTGGCGTTCCAGGCCGTACAGGCCGTCGAGCATCCGCTCGTCCATCAGGCCGATATCCTGAAGTTGCGCCATCTGACGGTGGGTAAAGGGCTTGACGAAATACGAGCCGCTTTCCGTGACCTTGAAGCCGTTGTCGCTGCACAGCGCGCTCAGGCTGTCGATGTCGAAGGTGCGTGGCTGTTGCAGACTGCGCTGGTTGGCAGACAGCTCGTGCAGGCCGCCGATCAGGCCCATCTCGAGTGCCAGCAGGCGGTGCAGCGAGCGCGCGTTGGGGACGTTGACGTGCACCCGCGTCGCAGGCCCGCACAGCGCAGCCACGGCTGCCAGGAAGCGATGGCAATCGGGCACCTCGTGCAGCAGGCCGCTGAGCAGGATGCAATCGAAGCGCTCGTCCGCCAGTCGTTCGGCGGCGTCTTCCATGAAGGCCTGCACGACGCGGATGCGCGCGTCGCTGCCGGCCTGCTCGCGGGCCATCGCAGCGAACGCCTGACCGGGTTCGACCACGCAGAAGCGCTCGAACGCGTCGTGATGCCGAAACAGCGCATCGTTGCCGCAGCCGACCTCGAGCACGCGCGCCGGACGCCAGCGCGCCAGCAGCGCAAGCAGCATCCGCTTGCGCATGCGGGCCTGAACCGGCTCGAAGTCGCTCGCCTCGTAGGCGCGCTGGTAGTCCTCGATGTCGCGCAGAGAGTTCATCTCACACCGATGTCCGTTTGCAAGTCCAGCTCCAGCGTCTGCAGCACGGTGCTGCGACCCCCGAACATCTCTTTCTGACCGACCAGCCCTGTGTTGAGCGTACGGCCCTGATCGACGGTCGAGACGCCGAAGCTCAGCCACCGGCATCCGTCGGCGCTGTCGTCGAGAAGGTAGGCGATGACGGCATCGAGTGCCCCGACGTCGCGGCCAGCGGCGGAACTGGCCAGGTACTGCGTGTGCAGCACGCCGTCGTAGCGGTACACCACGGCGCCAGCGAGCAGCTCCCCGCCGTCCGCAGCGTCGGCGTAGGCACCGAAAAGACAAATCTGCGGGAAGCGCTGTGCCAGCAGGGTGATCTCGTCCAGTCGGTGCGTTGGCGCGCTGCCATGTCGATCGGCCAGCACTCCTTCCAGCAGCGTCCAGAAGGCAGGGTAATCGTCGCTTTCGCGCACCACGACGCCAGCGCGGCGAGCCTTCGACAGCGCGTGGCGGCGGCCCTTGGCCAGCGACGGTCGGCGCGCCAGATCGACCGTGGTCGACAGGTCGACGCGGACCGTGCGGGCGCCAAGTCGGTGCAGCGCGTACAGGTCGTCCTCCGACGGCTGGCGATGGAAGATGTGCGGCACCGGCTTGTAGACGAGCCTGCGCGCACCCCGCTCACGCAGCGCATGCACCAGCACATCGAAGATCGTCAGCACGGACTGCGCCCCGGTGTCCGGATGCATCAGCAATCCGCCGAAGGTCAGCCCGCCGTGCGATACCCAGTCGTCGCCGATGCGGTGAGCCGGAAGTGCCGCGACCACCTCGGCGCCGTCGAAGACCATCAGCGAGCCGTCCACGAATCGGTCGGCGTGGTAGTCCATGTAGCCGCGCTCGAACAGGAACACTCCGTTGCGCGCGGCGCGCACCTGCGCGTCCCAAATGGGCTGAAGAGCGGCTCGGTAGGGTTCCACGGTCAGCATTCACGCAGTGTGTGGCACGCCCTGCGAGGCAAAGACCGGAAATGCGGGCGCTCTCAGCATCAATCTTCCCCCTTGAGGTGCCGGCTCAGGCGCTCAGGATGTCGTCCAGGCGGGCGCGGAAATGCTGTCTCGAGAACCCTTCTTCATAGAAGCTGCGCGCCCGGGCGCTGTATGCCGCATGTTCCTTGCCGACTCGCTGCAAGGCCTTGCGCAGTCCCTTCAGGTCGGACCAGCCCAGCTCGGGCGACGCGTAGGAGGAGTAGTCGGCCAGCAGCGAGCCCTCCTCGAAGCCGGCGAAATGCAGCACGGGGTAGCCACAGCCCTGTGCCTCAATTCCTGCTCGCCCGCCTGAGATCGGCGCTGATCCGATGTACACCTCGGCCTGTGTCTGCTCCAACTGCAGCCACAGCGAGGGCACCTGGCCCAGGCTTTCGAAGCGCTTCGGGTCGATTCCTTCCTGTTGCAGGTGTGCGCGGATCTCGGCCAGCCAATCTGCTGCCAGCGGGCCGATGTGGAAGAAGCGTCCGCTGACGGTCTGCAGCGCGGTGGCGACGATCGACTGCAGCGCGCAATGGCCCCGGCGCGTGAACTTGCCCGCGCGTCCCGAGGTGACGACCGAAAACTCGCCAGGGCGCACCGTGGAGAAGGACTTCACGCCGTGGTCCGCTACGTACAGCGGCAGCCACGTCGATGGACGATCCAGCGCGACCCGGCAACGGTCGCGCAGCGATTCGGTGAAGTCGACATGTTGCAGCGAAGGCAAGGTGCCGCCCAGGCTCGGGTTGTGATCGCAGTGGTGGAAGAACACCTTGCGAGAGCCGGCGTGTTGCAGCGTCGCAATGAACGGCACCGGATCGTGATGGTGGACCATGTAGAAGATCTGGGCCGGATCGAACGAGTCGACGAGCTGGCGCAGCAACTGGCAGCGCGCCCACAGATCGACTTGCGGCAGCACGATCACTTGCGCATGCTTCAGCCGGCTGGCGATCCAGGCCTGCTGCCGCGGATCCTTGGTCGCGCTGTCGAAGAGATCGGTCAGCACGACGATCGGTTGTTCAACTTCGTGCGACAGGTCCTCGAGAACGCGTGAATGCCCTCCGACATCGAACAACGCCGTGGCAATGATGACAGTCGGCCCGCTCGCGGAGCGGCTCGGTGTGCCCTCGGCGGCAGCTTCCGGTGACAACTGCTGCGCGAGCCGAGCCATCTGCCGATCCAGTTCGGGATAGTAGAGGGCGTGATGCGTCAGCTCGGGCAACATGAATGTGCGCGCGACGCCAACAGTGATCGCCTTGACAGCGTCGTCGTACGCCCGACTTGCGATGAGTGCATCGACTTGCGTACTGACCTCGTCCAGGTGGACGGCCATTCCCTGTGCCAGCCGGAAGGTCGGTATTGGCGCCGCTGTCGCAGCGGGCGCGCACGCTGGTGCCGCGACAAACGAGATCGCCTGCGTCTGCCGCTGCGATGAAGCCGACGCGCAGAGATCGCCCAGGTCGTCGCTGACGCCGCCGAAATCCGCGCTCTGCGCGCGTGCCAGCGTGCGCTCGCGGGGCGAGGTCGGAATCTTGCGCAGCGTCAGCCGCATCCAGACGCCGGCTTCCTTCTTGCACGGTTGACGTTCACCGTCGAGCCAGGTCGACGCGGCCACCTCGAACCGATGGTCCAGCCAGCCCTGCGTCCAGAAGCGCTCGACATAGCAGGCCCAGGAGGCCTCGCTGAAGGCGCGCCGGTGCGTGGGCTGCGACCAGGCCGCCCACGATTTTTCGTAGGGCACCTCCAGATCGACCTCGCCGTGCTCGGCCAGCAGGGTCATCATGTTGCGGATCATCTGTGCCCAGTCCGGTACTTCCGCCGCGGTCTGACAGGCGATGCGTTCGAACTGTCCGGCGTCGATCGACACCTCGCCGCCTCTGCGGGTCGGCAGTTGCAGCGGCACCTCCAGCGGCAGCCCCAGATCGAGCACCAGATGGGGCTCGTCGGTGGCGTCGCTTGCGATCTGGCACCACGCCGGCTGGTGTTCGGCTCCAGCGCGGCCTACCCAAAGCTGGCGCGGTTGCCACGGCCCTGCGGGCCGATAGCGGGCATGTCCTTCGGCGTAGCCCGTTGCAAACGACAGCAGTTCGGCATAGGCATCCCGACCATCGTGCCGCTTGAATCGTTCCAGTTGCGCACGGGCCTCGTCGAAGAATGCCGGGCGACCGAACCGATCACGGAAAAACGACTCGAGTTCACCGTCGCCCAGCCAGGTGACGGCATCTTCGAAAGCGACCGGCGGCATCGATGTGTCGAGGCGCTCCGAGATGACCGGCGTGCCCAGCGACAGGCAATGCGATGCGCGAGCCTGTTCGAAGCGGCTGCTGGCGTAGAAGGGCGTGTTCAGCACCGCCTTGGCCTGGCGGACGTAGGCGTCGCGCTCGTCGCCGTACAGCGCATGATCGAACATCGCCACCTGCAGCCCGCAGGCCTCGACGCGCGCGATGACCGCCCGACGCCGCTCGTTCAAGCTGCCAAAGAACAACAGGTCGATCGGACGTTGCTCAAGCGGCAGCGTGTCGCCGTGGTCCAGAAACGGCGAGTAGAGCAGCGGCACGATCGGCACGTCGGCCGCATCTTCGGCATACGCTGCCACATTGGCCGGGTGGTAGTCGACCACGGCCGAGCGGTGCAACAGCGCCAGGTACTCCGGGCGCACCGCCGCCCCGCCGGAACCCAGTTGTTCCAGGTTGAAGAAGATGCAGGCGTGTCGCTGCTGAAGCTCGACCGGAAAGCCGAGGTGGGCGCCGAAGATCAGGTTGACCGCGTCCTCGCGCAGTCGGTTCTTGGCCAGCGTGACCGTGGCCCCGAGCCGGCGCAGTTGCCAGCGCACGTGGCGCGCCTGGTCGAGGAATCCCTGCGAATGCAGGTAGCCCACCGGCTGCATCACCACCAGATGGATCGCCTGCGCGCTCATGGCTGCGGGGCCTCGCCAGCGGCCGGCAATGCAGCGGGCGGCAAGCCGGCGCGAGCTCGATCGGCCATGCGCAGGTAGAGCTGGTCCAGGTCGTGGGCGAAGCGCCGACCGTCAAAGAGCGGGAACCCCATGCGGCCGGAGTCGAGGTGGTTGCGCAGCCGCTGCAGTCGTTCGCGGTCGCGCAGCAAGGCGATTGCTGTGGCTTCGTACTGCGCGACGTTGTCGCAGGCCAGCTCGCCGAGGCCCACCGCATACAGCAAGCTGGCGCACACCCGCGACGCGAAGATCTCGCCGCTGAGCGTGACGATCGGTACGCCCATCCACAGCGCGTCGCTGGCGGTGGTGTGGGCGTTACACGGCCAGTTGTCCAGCATCAGGTCGGCCAGCGGAAGCCGTGACAG
>CANHNO010000073.1 GCA_947462065.1 Burkholderiales bacterium | reverse complement strand
GCCTTGGCGTGCCGGTATCGTCTGACTTCCGCACCAATTTTCACGCCTATGCGCAGCACTACGGCATCAGCCTGCTGAAGCGGCCTGTATTGGCCTACCTTCGCTACTTCCACAGCCGTACCGTGTGCACCATGGTGCCCACCGAATCACTGCGCCGCGAGCTGGCCGAACAAGGCTTTAGTGATCTGAGTGTGGTCGCGCGCGGCGTCGATACCGTGCGCTTTCATCCCGCCAAGCGCAGCATCGAGCTGCGACGTCAGTGGGGTGTGAGCGACGACGACATGGTGGTGATGTGCGTCGGCCGACTGGCCCCGGAGAAGAACCTGACTGATCTGGTCTCGGCTTACCAAGCCATGTGCCGCGTCCAGCCACGCACGCGGCTGGTGCTTGTCGGCGACGGTCCGGCGCGGCAAGCCTTGCAGTCGGCATGCCCAGAGGCCATTCTGGCCGGGTCACGCACTGGCGACGACCTCCCCGTGCATTACGCCTCGGCTGACGCGTTCCTGTTTCCCAGTCTCACCGAAACCTTCGGCAACGTGACACCTGAGGCCATGGCCAGCGGCCTGCCGGTGCTGGCCTACAACTATGCAGCCGCGGCGCAGCTGATCAAGCCCGGTGACAACGGCCTGTTGGCCGCCTATGGCGCGTCCCATGACTTCATCACGCTGGCCGAGAGCTTGGTGGCCGACCCTCAACACGCGCGGCGCATGGGTGCGGCCGCACGACAGACCGCCGAGCGTCTGGCCTGGGACACGGTGATCGGCCAGGTCGAAGCGCTGTTCATTGCGGTGGCGCGTGGCGGCGATGGCGTGTCCGCGATGACGTTGTCGCCGGCGGTTGCAGAAGCGTGAGCCGCGTTGCACGAGCGCAGTGAGTCAGCTGTCTGGGAGGCAGTAACTTACAGCTCACCGATGGCCATTTGCGACTGCACGTCGGCCTTCATCAGCATCAATTCATCGATGGCGGGATCAGGACGCTGCAGCCACAAGACCGTGGCGATGCTGGCTCCCAGCAGCAGGCCGGTCGTCAAGCCAAGTCAACGCCAGCGCCAGCGCCGAGCCGGGTGCCAGCCGAGCAGCATCGCTGTGCCCGAAGGGGCGACTGTCGTCGTCGTACCCATCGAGCCTCGTAGCTCGTGTCATCGCATGAGAACCTGATCACCCAGCGCATCGACCGTCGGCGGCCGACGGCTTCAGCGTGCGCAGCTGCAGACGCAGTGCCTCGTCATCAGCTTCAGCGCGCGCACCAGCTGCTGTGCGCTGCGTGCGTCGCCTGCGCAGGCTTCGTGCCACAGCGACCAGTCGCTGGCGGGCACGACCGGTCCGGTGCGAACGCGCGCGGCTGCGCTTTCCAGCCAGCCGCACAGCCGTGACATTGCGTGTGCCCAGGCCGTGTTCATGCGTTCATTGAGCGCATCACCGCGCTGAAAGTTTTTCGCGCATCGCGCGCATTCTTCAGGGCCGAGCTTGCCGAGGAGGTCGCGCCGGTCCTGAATCAGCTGCCGACGCTCTTCGGGCGACATTGACTGGACGCGCTCGCGGCGCTCAACGATGATGCGCTGCTGCTCATCGGAGGCCAGCTGTTGCCAACGCTCGCGGGTGCGCCCCGCCAGCGCCTGCCACTGCTCTGGCGTCATGCCTTCGAGGCGTTCGCGCAGCCGATTGCGAAATGCGGCACGCTCCTGCGGAGTGGCCTCTTGCAGTCGCTGCTTCAACTCGGCGCGTGGACTGTGCCTGCGGACTGAGCGCAGCCCACGCTGCCGGGTCAGGTACCTCCGGCAGGGCCGCGTAGGCCGAGAGCAGCGGCATCGTCCACAGTGACATCCAACACATCAGCAATCGAGTTCGTCTCATCAGGGGTCTCGCTTGATGCTGCTTTTCATGGAGCGCTTGCAGGACGCTTGTAGCGTGCCCCGCGAATCTTCAACTCTTCAAGCGGGCTGTTCTTACGCTGACTTCACAAACTCCTCACACCGCATGCGGATTTGCGTTGGACGCAGTAAGAAGCCGAAGGGCCGGGCGGTTCAAGGTGGACGTGACTGCGCTGCGGTCACGCGATTGAGCCCAGCCACCAACTTGTCCTCCAAAGGAGTTTTCATGCCGAATCTTCGTTTCCACACCATGTTGTTTGCGTTTCTCTTCGCCAGCGGGACGAGCGCCTATGCCGAAACCCCGCTCACGCAAGCGGTAGAACAGCGAGTAGCCCATCGCCAAGATCGGCAGGAACAGCGCATTGACAACGGTGCTTCCTCAGACGCGCTGACCGCGGCCGAAGCCCGTCGGCTGGGCCGGGAGCAAGCGCGCGTAGCACGCGCGGAAAGCCTCGCCGAAGCTGCCGGCAAGATCATCTTGAGGGAGGCTGTCGCGCTCGAGAAGCGGCAGGATGTTGCCGGCCGACGCAGCTACCGGCACAAGCACGACGCGCAAACCCGCCCGTGAGATCGCGTGGGGTCACTTCGCGAGTGTGGTTGGTGCAGTAGCCTGCAAGTGAGCTCGCACGCGCGGGGCGGCGGTCCAGCGCCAGGGCGCGCTGCAATGCGGCTTCGGCATCCTCCGGACCATGCAGTTTGGCGATCGCTGACCGAGGCGTCTGAACGGTGAAAGCATTGTTGCAGTGCGCTGAATGGATGGCTGATTCGAGCTGGAACGAACCTGGTTGACGCTGCTGCGCAGACAGCCGAAGGCAGCGTTCGGCTTCGTCGATCTGCACCAATCGTCGTGCCTCGCAATGCGGCGTCGGTTCCAACAGTCGCAGTGCCTCGGCGTGGTCGGGCTGCAGCCTTGACCACAAGGCGGCACAGATACAGCGCCTCGGCTCGCAGCCCGACAAAAGTCGACGGCTGAACCGCTTCAGGCCCAAGCACAGCGGTATTGGCACCTCTGGTGTACGCGCCGTAGATCCATTCAAGCACCGTGCCGATGCGAGCTGGCAACTCGCACGACCCCGGCTCCTCGGAGCGCGGGCTTGCATCGCAGATCTTGGCCTTGGCGCTCACCGGGCGCTGCGCCATGGCGGCTGGCGAGACCATAAATACCTGGGCGATGTCCTTGGCGTCGATGCCGAACCAATCGCAACATCAGTGGCGTGTGCACCGATGGGGAGAGCGAAGGGTGAGCACAGACGGACAGCAGCTTGAGCCGTTCCTCGGATGGGGTTGGGGCTTCGGGCGCCAGCGCCTCGTTGTCGAACAGTACGAGCACCCTGGGGTCGTGTTCTATCCGCGGATGGTGCTCGCGCTGCTGCAGCTGTCGGCGGGCAGTGATTAGCAACCAACCTTCGGGTGAGGCCGAAACGCCATCCCTCGGTCAGTGGATCAGTGCCTTGGCAAAAGCTTCCGACATTGCGTCTTTCGCTGCCGCTACGGCACGCCAGCGGCAAGCCAGTCAGGCCACCAGGCGCCCGTAGGACTCCCGTGCTGCGAGCTCTGCAGCGTCCCAGCCCGCGGAAGTCACAGCGTCGCGCGTGGCGGTGGCGGCAGTGCCGCGCGCACTTCGGTACTGCCTGTGGCGGCACACGGTGCGCGCGCCGCCCATTCCAGCGCGGCGTCGAGCGATGTCACGTCGATGATGAAATGGCCGCCGAGATGTTCACGTGTGTCGGCATACGAGTCGTCCTGAATCTGGCGCCGACCTTGGCGGACGCGTACCGTGGTCGGGGTGTGAGGCAGCTTCAGGCCAGCAACTGATACGACGCGTCTGCGTCGCTCAATGCGCTGGTACAGGCGTTCCAGGAGCCCCAACAAGCGGGGCTTGGTCGGGGCTGTTGCGCTGGCTCATCTTTTGTTCTGTTTCCTGGTACCTGAGCATGTATTGCATGGGGTCCTACAGTGGAGTGGACTGACGGCGGCCCTCGAACGTCCCTTCCCAAGGGAAGCATGGCCAGGCGAGCAATCGACATCGAACCCGAAGATGCCGGTGTGCCCTGCGTCTGCAGGGCACAAAAAACCCGCCTGATGGCGGGTTTAGGTGAGGGCTATCTAAGATAGAAGCGCCGATGCGCGTTGCCAATCAAAGGGCCACTGGCTGGGCCTGTGCAGGCAGATCTTCGACGCGCTGAGCCGCAACGTCGACTGGGAATATCTTCTGTGCCAACTGCCCCTTGGGGCCCTGGATCAACTCATAGTTGACCTTGCTACCTTGCTTCAGTGTTCTGAAGCCTTCCATTTGGATGGCAGAGAAATGAGCGAACACGTCGTCTCCGCCGCCTTCAGGTTCAATGAAGCCAAAGCCTTTGGCGTCGTTGAACCACTTCACCGTGCCTGTGATCATGCTGCAACTCCAGTGAAACAGAAACAAACTGATTTTGCTGCGCCAGCAATGCCGGTGTCAATTCGCCCCTTCCGGCTCGTAAAATTTTGGTTGCTGTCAACTTTGATGTCCAGTCCCTTCGTAACATTTCGCCGCTGGAACAGGTATCGCTGAGGGGCGTTCTTCTTGCCTTGTTATTTGCAGCACAGGTCCAATATTCCTCATGGTCTGCGGTGGTCTTTCATGTCGATAGAATTAGCAAATGTCCACCGATAAACCCACTCCTGCGACTCCTGTTGTTCCCCAGATTGATGATGGGAACGGTGCGGTTGTTGTCGAACGGCAGGCTCAAAAGACCGAGCCGCCGCGCATGTACCAGGTCGTCTTGCTCAACGACGACTACACGCCGATGGAATTCGTCGTGGTGGTGTTACAGGAGTATTTCAATCGCGACCTCGAAGCCGCGACGCAGATCATGTTGAAGATTCACCATGACGGTCGGGGCGTATGCGGCGTCTATTCAAAGGATGTCGCTGCGACGAAAGTCGAGTTGGTGTTGGCTGCCGCACGCCGCGGCGGCCACCCGTTGCAATGCATTATGGAGGCCGCATGATCGCTCAAGAACTTGAAGTCAGTTTGCACATGGCATTCGTGGAGGCGCGTCAGCAACGCCACGAATTCATCACCGTCGAACACCTGTTGATGGCGTTGCTCGACAACCCATCTGCGGCCGAAGTGCTGCGCGCCTGTTCGGCCAATGTCGATGACCTGCGCAAGAGCTTGGCGCAATTCATTAAGGAGAACACGCCGACTGTCGGGGGCACCGACGAGGTCGACACACAACCCACGTTGGGCTTTCAGAGGGTCATCCAGCGAGCGATCATGCACGTGCAGTCCACGGGCAGCGGCAAGAAAGAAGTCACCGGCGCCAATGTGCTGGTGGCGATCTTCGGTGAAAAAGATTCGCACGCTGTGTATTACCTCCACCAGCAGGGCGTCACGCGTCTGGACGTTGTCAATTTCATCGCCCACGGCATCAAGAAGTCCGACCCGCCAGAACAAGTAAAGCCCGCCGACGGTGGTGGCAGCGCGTCCGAAGGCGAGAAGGAGGACTCTGATGTCAAGGGCTCTCCGCTGGATCAATTCACCCAGAATCTGAACCAGCTCGCCCGCGAGGGCAAGATCGATCCGTTGATCGGGCGAGAGCACGAAGTCGAGCGCGTGATTCAGATTCTTTGCCGTCGGCGCAAGAACAATCCGCTGTTGGTTGGCGAGGCGGGCGTTGGCAAGACGGCGATTGCAGAAGGTTTGGCTTGGCGCATCACCGAAGGTAATGTTCCCGAGGTGTTGGCGAATGCCACCGTGTATTCGCTTGACATGGGTGCCTTGCTCGCCGGCACCAAATACCGCGGTGACTTCGAGCAACGCCTGAAGGGCGTGTTGAAGGTGCTTAAGGAGCAGCCTAATTCCGTGCTCTTCATCGACGAAATTCACACGTTGATCGGCGCCGGTGCAGCATCGGGCGGCACGCTCGATGCCAGCAATTTGTTGAAGCCTGCGCTCAGTTCTGGCGCGATGAAGTGCATTGGTGCAACCACCTTCACCGAGTACCGCGGTATCTTTGAGAAAGATGCGGCTCTGTCGCGCCGTTTCCAGAAGGTTGATGTGACCGAGCCTTCAGTCGAGGAAACGGTCGAAATCCTGAAGGGGCTGAAGTCTCGCTTCGAGGAGCACCACAGCGTCAAGTACGCACTGGGTGCACTGCAGGCGGCGGCCGAGCTGTCTGCCAAGTTCATCAATGACCGCCATCTGCCCGACAAGGCGATCGATGTGATCGACGAAGCCGGTGCGGCACAACGCATCCTGCCAAAGAGCAAGCAGAAGAAGACCATCACCCGCAACGAGGTCGAGGAGATCGTCGCAAAGATTGCGCGCATCCCTCCAGCCAGCGTGTCGAACGATGATCGCTCGAAGCTCAAGAGCCTGGATCGTGACCTGAACAGCGTGGTGTTCGGTCAGGAGCCAGCGATCGAAGCGTTGGCGGCAGCCATCAAGATGGCGCGGTCGGGCCTGGGCAAGCCCGACAAGCCCATCGGCTCCTTCCTGTTCTCGGGCCCGACCGGTGTGGGCAAGACCGAAGTCGCGAAGCAGCTCGCATTCATCCTCGGGATTGATCTGATCCGCTTCGACATGAGCGAGTACATGGAGCGCCATGCCATCAGCCGCCTCATTGGCGCGCCTCCGGGTTACGTCGGCTTCGACCAAGGCGGTTTGATGACCGAGGCGATCACGAAGAAGCCGCACTGCGTGCTTCTGCTCGACGAGATCGAGAAGGCCCACCCGGATGTGTTCAATGTGCTACTGCAGGTAATGGACCACGGCACCTTGACCGACAACAACGGTCGCAAGGCCGACTTCCGCAACGTGATCATCGTGATGACCACGAACGCTGGCGCCGAGATCATGAACAAGGCGAGCATCGGCTTTACCAACCCGCGTGAGCGTGGCGACGAGATGGCCGATGTGAAGCGCATGTTCACACCGGAATTCCGCAACCGGCTCGACGCGGTGGTCAGCTTCCGCGCGCTTGACGAAGACATCATCTTGCGTGTCGTCGACAAGTTCCTGCTCCAGCTCGAAAGCCAACTGGCCGAGAAGAAGGTCGACGTCACCTTCACAGATGCGCTGCGCAAGCACCTTGCCAAGAACGGCTTCGATCCGCTGATGGGAGCACGTCCAATGCAGCGCCTGATCCAGGACACGATCCGTCGTGCACTGGCCGACGAGCTGCTGTTCGGCCGCCTGGTCGATGGTGGCCGACTGACGGTGGACATCGATGCCGACGGCAAGGCGGCGCTGGACATCCAGCCCCTGAAAAAGAGCGACAAACCAAAGGCGGAGTCGACGACGGCTTGACCACACCTTCTGAGGTAAGACGAAGCCGGGGCGGTCGCAAGACGCCCCGGCTTTTTCATTTGTCCAGCGGTCAGCGTGCAGAGTGGTCTGCCGGGTCCTCGTGGAAGTAGTCGGTTAGCAGCTGATACACCGAAGGAACCTCGCGTTGCAGCTCCAGCGGCTGCACGTAGAAAGTCTCAACGCTCACGGCGAAGAATTCCTCGATCGAGTTGGCCGCGTAGGGGTCGATCAAAGTTTGCCGCTGCGCATTGACCTGTGTGCAGAAGTCTGTGTACGCAGCTGTCATCACCTGAACCCAGCGAGCGTGCGCACGGCGGTCGTCCAGCGGTGGAATGCCATCCGCCCGGCCATCGACCATGTCGATCACATGCGCGAATTCATGGATCGTCACGTTGTAGGCCCAATCGGCATGAACTGCTTCTTCGGAAGCCACCTCAACATCGTGCCAGGACAGCATCACCGGGCCACTCTGCATGGCCTCTCCGGCCAGTTCTTCATCGTATTCGTGGACAACGCCGTCCTCATCCATGACCTCGCGCGTCACCGTCACCGCATCGCTGTGCAGCACGATGCCGACGAAGCCCGCGTACAGATCCAGGCCGCCCTTGAGTTTCAGGATCGGCAGCGACGCCTGCGCAGCGACCGCCACCGCCATTTCGTCGGTCACGACCAAGCCATGCGCGCCGCTGAATTCTTTCTGCGACAGGAAAAGCGTGGCGAGGCGGCGCATGCGAATCAACTCGTCTGCCGACCGCCAACTGAGAAAGGGATAGCGCAGCAGCGTCAGCTGCCAAAGCACGTCAGGGATGGCATGCCGACGACAGGCCCGGTCCTCTCGCCAGCGTTTCCATGCGGCTTGCGCCCTCGCAAGCACGCTCAGCGCTCGGCAACCTGCGCCAGTGGCAAACGCTTCAACCCCCCCGCCGTCCATCGCAGCACTTCCGCGCGCGGCGGGCCGTCGGTCTGATCCAGGTCCCAGTCGCTGAGCACATGACGCAGGAAGCCCGGTGCCAGCCCGTCGGTCCCGGGTCGGTGAGTGTGCCCGTGGATCAGCACGGTCGTACCCGCTTCGTGCATCCAGCGCACGGCAGTGGCAAAGTCAATGTCGGCGTCGCGGCCGGCCAGTTGCTCAAGCTTGCGGCGCTCGCTTTCGTCGCGCACCTCGCGCGCCAAGCGGCGTCGCTCGGACAGCGGCCGCGCCAGGAAATCGCGGCGCCAGGCGGGGTTGCGCACCACCGCACGGAAACGCTGGTACGCGACATCAGCCATACAGAGCGCATCGCCGTGGGTGAGCATGATCCGCTCGCCAAAGGCAAGCATCACTGTCGGGTCGGCCAGCGCAAGCACACCACACGCTTTCAGCATATCGGCACCGACCAGGAAGTCTCGGTTGCCAACCATGAAACCCAATGCACATCGCGTGGAAGCCTCGCAAAGCACTTCGGCGCATCGGGCCTCGAAGCCCTCGTGACGAGCGTCGTCGCCGACCCAGACCTCGAAAAGGTCACCGAGGATGAACACCGCGTCGGCGGGCGTCTGCCTCAGGTAGCCTGCAAACGCGTCGAAGGTTTGCGGCGTGTCCTCCGCCAGGTGCAGATCGCTGATGAAGTCGATCGTGCGCCATTCTGCCGACGCCTGCATCTCCCAGAACGTGGGCAGTGCAAGCGAGTCGTCCGTCGTCACGCGTTCAAACCACCACAGCCTTGACGATCAGCACGTCGTCGTTCGGCACGTCGTCGTGGAACCCGTTGCGGCCCGTCTTCACGCCTTCGATTGCGTCGACCACCTCGGTGCCGGCGATCACCGTGCCGAACACTGCGTAGCCCCAGCCACTCGACGTCTCGGCCTTGAAGTTCAGGAATTCGTTGTCCTTGGCGTTGATGAAGAACTGGCCGGTTGCCGAGTGAGGGTCAGAGGTCCGAGCCATTGCCAAGGTGTAGCGCTGATTCTTCAGCCCATTGTTGGCTTCGTTCTTGATCGGTGCGCCGCTGGTTTTCTGCTTCATGCCGGGCTCGAAGCCGCCGCCTTGGATCATGAAACCCTTGATCACGCGGTGGAAGATGGTGCCGTCGTAAAAGCCATTGCGCGCGTAGGTGAGGAAGTTGGCGGCGCTGACCGGTGCCTTCACGTCGTCGAGCTCGATCAGCATCAGGCCGTGCGAGGTGTGCAATTCAACTTTGGTTGCCATGGTGTGGTTTCGTCGGGTTAAGAATTTGATGCGGGCCGCGCTCAGGGCGCGACCGTGGCCTTGATGATGGTCACCGGCTGCAGCGGCACGTTCTGGAGACCACCGCGGTTACCTGTCTGCACCGCGCGAATGCGGTCGACCACTTCCATGCCGGAGACGACCTTGCCGAATACGGCGTAACCGTTGCCGTCGGGTGACCGGGCGGCGTCAAGGAAGGTGTTGTCCTGCACATTGATGAAGAACTGCGCAGTCGCCGAATTGGGGTCTGACGTGCGCGCCATCGCCAGCGTGCCGCGGTTGTTGCTCAGGCCATTGCGCGACTCGAGCGGGATCGGTGCGCGAGTGGCTTTCTCCTTCAGATCGGGTGCAAAACCGCCGCCCTGGATCATGAAGTTCTCGATCACGCGGTGGAACACCGTGCCGTCGTAATGCCCGGCCTTCACGTACTGCAGGAAGTTGTCGACCGTCTTCGGTGCCTTGGCGGCGTTGAGCTCCACAACGATGTCACCGAGGTTGGTGCTCACGTTCACCTTCTGGGCGAAAGCCGAAGTGGCCGCTGCTGCTGCCAGCATCGCGGCGGCAACGCCAATCAAAAATCTGGGACGCATGGACGGTCTCTCGAAGAGGGCGTAGATCAGGGATCAGGGTTGCGATGGGCGTGCGGCAGGCTCGTTCAACTTGCGCAGCAGTGACAGCCTCGGCGGGATCTCTGTATTGCTGGGCTCGGCCTTCAGCGCACGCTGGTAAGACAGTTGTGCCAGCTGGGCGTACACATCGCCGAGGTTCTGGTGGGCAGTTGCGAAGCCGGGGTTGGCGCGCAAGGCGCCGTCCAGCGCCACGCGGGCCTTGTCGAATTCACCGCGTGCCGCGTATAAAACAGCTAGGTTGTTGTAGGGCTCTGGCACCTCGGGGAAGTCTTCGGTGAGCTGCTGGAACACCACCAGTGCCTCGTCGCTGCGACGTGAATCGACCAGCAAGATGCCTTTGAGCATACGTAAATCAGGGCGATCGGATTTGGTGGCGAGCAGAGCGTCGATCTGTGCTAGCGCTTCCGTCTGCTGGCCGGAGCGGAACAACTGGGTAATGCTCGTCACGTCGTCGGCGGCTTGGACCATGCCGGTCGACAGCCACAGGATCACCGTTGCGAGAGCAATTTGCAGGCGTCGGACGAGGGGCATGGGTTCAGGGGAAAGCGGCTTCGAGGGGTGGGGCGTGCGAGACATTGAGCATGGTGCATCGTCCGAAGGCACGCCGCTATACTGACTTTCGCTCGATTGTAGGTGCGCTGCTTCTGGCAGGAATCGATCGGTGCGGGTGCTGTTCTTGCTCCGCATTCATGTGGCCTCGCTGCACAATCGCGGTCCTGTTGCCCTGTAGGCAGTTTTGGTGCCGCGCGTTGCGGTGCCGCGTTCGTTGCGACCTTGCTCATGACCTTGCGCATCTTCAATTCCCTGTCCCGTGAGACAGAGGTGTTCACCCCGATCGATGCGAACCGCGTGCGGATGTATGTCTGCGGCATGACGATCTACGACCTCTGCCATGTCGGTCATGCGCGCTTCATGATGGCCTTCGACGTGACCTGCCGCTGGCTGAGGGAATTGGGATACGACGTCACCTATGTTCGAAACATCACCGACATAGACGACAAGATCATCAAGCGCGCAGTTGAGCGCAACATCCCGATCCGCCAGCTGACCGACGAGATGACCGTCGCGATGCACCAGGATGTGGCCGCGCTCGGCATCCTGCCGCCGACCCACGAGCCTCGAGCCACCGAGCATGTGCCTGCGATGCTGAAGATGATCGGCACGCTTGAAGCCAAGGGGCTGGCCTACCGATCGCCCAACGGCGACGTCAACTATGCGGTGCGCAAGTTCCCGGCCTACGGACGCTTGTCAGGCAAATCGATCGATCAGCTGCGCGCCGGCGAGCGCGTCGCGGTGCTCGACGGCAAGGAAGATCCGCTGGACTTCGTGCTGTGGAAGTCAGCGAAAGACAGCGAGCCCGCCGACGCGAAGTGGGAAAGTCCGTTTGGCACAGGTCGCCCCGGTTGGCACATCGAGTGTTCCGCCATGAGCTGCGCGCTGCTCGGCGAGCACTTCGACATCCATGGCGGCGGCCTCGATCTTCAGTTCCCGCACCACGAGAACGAGATCGCGCAGAGCGAAGGCGCGTCTGGCCACAAGTACGTCAACGTCTGGATGCACAACGGCTTCCTCAACGTCGACAACGAGAAGATGTCGAAGTCGCTCGGCAACTTCTTCACCATCCGCGATGTGCTCAAGCGCTACGACGGCGAGACGATTCGCTTCTTCATGCTGCGCACCCACTACCGCAGCCCGTTCAACTTCAGCGACACCAACCTCGACGATGCGCGGCAGGCACTGCGGCGGATGTACACCGCGCTTGCGAGCGTGGATGTGGCTGACGACGAAAGTGCAGAGATCGACTGGACCCAGCCTCAGGCTGCGGCCTTCCGTGCCGAGATGAACGAGGACTTCAACACGCCCGGTGCCGTTGCGGTGCTGTTCGATCTTGCCGGCGAGGTCAATCG
>CANHNO010000072.1 GCA_947462065.1 Burkholderiales bacterium | reverse complement strand
TGGTGAACGCCGATGTGCAGAACTGCTTTCCGAGCGTGAAGTGGCCGCTGGTGCTGGCCGCCTTGCGTAGGGGGTTGGGTGAAAGGCTGTCGAGCACCGCGATTTCGATGCTGTGCGATGTGTGCACCGCTGACGGCGGCCTGCCCATCGGTGCGCCCACCAGCCCCGCGCTGCTCAACCGCGTGCTGATCAAGACCGACGAGGTGCTGCTGCAGGCCGCTCAGGCACGCGGGGTCAGCTACACCCGCTATGCCGACGACCTGACGTTTTCTGGCGATGCGGGTGCGGTGCAGATGCTGGGCATCGCACGGCGCACGCTGTCGCAGATCGGGCTGCAGCTCGACGCGAAGAAGACCAACATCTTCCGGCGCGGGCGCAGGCAGATGGTCACGGGCCTGGCCGTCAACGACCAGGTGAGCGTGCCGCGCAACATCCGGCGGCGGCTGCGTGCGGCCGTGCACATGGCGGTGCAGAACGGCACGTCGCACTGGCACGGTCAGGAGCAAAGCCTGCTGGCGCTCAAGGGCCGCATCAGCTTCGTGAAGATGGTGCACGAGGTAGAGGGCGCGCAGCTGATGGCGCGCTTGACGCAGCCCGACCAGATCTGGGCCGAGATGCCCAGCGGGCCGGGCGTTGAGGCCGCGGCGCAAGAGCAGGCCAACGGCGGCGACAGCGATGAAGCCTGAAATGAAGCCTGAACACACGCGCTACATCGAGCAGGGCGATGGCTCGCGCATGACTGCGCTGGCCGATGCTCAGGCGCACCTGGTGCTCACCAGCCCGCCGTACTTTGCGCTGTCGCTCGAAGAGCAGCTCAACGCCGGCCTCCAACCCGGTGCCGATCTCGACGCGCTGGAAGCCGACACCATCGCCTTCGCCTGGGGCTTGCGAGCCGTTTGGGCCGAATGCACCCGCGTGCTCGCCCCCGATGCCCGGCTGGTGGTGCAGGTGCGCGACGTTCGGCTGCGCGAGCGGCTGGTTGCGGTGGAGTGCGTGCACCGCCAGATGCTGGGCAGCCTGGGCTGGCACCTGCTGGCGCGTCATGTGTGGCGCCCTGTGCATGCCACGCTGGGGCGTCGGCGCATGGCCGCTTCTCTGGCTGCCCGCTCGGGCCCGGTGCCCTTTGATGCCGAGGTGTTCATGGTGTTCGCGCGCCACGGCGCAGCCCTGCGCGGGGCACCCACCGCTGAAGACACCGCACTGCTGAGTGCCGACATCATGGTCACGCCGATCGGGCGCCTTGCGCAGCGGCATCGGTTTCAGGCACCTCTGCCAGTGCTCTGGGCCTTTTTGCGCATGGCCACGAAGCCGGGCGACTGGGTGATCGATCCGTTTGCCGGCGGCGGATCCACGCTCAGGGTGGCGACCGATCTGGGGCGCCGCGCCTGGGGCTGCGATGTGGATGGGGCCGCAGTCATACAGGCCAGAGTGAACCTGGGGTTGCCGACGCCATCTGGCCCAGGCTCACGCCATGAGCCAGACGCCGGGGATGATGACTGAATGAACATCCCGGGCATCACCAGAACCGCCACGAACACCACCAGGCCTACTACCCGTGCGCGCGCGGCGGCACCGGTCGCCGGAGTGCGCGCCCGTGTGCCGCTGCCAGCCACGGTGGCCTATGCCATCTTGCTCATGGGCGAGAGCACGGGTCTGAGTACTGAAGTGCTCGGTGCGCTGCGGCAAGCGCTGATGGGCGCACAGGTCAACGCCCTGGGCGAGCGGCTGCGGCAGATGGCGGCCAGCGGCATGCCTGAGGCCATCGTGCCCTTCCATAGAGATCCGCTCGACGTGGCTTTTGCTTCGCTGATGGCCGGGGAGGTTTACGGATTCAGGTTCCCCGGCGAGGGTATGCATGTCGAGGCCGGCTACTTTGCGCTCACGCGCAGCGACGTGAGCTACATCGACTCGGCGGGCCAGAGCGGAGTGCCCGGCGCGGGGCCGAACGAGGAAATGCTCGAGCGCCAGAGCGTCGAGGGCATCCTCGAAGACCACCGGCCCGGCGACACGGTTGAGCTGGCGGTGCCCAAGGCCGGGCAGGGCGATCACCTGATGCATTTCAGCGGACCGCGGGTCATGGTCTGGGGGCTGGAGCGGGGCAGCGCGGAGGCCACCCTGCTCAGGGCCGCACCCTCACGCGGTCTCGACACCGAGCGCGCCCACATCACCCAAAGCCGCCTGGGCAAGCTTGGCTTCGTGGGCAAGGACAACTGCCTGCTGCTTGACGAGCCGCGCGTCGAGCGGTTGATGGAGTTGCAGGCCGCGTCGGTCGATCAGTCAGCGGGTTACAGCAGCTGGCTGATGCTGGAGCACGACGACTCCCGGTTCCTGGGCCCGTTGCCCGACCTGACCGAATCCGGTGCTCGCCTGGCAGGTTGGTGGTGCCCCGATCTGCACCTTTGCGTGCGGCTGAAGGCCAGCTCCAGCCCTTCGGTGATGCTGAGCTTCGAGCACGCCGTGGCCGTGCTGAGCCATGTGCCGTGGGCTGCCATCAACGATCCCGTTCAGTGGCTCGAGGTGGCCCTGGCTGCTCTTCCCTTGCGACCCCAACGCCGATACAAATGAAACCCTCACGCCTGAAGACCGTTCTCGAATCGCTGCTCAACCAGCGCTGGCCCGCCTTCATCTGGGGGCCGCCGGGCATCGGCAAGAGCTCCATCGTGCAGACCATCGCGCGCGAGCGCAATTTGCCGGTGGTCGACCTGCGCGCGAGCTTGCTCGACCCGACCGATCTGCGCGGCATCCCGGCCATCGAGGGCGGACGCGCGGTGTGGTGCCCGCCGGCCTTTCTGCCGCGCGAGGGCGAGCCGCCAGGCGTGCTGTTTCTCGACGAGATCAATGCAGCGCCGCCCATGGTGCAAGCCAGCTTGTATCAACTGGTGCTCGATCGCCGCGTGGGTGAATACGTGCTGCCCGATGGCTGGTGGATCGTGGCGGCGGGCAACCGGCAGCAGGACCGCGCGGTGACCTTCCGCATGTCGAGCGCGCTGGCCAACCGCTTCGTGCACGTTGAGCTCGAACCCGACGTGGACGACTGGCGCGAGTGGGCCATCGGCCGGCGGCTTGATCCACTGGTGGTGTCGTTCGTCGGCGTGCGGCCCAAGCTGCTGTGGCAAGAGCCCGCCGACACCGCGGCCTACCCCACGCCACGCTCGTGGGAGATGGCGTCCGACGTGATGTGCACCTTTGGCGGCCACAAGGCCTGCGCCGACGTGCTGCCCGGCATTGTCGGCACCGGTGCGGCGGTTGAATTTGCGGCTTACGTGAAGAAGGCCGTCAACGAGAAGCACATGCGCGCCATCGTGGCCGACCCGCTCGGCGCCGAGCTGCCTGAAGCACTCGATGGCATCTACCTGCTGACCTCGTGGCTGGCGTATCACGCTGAAGAAGGCGACGTGTCCAAGGCCAGCGCCACATTGCTCGGGCGGCTGCCACCCGAGTTTGGCGTGGTGCTGGCGCGCGACATGATCAAGGCGCGACCGGCCTTCATGCGTGAAGCCGGCTACAAGGATTTCATCAAGGCGCATGGCCACCTCATCGCGCGCTGAGGCGCCGCTCGGCGCAGAGCAACGCGCGCTGGTGGCGCAGCGCGTGCTGCGTGCGCGTGTGCGTCTGGCGCTGGCGCAGCCGTTTCTGGCGACCTCGGTCATGCGCCTGCCGGTGCGCGAGGTGGCCGGCATGGCCTGGTGCCCCACCGCGGCCACCGACGGTTATCACATCTTCTACAACCCCGACTGGATGGCCGGGCTCAACGACGCCGAGCTGCGCGGCTTGCTCGCCCACGAGGTGCTGCACGTGCTGTTCGACCACGCCGACCGGCGGCACCAGCGCGACCCCAAGGGCTGGAACATCGCCTGCGATTTCGCGATCAACCTGCTGCTGATCGGTCAGGGCTTCAGGCTGCCCGCTGGCGGGCTGATGACGCGCGAGTTCGCCGGCATGACGGCCGAGCAGATCTACGGCGAGCTGCAGGCCAAGGCCAAGGCGCAACCCAAGCGACCGCCGGGCAAGGGAGCCGCTGGTCAACGGGACGATGAAGACGGTGACGGCCTGGCCGATGCCGGAGCGCTACCCAACATCGGTGCCGACTTGCTCGATGCCGATGACCCGCACGTGCGACCGATGCGCAGCCCCGATGCGCCCGATGCCGAGAAGCTCGATGAGTTGCGACGCGAACTGCGTGAGGACGCCACCGCCCGGCTGCAGGGGCAGGGCGCGGCGAGATTCAAGCAGGAGTGCGATGCCGACGATGCCCACCGAATCGACTGGCGCGCGCTGCTGCGAGCGTGGCTCAACGACCGTATCAAGGGCGACTGGACAAGCTACCCCTTCAGCAAGAAGCACATCCACCGAGGACTGTTCATGCCGTCGGCCAGCATGGCGGTGCCCGGACACGTGGTGTTTGCCATCGATACCTCGGGCTCGATGGACACCGACACGCTGGGCAAGATCGTCGGCGAGCTGCGTGCGTTCAGAGAGACGTTTCCGTGCCAGCTCACGGTGCTGCAAGCCGATGCCGACATCCAGGAAGTCACGCGCTTTGATGCGATGGACGGCACCGAGATCCCGACGCGGTTGCGGGTGGTCGGCCGCGGTGGCACCGACTTCCGGCCGGTGTTCGAGTGGGTGCAGCGCGAGGCTGAAGGCGCCATCGTGCTCTACGCCACCGACGGCTTTGGCACCTTTCCGCAGACCCCGCCATCCAGCCCTGTGATCTGGCTGTTCACACCGCCGCATGCCTCGCCCGAGCGGGTGCCGTTCGGGGCGGTGGTGTGCACGTAGCCCGCGAAAAACATACCCAAGACAAACTCAAAGGAGACACGAATGGAGCGAATCGCCAACCTGAACCAGGCGCTGGAGGACATAGATATCGACAGCCAACTGAGGGCCGCGATCCACGCCGTGCTCGAGGGCATCACCGGCCTGGCTGGTGAGCGCAAGGGCAGGGCGGTGGATGTGGCCACCAGCCACGAAGTCGTTCGCATTGCAGACGACTACCCGCTCGTGATGGTCATCCCCGGTGATGGCAACAGCCTTGGCGCCTGCCTGCACATCTTGCTGGCCGTGTGCGACTCGAAGCACCGTGGCGCGAAGTCACCCAAGGCGGTGATGCAGCGCATGCAAGAGGTGCTGGTCGAGTGCGATCCCATCATTCAGGTCGCGATCTTTCTGAGTGACGCCACCGGCATCGGTGCGGTGCTCGAGGACAACATCAAATTGATGGACGCCCACTTGCGCAAGGGCAAGCTCAAGGGCTTCTTGCCGGTGGTCGCCGTGGGCAACCAATTGACGGTGCTGGATTGGTGGCCTTGAGGCAGTCGCCAGGCTCAAGGCGCTGCGCGATCCCTTGAAGCAGGTCTTGGCCGTGTGATGCTGGAGTGATATCATTGATATCAAATTGGGGGGGTGAAAGGTGGCAAACCTGCTCGTTCGCGGCATTGATGACCAACTGGTCAAGGCGCTCAAGGCGCGCGCCGGCGCAAGCGGCCGCAGCGCCGAGGCGGAGCATCGGGCGATTCTTGCGGCCGCGCTCAGTCGGCCTCGCAAGCGCAGCTTTGCCGAGATGGTGGCCGATATGCCGCCGGTCGGCACGGACGCGGATTTCGAGCGTGTCAGCTCAGAGGCCAAGGTGCCGCGTGTATTTGATTGACACCAACGTCATCAGCGAGGCTCGCAAGAAGGCCAAGGCCAACCGCGGCGTCACCAGTTTCTTCAAGCGCATCGCCGAGGCAGGCGAGCCGGTGTATCTGTCGGCGGTGTCCGTGGGCGAGTTGCGCCGGGGTGTGGAACTCATCCGCCACCGAGGCGACGCCGACCAGGCGCAACTGCTCGAGGACTGGCTCACGGATTTGCTGGACCAGTACGCGCAAGACATCCTGCCCTTCGATGCCGACGCCGCACAGGTCTGGGGGCGCTTGCGCGTGCCACACCCCGAGCATGAACTTGACAAGCAGATCGCCGCCATCGCGCTGATTCACGACCTGACCGTGGTGACACGGAATTGCGCGGACTTCGAAGGAACCGGGGTGAAGGTGCTCAACCCTTTCACCAGCGCGGGGTAGACCGCTGTACCTACCTGAAAAACACCTGCCCCCGCAAATCCCGCTGCAGCACCGGCAGCAGCGCCGCCCAGTCCGCGTCGTTGGTCGCGTTGCACGCCAGACCCTGCCGGTGCGCCGTGTACTCACGCACCACGTGAAGGCTCTGCCCGCGCCGCTGGTACTGGGCTGAGTAACGAAGTGCGCCGCGCTTGAAGCTCACGTTGGGCGGGATGCGATCGATGCGCGTGCTCGCCGGAAAGGCCATCTCCGTTTCTTCGCGATACCCGTGCGAGCCGCAATAGAACTCGAAGCGGCGCTCGGGGAAAGCCTTCGAGGTGCGCATCCCGGGTATGACGCCTGGCACCAGCCCCACAGGCAAGGTCATCGCCGCTGGACCGGGCATGTTGACCACCGGGTCGAGCGTGAAATGCGCTGTTAACTCCCACGGCACCGTCAGATCCAACGGGTCGGGCTGCTTGATGTTCCCGGTGCCGGTCTCGTCGAAGCGCGACAGCAAGTCATCGACGATCTGCGACACCTCGCGCCCCTGATCGGCGAAGCGCCCGCCGCGCGAGTCGATCTCGTGGCTGCCGCCATAACGGGTGACCGATCGGCCCCTCACCTCACCGGTCTTGCCGAGCGTGAGCTTGGCGTGCGAGTGAATGAATTCGCGCTGAGGATGCATGGGCGGCGTTCTGCCCACTTCGCCCGTGGCAGTGAGCAGCACCGGCTTGTCGATGTCGCCATCAGGCAGCGTGCCCATGGGCGCAAACCGGGAAGTGGCATCCAGGTACAGATCCAGGCTCGGGATGTAGGTGATGACGTGATTGATGGGCGTGGACACCGGCAGCTTGGGCAGCCGCACCGCATCGCCGTAGTTGATCAGTGCGGGAGTGCTTTCGATGCCGACCGAGCGCAGCAAGGCTTCCAGCAGCGCGACGTGGTCCTTGCAGTCGCCGTAGCGGTTGTCGAGGATGCTTTGCGCTGAGTGCGGCACAAACCCGCCGGCGCCGATGTCCATGCTGACGTAGCGAATGTTGCGGCTCACCCATTGGTGCAACGCGCGCACCTTGTCGCGCGGGGTGGTCTTGCCGGCGGTCAGCTCGGTGGCCAGGCGGGTGATGGCCTCGGTGGGCTCGGCCTGGGGCCGTGCTCGCGCCTGGTAGGCGAGCCCGAGTTCGCCCCAGCTCTTGAAGCTGGTGACCAGCACGTGCGGTGCAAAGTCGGTCAACGAGAGCCGGCCGGGTTCGGGCGGAAAGGCGGTGTCTTGCTTGAAGGCGTATTCATGTCGCACCGTGCCCGGCGCGTCTGAGGCCAAGGCAGCCACCGCGCCGCCCGTCATGCCGCTGGCCTCGATCGACAGCGCGATGGCCGGGTCGTGGGTGATGGTCAGACGGGTGTCTTGCTGCACCGTGTGCGGCGAGAAGAACCGCGACCAGAAGAAGTTGCCTGGAAAGTACGGCGTGTGCTGCACGCTGCGGGCGCGCCAGAACGTTTGCGCGCCCACGCTCACCGCTGGAAAGATGATGATCAGCACCTTGCCGTCGCTGAACTGAGGCGAGCCCGAGTCCGACTCTTCCATCGTGCGAATGCCGCTGGCCGGCACGTCGATGCGCTGGCCATCGGGCGTGAGCGTCCATGCCTCGACCACTTCCATGGTCTCGAGCGAGCCCACGTACGACAGCCGCTGTTCACCGAGTGCCTCCACACCCTTGGGCGTGTCGATGCGCACCAGGCTCGAGATGTCATCCGTGTTGGAGCCGTCGCGGTTCACGTGCACATGCTGAGTGCTGCGCAGCACGGTGTAGCTGGGTTGGTATTGGGCGAAGGCGTGCAGGGCGGGTGCCAATGTGATGAGCGAGAGCAGGGTGGAACGAAGGGTGCGGGGGATGAAGTTCATGGTGTCGGGGTCGGTCACTTGCTTGCCGGGACTCGGCTTGTGGATGGAGATCTGGCCGTGAAACCACACCCGCGTCCAGTGCGGAACACCGTGGATGCCGTGCGCGAACGACAGCCGGAACTGAGGGCGAACCACAGCGATCGCCTTGCGGACGATGGCGGCGCAACTGGGGGGTGAGAGCTTTGGGCATGGTCATGCTGGAAGGATCGGTCAGAAGGCTGCTTGTGGATTGGAGCCTTGTCGCCGGTCGCCGAGACAGACCTCAAGGATCTCACTCGGCAAGCTCATAGGGTGAGCCTACAAGTGTTGCTGCTGATCCGAAGTCGCCGTGCTCCCCGGCGGTCAGCCGCCAGGCCCCAACACGTATCGAGTTTCTGCCGAACGCCCCACCTGCGGGTACGTCAACTGTCACGCGCGCGAAAGGGCCAGGCTCAGCCTGCGTTCTCGGGCCGACATCCATTTATCCACCCCATATCCGCCAAGGATGCGGTTCAAAACCGCCAGGCAGGGACCGCGCAAGCCACCGGGGATGGATTCCGCGCACGCCTTCAAGACGTCTTCATAGTCTGCACCCAGCATCGCCTCGGGTCGCAAACTGGTCCAGCTCGCGAGCAGCGCCCAGGCCTGTGATGCCGTGAGGCCGAGCGCGGTAATCTCATCCAGCGCCGATCGCACATCGGGATGCAAGACGAAGGATGTGGCGCGTGCATCAAGGTCGTCCATGCTGGCGCCGCCAGCGAGGTACTCGGCGAGCTCTTGCGCCATGAGGCGCAAGGGAGCGGGCGTGCCGTGAGCTACCGGGGGTGACTTCCTGACTGGCTTTGCTGGAGAAGGGTCTGTGCTTGCCGTCGCGCTGGGCACAGGCTTGCGCTTTGGCGTGTCCTTTGGTTGTTGGCTTGCCGACTTCTTCAAGTACTCCGGAATCTGTATCTCGTCCATGGCTGCGGCCATGTCGCTGACGCTGGCTGAAGCGGATCGTGTGCGCCAAACGCTCGGCTGGTTCATGCTTCGGAAATCCTCTGCCGATGTGGCTAATCGGCTCATGGACATGCTCATGGAGTGCGGTGGCGGCATCATGTGCATGGCCTGATGACAGAGTTCCACGCTGCCGGTTGCTCCCCAGCCCGCGGCAAGCATCGCCTGTACGCGGTGCAGTTCAGCCTCTTCGGCAGGCTTGTCGGCCTCGGCACGCTGATGCACAAGGATGCAGTTGGTTTGTGTCCCCATCAGTTGGTACGCCAGTGCCAGACGCAGCGATTCACCCTCCGCTTCCGTCTTGATACGCATGGCTGCAGCCATGCGCGCCAAGGTGTCGCCAGGGCTAGGTGCGTTGGCTTCGCAACTCGCGAGCGTGAGCTGTTCGCCATGCTCGTTGGTGCCAAGCAGGCGCACAGCAGCGCCTGTCGTACGCGTGCTCATGCCGCCAAAGGCGATCACCGTGTCGCCACCGAACACGTTCAGGGACACTGCGGTTTGCCACTGAGTTTGGCTACCCCAGTCGATGCGGATGTCTCGCCATACCTGCTGTCGCATGCGAACGAGCATGCGCGAGGCCGCAGCTTCCAACGCCTCGCCCGGTGTGGCGAACTCGCACGCACCGCCTGTGGCCTCGGCCAGTGAACGGATGACGCTTTGGGCTGGTGATGAGCCAACGCCGATCACGAAGATGCGGTGGCCGCTTTTCTTGGCAGCTTCGATCGTTTCTTCGACCGCCCAGATTTCGCCATCGGTGAGCAGCAGCACATCGGCGTTGCTCGTGCCTCGGGCCGCGGGCAGCTTGAACACCGAAGCCAAGGCGTCATGCATTTCGGTGCCACCCATATCGGCATTGATGCGCTCGATGAGCGAGCCCAGTTGAGTCAGCGCCTTAGGAGCGCAAACGGTGGGCTTGAGTCGGTGCTCGAAAGTGGAGCCGAAGCAAGTCAGGCTGACCTGATCAGCCTCGCCCATCCCTTGCAAGACACCGGCCAATGCCGCGCGTGCTGACTTGATGCTGTCGCCACCCATGGAGCCTGAGCAGTCCACCAGCAGCTTGAGCGCGATGCTCTCGCGCGGCGCTGCCGCTGCCGGCTGAAACGCTGCCATCGCCACCACCGGTGCGGTCTCGGAGATGCTGTCGCGCGCTTCGGTGAGCGCCGAGGCAGAAGGCTCCCCCGCGTTCAGCACGATCACTACATCGCGGTCGAGCCAGGCGCCCTCGGTCAGATCGAACCTCAAGCCGTCCTCGGCCGGTTGGATCGTGAAGCGGTGTGTGGGGCAGTCGAGCGCGGCACCAGCCAGTGATCCGGCCACCATGAGGCTCAGTGTGAGCGGATATTCGGCTGTCAGGGATGCGGTGGGCTCTTGCTGGGGCTGCAACCCGGCTGAGGCGGCGCTGCCGTAGCGCGGCGCAATGGTGCTCGGGATGGCAAGGCGCAGCCGACCCTGCTCGAATCTCAGGCACTGGGCGAAGCGCACCTCGAGCACCATCTCGTCGCCCGGCTTGAGATTGCCGACGTTGGCGGTGTACATCCCCGAGCCCAAGGCCTCGAGCATCACGGGTGCATCGCCTTCGGACAATGCCTGCTCGTACTCGCGTTCGGCCTGGTGCTTGGCGGTGATGGTGCCCACTCGGCGAGCCCCATTGAGCTCGGCTGCAAAGCCCAGCAGCACGGATTCATCAGGAAGCGGGAAGGTGTAGACCACCTCGAGGTTCTTGGCTCCTGTATTGCGGTAGGTCTGTCGCAGCGCCAACTCGAAGAGCACACCGTCGATGCGCCCTGCGGCCTGCACTGCTGTCAGGACTGGCGCAGGCATGCGTTCGCTCTTGCACTCGAGGGAGAAAGACCGTTGTCCTTGAATCATGGTGGGCCCCTGGTTGATTTGTAGTCAGTTCAGGACTCGTCGTCGCGAGACGCAGCCTGAGATTCAGTTCGCACCTGTCGGTACAAGTCGGTGATGCCACGCACCAGCGCGCGCACCTGCTCTGGCGACAAACCAGAGCGGCCGGGTTCGACATGAACCTCGAGCCCGTCTGCAAGCGTCACGCGACTCCACACCTCCACCGTGCCAGGCTGCACCCGGCGTGGTGGCGGATCGTCCGGTGCTCCATCGAGGAGCTCCTTGATGCGCTCCAGGCTCAGCCCGGCCTGCGTCCACCGGCAGATGAGCAACAACTGCTCGAGGTGACGTGGCTCGTAATACGCGCCGCGCTTGGCCCCCATGGGGCGATCCACCAGACCTTGCTGGATGTAGTACCTGACGGTTCTGGCGCTCAGCCCTGTGAGGGTGGCCATCTGCTCGACAGAAAACCTGTCTTGGCTGGACGCGCCGGCTGGTGCGATGGGTGCGTGTGAATCGGTCATGCGCAATTAACACACACCAATAACTAACAGTCAAGTGAGTAAAAGTGCGCCATAGGGCCCATCACTCAAACTCAACGCTGACAGCGCAAGGCCAGCAGGGGACTGCTTGGAAAAGCGATGAGCTCTCGTTCGCGCCACATCTTGTCGGCCCAGACGCGCTCTGCCTTGCATGAATGCCGGGCCGCAACAGTTGATGGCGACCCCGAGGTCGGGCTTGGAGTCGGCCCGAGCAGCAAGTAGAAAAACAAGATGAGCATGGGCGATGTGACGGAGTTGACTGTCAATCGTCAACTCTGACGAGCTCGTAGGGTGAGCCAGTCGGACCCGAAGTTCACGCTAGCGGGTAAGGTGCGCGCTCGCATGGGAGGCTCAGCTGCCGACCGGGCACAGCCTGACCTCAGCGGCGGTTCTGTGGCGTTGTCCCCACACCCGGTCGCAACTCGTCAAGCAAGAGCCTCTTGACTCTCCCGCACACTGGAATCTCAAACCCGATTGGCTGAGTGGGTAGGTGTGCGGGTAGAAACAAAAAATCGCCCGAAGAGCGGCGATTTGTTGACTTCCTGGCGGAGAGGGCGGGATTCGAACCCGCGGGGGGTTATTAGCCCCCACACGCTTTCCAGGCGTGCGACTTAAACCGCTCATCCACCTCTCCGAAGCCAGAGAGTTTATCCGACGGGCAGGCCCTCAACCTTCGAGGAGAACGGTCTCG
>CANHNO010000071.1 GCA_947462065.1 Burkholderiales bacterium | reverse complement strand
TGCGGATCAGGCCGCCATCGACGAGCTGATCGACCAGCTTGTCGCCCAGGCCTTCGATGTCCATCGCGCGGCGGCCGGCGAAATGCAGGATCGCTTCCTTGCGCTGCGCCGGGCAGGTCAGCCCGCCGGTGCAGCGCCAGTCGACCTCGGCCTCCTCGCGCCCGATCGGGCTGCCGCAGACCGGGCACTGGCCGCTCAATCGCTGGTACAGGTCGAAAGGCTCGCCGCGTGATGCTTCAACCGCAGCCGAGTCATGCACCACACCCACCACCTGCGGAATCACATCGCCCGCGCGGCGCACGATCACTGTGTCACCCACGCGCACATCCTTGCGCCGCACCTCGTCCTCGTTGTGCAGCGTCGCGTTGCTCACCGTCGTGCCGCCGACGAACACAGGCTCCAGCTTCGCCACAGGCGTCAGCTTGCCGGTGCGGCCGACCTGGATGTCGATGCCCAGCAGCCGGGTCATCTGTTCCTGCGCCGGGTACTTGTGCGCCACCGCCCAGCGCGGCTCGCGGGTCACGAAGCCCAGGCGCTGCTGCAGCTCGCGGTTGTTGACCTTGTAGACGACGCCGTCGATGTCGAAGGGCAGCGCGTCGCGCTTGGCGCCGATCGCCGCGTGGAAGCGGACCAGCCCCTCGGCACCCTGCACCACCGCACGCTCGGCGCTGACGGGCAATCCGAACGCGCCCAGCGCATCGAGCAGTGCGCTGTGCGTTGTCGGCAGCGCACTGTTGTCCAAGCCCCAGCCCTGCACTTCGCCCAGACCGTAGGCAAAGAAGCTCAGCGGACGCTTCGCGGCAATCGCCGGGTCGAGCTGGCGCACCGCACCCGCAGCGGCGTTGCGAGGGTTGACGAAGGTCTTCTCGTTTTTCGCGCCCTGCGCAATCAGCGCACGCTGACGCTCGTTGAGCGCCTCGAAGTCGTCGCGGCGGATGTAGACCTCGCCGCGCACTTCGAGCACGGCAGGCGGCGGCTCGCTTTTCAAACGGCGCGGGATCTGCGCGATCGTGCGGATGTTCTGCGTCACATCCTCGCCGGTCTCACCGTCGCCCCGCGTGGCCGCTTGCACCAGCACGCCAGCTTCATAGCGCAGGTTCATCGCCAGCCCGTCGAACTTGAGCTCGGCGGCGTACTCGATGGGCGGATCGGTCTCGGTCAGCGCCAGTTCGCGGCGCACCCGTGTATCAAAGGCAACCGCGCCGCTGGGCTCGGTGTCGGTCTCTGTGCGGATCGACAGCATCGGCACTGCATGACGCACAGCGACGAAGCCGTCGAGCACGCCGCCCACCACGCGCTGCGTTGGTGAGTCAGCGTGCTTCAGCTCGGGGTGCGCCGCCTCGATCGCTTCCAGTTCCTGGAACAACTGGTCGTATTCGGCATCGGGGATCTGCGGTGCATCAAGCACGTAGTAGTGGTGCGCATGTTGCTGCAGCAGCGCCCGCAACTCGACGGCCCGGTGCGCAGGTTCAGACTCGCTCATCTCACGCCGAAGCTGAAGCCGTGGAGCCGTCAGCTGAACAGGCGCCGCGCCGCCGGCGAGCCTGCAGCCAGATCGCGCGCCTGAAGAGCGGCATACAAGCGCACCAGTTCGCTGTCGATGAAGGCGAAGCCTTCGGCCGTCAACGGCTGCCCGCGGTCGTCGACGATGTCGGCATCGAGGTCATGCGACAGGCCCATGGCGCTCACCTGCCAGGCGGTGAACGGCGCGGCCGACGGATCGGTCTGCGAGACATCGAAGCCCAGTGCCAGTTCGCGCAGAGCGGCGGTGTTGGGGTCGTCGGACAGCGCTGCCTGGGAATCGAAGGCCAGGGTCAAGACGGGAGGTGCGCCATCTTCGGCCGACGGCAGCACCAACCGGCCGGGCAGCACGCCGGGCACGAAGCCGTGGCGCGAGGCCTGCTGAACCACATAGCCGATGCTCCAGACGGCGCTGCGGGCGCGCAGTTGCACTGACATCTGCGCATCGTGTTCACCAGCAAAGGCGTCGAGCTCGCGCGCGCGCGCCGCGACCTCCCGCATGTCGGGGAAATCGGCCATCGCACCCAGCGCGTCGGCGAAGACTTCGAGCTTCTGCACGAACTCCGAGTACTCGATCTCGTTCAAGGCGCCGATCCGATTGGCCAGTTGCAGACCGGCCTGCAGTTCGCCGTAACGCTGTCCCGGCAGTGGCGGCTCCCAATCGCCGGTGTCAGCGTTCAGGCCTTCGATGAAGAAGGGTTTGCTGCCGGCGCGGCGACTGCCTGGGAGATGCGACAGCACGGCATCGCCGGTGACCGGCGCCTCCAGCGTCATCGTCACGATCGCATCGATCAGCGCATCGATGCGCGGCGTCATGCGGCGCGGCAGAGTCCGCCCCGCCACATCCGCATTCAACGGCAGTGAGACATCCCCGAGATGAGGCGCCACACGGCCCTGCGGATCATCGTGTTGCGGGTACTCGTTTGGCACCGTGTCATGCGGCACTGCGCCCAGTACGGGCTCTCGCTGCTCGGTGCGCGTGCTGGCTAATTCCGCCTTCTTCGGCCCGGCCTTGCGCGCCTGCCAGGCGCCATGCACGACCACGCCGATCAGCACCGCGCCGCCGAGTACCGCCAGTGCCAGCGTGAGGTTATCTGTCATGCCACCTCCGCCAGGCTGACCGCCTCGGCCATGTCCACCGCCACGATGCGCGACACACCCTGCTCCTGCATCGTCACGCCAATCAGCTGCACCGCCATCTCCATCGCGATCTTGTTGTGGCTGATGAACAGGAACTGTGTGCCCTTGGCCATCTCCTTGACCAGCTTGGCGTAGCGCTCGGTGTTGGCGTCATCGAGAGGCGCGTCGACCTCGTCGAGCAGACAGAACGGCGCAGGGTTCAGCTGGAAGATAGCGAACACCAAGGCGATGGCAGTCAGTGCCTTCTCACCGCCAGACAGCAGGTGGATCGTGCTGTTCTTCTTGCCCGGCGGCTGCGCCATCACCTGCACGCCGGCGTCGAGGATCTCGTCGCCGGTCATCACCAGCTTGGCCTGTCCGCCACCGAAAAGCGAAGGAAACATGCGGCCGAAATGCTCATTGACCTGGTTGAAGGTGGTGCCCAGCAGGTCGCGGGTTTCGAGGTCGATCTTGTGGATCGCGCCTTCGAGCGTGCCGATCGCGTCCATCAGGTCGGCGTTCTGCGCATCGAGGAAGGTCTTGCGCTCGCGCGCGGTCGTCAACTCCTCGAGCGCCGCCAGGTTGACCGCACCCAGCGCAGTGATCTCGCGGTTGATGCGATCGATCTCGGTCTGCAAACCGTGCAGCCGCACGCCGTCGCGCTCGATGCCTTGCGCCAGCGCCTCGAACTCGACGTTGGCCGCGACCAGTTGCTCCAGGTACTGCGCGCCACCGAGCTGCGCCGCCTGCGCTTCGAGCTGCAATTTGGTGATGCGATCTCGCAGCGGCTGCAGGCTTTGCGCGTGCGCCATCCGCTGCTCGTCGGCGCGGCGCAGGCGCAGTGTCAGGTCGTCGTAGGCGCTGCGCTGGGCGGCGAGCGCCGCTTCGCGGTCCAGCTTCAGTGCAAGCGCATCCTGCAGTCCGGCCTGGGCAGACGCATCGGTGAAACGCACCAGTTCCTCGTTCAGTTGCGCTTCGGCCTGCGCGTTGTTGGCGACCTGCTGCACAGCGGTCTCGATGCCGCGCTGCAACTCGCCGCGCCGAGCAGCCAGCGAGCGCGAGGCGAACTGCGATTCCTGCGCCTGGCGTTCCAGGGTGCGCAACTGCTCGCGGGCCGCTGCCAGCGTGCGCTCGGCCTGGATCACCGCGTCGTCGAGTTCGGCATGACGCTCCTGCGTGGTCGCGAGTTCGATGTCGAGGTCTTCGAAACGCGCTTCGCCGGTGGCGCGGCGCTCGGTCAGTTCTTCCTGCTGCGCGTCGATCTCGGCGAGTTCGTCGTCTAGCTGCGCCGACCGGGATTGCGTCTGCTCGGCCTGCTGCGTCAACCGCAACAACTCGACCTGCAACTGGTGCGCACGTCCCTGCGCCTCGGCCGACTCGCGGCGTGCCGTGGACAGGTGCTCCGACGCCTGGCTGCAAGCCGCCTCGGCGCGGATCAGCGCGCTGCGCGCTTCCTCGGAGATCAGCGATTGCGCGCGCAACTGGCGATCGAGGTTTTCGATCTCCTGCGCGCGGGCCAGCAGGCCCGCCTGTTCAGAGTCGGGAGCATAGAACGACACCGCGTGCGCACTGACGGCATGACCTTCGCGCGTCATCAGCACCTCGCCGTGCTGCAAGCCCGAACGCGCCGCCAGCGCATCGTCGAGGCCGGCCGCGGTGTAGACGCCCTCGAGCCAGTCGGTCAGCAGCGCTTTCAAGCCTGCATCGCCAAGGCGCAGCAGATCGCTGAGCCGCGACAGTGTGGCGTTTGAATTTGTCTGAGGCGTGCCCGCCACTGGCGGTGTGTAGAACACCAGCTTGGCCGGCGGCGCATCAGCGGCGAAGGCTCGCACCGTCTCAACGCGGCCGACTTCGATCGCATTGATGCGTTCGCGCAGGGCCGCTTCCAACGCGGTTTCCCAGCCGGGCTCGATGTGGATGCGCGTCCACAGACCAGCCAGGCCGTCGAGTCCATGCTTGGCCAGCCAAGGCCGCAGCTTGCCTTCGGTCTGCACCTTTTCCTGCAGGGCACGCAAGGCATCGAGGCGGGCGCTGAAATCGGCTTGCCGGCCTGCTTCGGTGTTGAGCTCGGCTTGGCGCGTTCGCCGTGCGTCGTCGAGTACCGGCACTTGGTCGCTCAGCTCGGCCAATCGCACCTCGGCAATTTCGCGGGCTGATTCGGCGGTGCCGAACTGCTGCTTCAGGTGCGCGATGCGTTCGGCATCAGGTGCGGCGAGCTGGCGCCTCTCACCGGCCAGCCGCTCACGACGCGCCGCGAGCTGGCGGCTCTGATCCTCGATGTTGCGGCTCTCGCTGGCGAGCAGCTGGATCTGCTGCTGAACGCCTGCCACCAGCGTGCGCTGCGCACTGGCTGCCAATTGCGCGGTGCGCACCGCGTCTTCCAGGCCAGGCAGCCGGTCAGCCTGCTCTTCGGCTTGCGCGGCCAGGACCTCGCTGTGCTCGTCGGCGCTGGCAACCTGTTCAGCCAGTTGTTCGAGTTCGGCCTCTGCGTGGGCGCGGCGATCGGCCCATTGCGCGGTTTGCAATACCAGTTCAGCCAGACGCTGCTCGGCACGCTGTCGACCTTCGACCACATAGCGGATGCGCTCTTCGAGCCGGCTGACTTCGAGTGCGGCTTCGGCCAGACGACCTTGCGACGCATGCAGCTCGTCACTGGCAGCGTAGTGCGCCTGCCTGATGGTTTCGAGCTCGGCTTCGCCCTGTCGCAGCTCGGCGGTCTTGGCTTCCAGCGCCACGATCGCCGCGGCAACGTCCTTCTCGATGCGCTGCTGCTCGCCGGCCGCATCGCGATGGCGCAGGAACCACAGCTGGTGCAGCTTCAGCGTGCCGTCGTCCTGCAGGCTGCGGTATCGGCTCGCCACCTCGGCCTGCCTTTCGAGCTTGTCGAGGTTGCCGTTCAACTCGCGCAGGATGTCTTCGACGCGCGTCAGGTTGTCGCGGGTGTCGCGCAGCCGGTTCTCGGTCTCGCGGCGACGCTCCTTGTACTTCGAGACGCCGGCGGCTTCTTCCAGGAACATCCGCAGCTCTTCGGGCTTGCTCTCGATGATGCGGCTGATCGTGCCCTGGCCGATGATGGCGTAGGCGCGGGGGCCCAGGCCGGTGCCGAGGAACACGTCCTGCACGTCGCGGCGTCGCACCGGCTGGTTGTTGATGTGGTAACTGCTGCTGCCGTCGCGCGTCAGGATGCGCTTGACGGCGATCTCGGCGAACTGGTTCCACTGCCCGCCGGCACGGGCGTCTTCATTGCTGAAGACCAACTCCACGCTGGCGCGGCTGGCAGGCTTGCGCTGGCCCGAACCGTTGAAGATCACGTCCTGCATCGACTCGCCGCGCAGCTCGCTGGCCTTGCTTTCGCCGAGGACCCAACGCACCGCATCCATGATGTTGGACTTGCCGCAACCATTGGGGCCGACCACGCCGACCAGCTGACCGGGCAGCTGGAAATGGGTCGGATCGGCGAACGACTTGAAGCCGGACAGCTTGATGGAATTCAGACGCATGGACGAGAGCGGATTCCAGCGCACCCCATCGGCCGATAGAGCACGTAAGTCGTTGATTTTTCTAATAAAAACCCGATTTCACGGGGCTTTCATCGGGAGGGGATCATAGCATCGACGGCGTAAGAGATTCCCGCTCTGACCGCGCGTTACCGGCCGTCACGAATGCCACGTCCACCCCCTGATAATTCGGTGATGAATCCCCTGCTCGACTCGCTGCAGCCCTACCCTTTCGAGCGCCTTCGAGCACTCACCCGACAGATCACACCGAACTCGGCCTTCAAGCCGATCAGCCTGGGCATTGGTGAGCCGAAGCACCCGACGCCGGCGGTGGTCACCGACGCCCTGATCGCCAACCTGAAGGGCCTGGCCAGCTACCCTGCCACCGCCGGTGAACCGGCGCTGCGCACTGCCATTGCGCAATGGATCACCCGCCGCTACGGCGTCACGGTTGACGAGACGCACCAGGTGCTGCCGGTCAACGGCTCGCGGGAGGCGCTGTTCGCGCTGGCGCAGACGGTGATCGATCCGGCCAGAGAGGGTGCCACTGTGGTCTGCCCCAATCCGTTCTACCAAATCTACGAAGGCGCGGCCTTGCTGGCGGGCGCCCGAGTGGCGTTCGTCAACAGCGCCCCGACCCGCCAGTTCGCGGCCGACTGGGCGTCGGTGCCCGAGTCCACGTGGGCGCGCACGCAGCTGCTGTACGTCTGCTCACCCGGCAACCCGACCGGCGCGGTGATGCCGCTGGCCGAATGGAAGACTTTGTTCGAACTGAGCGACCAGCACGGCTTCGTGATCGCATCGGACGAGTGCTACTCCGAGATCTATTTCCGCGACGTGGCCCCCCTGGGGTCGCTGGAAGCCGCGGTGCAGCTGGGCCGCAGCGACTTCCGCCGCCTCATCGCCTTCACCAGCTTGTCGAAGCGCTCGAACGTGCCGGGCATGCGCAGCGGGTTCGTCGCAGGTGACGCCGACATCCTGAAGGCCTTTCTGCTGTACCGCACCTACCACGGCAGCGCGATGAGTCCGACGGTGCAGGCGGCCAGCATTGCGGCCTGGAACGACGAGACGCATGTGATCGCCAACCGCGAGCAGTATCGCCAGAAGTTCGCGCAGGTCACGCCGCTGCTGGCGACTGTGATGGATGTGTCGCTGCCCGATGCCGGCTTCTACCTGTGGGCCGACGTGTCGAACATCGCACGGGGCGGCGACGACGTGGCCTTCGCGCTCGCGCTGATCGCTCAATACAATGTCGCGGTGCTGCCAGGCAGCCTGTTGGCCCGTGAGGTCGATGGGGTCAATCCGGGCGCCGGGCGAATTCGTCTGGCGCTGGTGTCTGAAGCGAGCGATTGTCTCGAAGCCGCCGAACGCATCGTGGCGTATGCCCATTCGCTACGCAGCGCCTGATTGCGGCCTCCTTCACCCGACCTCCTTTTTGGATTCTTCTGACCTGCCCATGACTGCCAACCTCCAGAGCATCATCGAAGCCGCGTGGGAGAACCGCGCCAACCTGACCGCCACCAGCCACCCGGAGGTCAACCAGGCCGTCGAGTCGGTGATCTCCGACCTGAACAAGGGCCGTATCCGCGTCGCGGACCGCCAGGGTGTCGGCCAGTGGACGGTGAACCAGTGGGTCAAGAAGGCCGTGCTGCTGTCGTTCAGACTGAACGACAACGAGTTGATGCACGCAGGCGATCTGACCTTCTTCGACAAGGTCAAGACTAAGTTCTCTCACATCGACGAGGCCGAGGTGCGCGCATCGGGAGTGCGCATCGTGCCGCCGGCGGTCGCGCGACACGGCAGCTACCTTGCGAAGAACGTGGTGCTGATGCCCAGCTTCGTCAACATCGGCGCCTACGTTGACGAGAACTCGATGGTCGACGCCTGGGCTACCGTCGGTTCCTGCGCTCAGATTGGCAAGAACGTGCACCTGAGCGGCGGCGTCGGCATCGGCGGCGTGCTGGAGCCGCTGCAGGCCAACCCGACCATCATCGAGGACAACTGCTTCATCGGCGCGCGATCGGAAATCGTCGAAGGCGTGATCGTCGAGGAGAACTCGGTGATCAGCATGGGCGTCTACATCGGCCAGAGCACCAAGATCTACGACCGCGCCACCGGCGAGGTCAGCTACGGCCGCGTTCCGGCCGGCTCGGTGGTGGTCAGCGGTAATCTACCCAGCGCCGACGGCAAGTACAGCCTGTACTGCGCGGTGATCGTCAAGAAGGTCGACGCACAGACCCGCGCCAAGACCAGCCTCAACGACCTGCTGCGCGCCTGAGTTTCGCAACGTCGACCAGGAGATCTCGATGAGCGGAAACATGGAGCGTGTGCTGAAGCTGATGTCGGAGAAGAACGCCTCCGATGTCTACCTGTCTGCCAATACGCCGATCCTCATCAAGATCAACGGTCAGCTGGTCCAGCTGAGCGACCAGCCTCTGACCCCGGCGCAGCCCCGTCAGCTGCTGGCCGAAGTGCTAACGCCTCGGCAATTGGAAGAGCTCGAAGACACAGGCGAATTGAACGTTGGCGTCGGGCTGCCAGGCGTGGGCAGCTTCCGTTTGAGCGGCTTCAAGCAACGTGGCTCGATTGCCGCGGTGTTCCGCTGCATCCCGTTCGCGATCCCGACGCTGGAGAGCCTGCTGGTACCGCCGGTGCTGAACACGCTGATCATGGAAAAGCGTGGCCTGATCCTGATGGTGGGCTCGACTGGTGCGGGCAAGAGCACCACGCTGGCCGCGATGCTGGAGCAGCGTAACCAGCAGATGGCTGGGCACATTCTCACGATCGAGGACCCGATCGAGTTCCTGTTCAGCAACAAGAAGTCGGTGATCAACCAGCGTGAAGTCGGACGCGACACGCAGTCGCTGCAGGTGGGTCTGCGCAATGCGCTGCGGCAAGCGCCAGACTGCATCCTGATCGGCGAGATTCGCGATCGCGAAACCATGACGGCCGCGATTTCTTATGCGCTGTCGGGGCACCTGGTGCTGTCGACGCTCCACGCAAACAACAGCTATCACGCACTGGGGCGGATCCTGTCGTTCTACACGCCCGAGTCGCGACCCGCGCTGCTGTCGGATCTCTCATCGGGCTTGCGCGCCATCGTGTCGCAGCGGTTGGTGCGTGCCACGGCCGGCGGGCGGATCCCCGCGGTCGAGGTGATGCTCAACACCAAGCTGATCTCCGATCTGATCAGCGCTGGCGACTTCGGCGGCGTGCGCGAGGCGATGGAAAAGTCACTGGCCGAGGGATCGCAGACCTTCGAGCAGGATCTCGCGCGATTGATCACCCAGGGCACGATCTCGCGGGAAGAAGGGCTGGCGTTTGCCGACTCACCCACCAACCTGATGTGGCGGCTGCAGAACGACATGTCACCGGTGTCACGCATCGCCGCGAAGAAGCCTGAGCCGGAAGACGGTGCCAGCTTCACCGAAATCACCCTCGACGTCCGCCCGGAACAAATGACCACCCGCTCGGCTCCTCTGCTCGGACTGTGATGCCCGTCGCAGGCCATGCCCCCATGAATTTGGACACCCCGACCCGATGACCCTCCTCGACCTGATCACGCGCGAAGCCGCCCGCCTCAAAAAGGCGGGCGTTTCGTTTGGGCACGGCACGGCCAATGCCTTCGACGAGGCTGCCTGGCTGGTGCTGTGGAGTCTGGGCATGGACCTCGACGCGCTCGAATTGCACGCGAAGCGCGAGTTGTCGACCGACGAGGAAGCGAAATCGGTGGCCCTGGTGACGCGCCGCATCGAGACCCGCCAGCCCGCCGCCTACCTGACGCGTGAAGCGTGGCTGCAGAACGTGCCGTTCTACGTCGACGAGCGCACGATCGTGCCGCGCTCGTTCATCGCCGAACTGCTGGTCGATGGCGAAGAGCAAGGCACGCTCGATGCGTGGTTGTCCGACCGCACGCAGCATGTGCTCGATCTGTGCACCGGCAATGGCAGCCTGGCGGTGATCGCGGCGCTGGCCTACCCGGAGATCGAGGTTGACGCCTGCGACCTGTCTGACGACGCGCTCGAGGTGGCGAGGATCAATGTCGAGAAACACAAGCTCACCCATCGCATCTCGCTGATGAAGTCGGACCTGTTGAATAGCGTGCGCGGTCCCTACGATCTGATCCTGTGCAACCCGCCCTATGTCAACGCGGGCAGCATGGCCGCGCTGCCCGAAGAGTACCGGCATGAGCCTGCGCTGGCTCTGGCCGGTGGCGAGGACGGCATGGACTTTGTTCGCCGCATCATCAACGACGCAGCCGCAAAGCTGACCGACATCGGCGTGCTGGTGCTCGAGATCGGCAACGAGCGCGGGCATTTCGAACGCGCATTTCGCCGTCTCGAAGTGGCCTGGCTGGAAACCAGTGCTGGCGACGACGCCGTGCTGCTGGTGACCCGCGAGGCGCTGCTGCGCTGGGCCAAGCGCAGCGAAACCTGGAGGGCGTGAAGCCATGATCACGCTGAAGGATGTAACGCTGCGACGTGGCACGAAGCTGGTGCTCGACGCCGCATCGGTAACGCTCCAGCCGGGAGAGAACGTCGGCCTGGTGGGGCGTAACGGCGCCGGCAAATCCAGCCTGTTCGCGCTGCTGACAGAGCGGCTGCAATCCGATGGGGGCGAGGTCTACATGCCGCCGCGCTGGCGTGTCGGTGAAGTCGCGCAGAACATGCCCGAAACCGACGACGGCGCCACCGATTTCGTGCTCGAAGGCGACACGCGGCTGGTCGAAGCCCAAGCGCAACTCGCGGCCGCTGAAGCCGGCGACGATGGCCACGCGATCGCCGATGGCCACCAGGCGCTGGCCGATGCCGGCGCCTTCGATGCACGCCCGCGTGCGCAGGCGCTGCTGATGGGACTGGGCTTCAAGAACGAACAGCTCGATGCGCCGGTCAACAGCTTCTCCGGCGGATGGAGGATGCGGCTCCAACTGGCGCGCGCCCTCATGTGCCCGGCCGACCTGCTGTTGCTCGACGAGCCGACCAACCACCTGGACCTCGATGCCCTGGTGTGGCTGGAAGCCTGGCTCAAACGCTTCGAGGGCACGATGCTGGTGATCAGCCACGATCGCGAATTCCTCGACGCGATCACCAACGTCACGGTGCACCTCGAAGACACGAAGCTCACGCGCTATGGCGGCAACTACACCGCCTTCGAGGAGATGCGGGCCGAACGGATGGTGCTGCAGCAGGCCAGCTTCGAGAAGCAGAAGGAGAAGATGGCCCATCTGCAGAAGTTCATCGACCGCTTCAAGGCCAAGGCCAGCAAGGCCAAGCAGGCTCAGAGCCGCGTGAAGGCGCTGGACCGGATGGAAAAGCTGGCGCCGATCTTGACCTCGCGCGAGTTCTCCTTCGAGTTCCGCGAGCCGCTGAACCTGCCGAACCCGATGCTGAGTCTGAAAGATGTGGAATGCGGATACCCCGCGCTCGACGACGGCGGGCCCGACAAGATCATCGTCAGGAACATCAACCGCTCGGTGCTGGCCGGCCAGCGCATCGGCATCCTGGGTGCCAACGGCCAGGGCAAGTCGACGGTGGTGAAGACGATCGCACGCGCGCAGGCGGCGCTCGGCGGCACGATCACCGAAGGCAAAGGGCTCGCCATCGGCTATTTCGCGCAGCAGGAGATGGACGTGCTGCGCCCCGGTGATTCGCCCCTGAACCACATGATCCGCCTGGCACGCGAGGTCAGCCCGCAGGCGCGCGAGCAGGAGCTTCGCAACTTCCTCGGCCAATTCCGCTTCGCCTCAGACATGGTCAATCAAGCCGTCGGCACGCTGAGCGGCGGCGAGAAGGCGCGATTGGTGTTGGCGATGCTGGTGTGGCAGCGCCCCAACCTCCTGCTGCTCGACGAGCCGACCAACCACCTCGACCTCGACACGCGTGAAGCGCTGTCGATGGCGCTGAACGAATTCGAAGGTTCGTTGATGCTGGTCAGCCACGACCGAGCGCTGTTGCGCGAGGTCTGCGATGAATTCTGGCTGGTCGCCGATGGCGGTGTGCGACCCTTTGACGGCGA
>CANHNO010000070.1 GCA_947462065.1 Burkholderiales bacterium | reverse complement strand
GAAGCGCGGGGCGCTGAAGCTCAGTGAATATGGCCGAGGCTGCTCAAGGCGCGGATCGCACCCGCACCGATCGATGCGCCGAAGCGCTTGGCCAGCCGCTCGGCCACGTTTTCCTTCGGTGTGTAGTCGATGATGTCTTCGGCGCGCACTACCTCGCGCGCCACGTAGTCGAGGTTGCCAAGGTGGTCGGCCAGGCCGAGCTTGATGGCCTCCTCGCCGTTCCAGAACAGGCCCGAGAAGGTATCTGGCGTCTCTTTCAGCCGGTCGCCACGGCCTTCTTTCACCACTGCAATGAACTGCTGGTGGATCTGGTCCAGCGTGGCCTGCAGGTAGGCACGCTGCTGGTCGCTCAGCGGCGAGAACGGATCACCGATGCCCTTGTTGGCGCCAGCGGTCAGCAGCCGCCGCTCTATGCCGTACTTCTCCATCACGCCGTTGAAGCCGAAGCTGTCCATCAACACGCCGATCGAGCCCACAACGCTGGCCTTGTCGGTGTAGATGTCGTCGGCCGCGACAGCGATGTAGTAGGCGCCCGAGGCACACATCTCCTCGACCACTGCATACACCTTCTTGTTGTGCAAGGCCTTCAGGCGCTTGATCTCGTCGTAGACGATGCCGGCCTGAACCGGGCTGCCGCCGGGCGAGTTGATGCGCAGCACCACCGCCCTCGCGCCGTCGTCCTCGAAGGCGTTCTTCAACGCAGACACCAGCAACTCGGCGCTGGCTTCGGTGTCGGCGGCGATCTCGCCACGCACCTCGACGAGCGCGGTGTGCGGGCCTGCGGGCGGGCTGGCATGCAGGCGGTCACTGAGGAGGGTCCACGCCAGCCCGGCGAACATCACCAGCCAGAGCATGCGGTAGAACATGCGCCAGCGGCGCTCGCTGCGCCTGTCCTGCAAGTACAGGCGCATGAGCTGTTCCGCGGCACCGTCCCAGCCGCTGCGCGCGGGCGGGACGGAGGACGGGGCACGTGAAGCAGACATGTCGTCTTCGGAACTCATGGGGGGCTTTCGTTGCCGCCACCAGCGGCGTCATCGTCGCGATTCGACGGGACCGGGGTTGGCTTGATGTCCGAGGAAGGATACCAATACACCTGTGCCTCTCGCTCCTCGACGCGCAAGGCCGTCAGTCGCCCCCCGGCACACGGCCCACCGACACAGCGCCCGCTGAGCGGGTCGTAGGTGGCGCCGTGGATCGAGCAGATGATCAACTCGCGGTCGCGGTCGAGGAACTTGCCTTCCTGCCAGTCCATCTCGGCGGGCACGTGGGCGCAACGATTCAGGTAGGCGACCACCCGGCCTTCAAAGCGCATCACGAATGCCCTGACCTTCCGGCGCCACTGTTGCACCTCGAAGACCACTGCGTCGCCGCGCTCGACCAGCGCATCGGACGCACACAGCGGCACAGGCTCAGCGGCCAGATCGAATTCGGGCATGGTGCCAGGGCCGAGCGCGTCAGGCGGGCTGGGCCAGCCAGTGATCGAGCTCAGCCACCGAATGAACGATGTGCAAGGGCTCGAACGCCGCGAACGAGGCCGGCTCGTGCGCCCCATAGCTGACACCAACGCTTGGCACGCCTGCGAGCCTGGCCATCTGCAGATCGTGCGTGGTGTCGCCAATCATCAGCGTGCGCTCTGGCGCGATGCCCACTTCAGCCATCAGTTCCTGCAGCATCTGTGGATGCGGTTTCGAGCGGGTTTCATCGGCAGTGCGGGTGGCATCGAACAGCCCTTTCAGCTGCACCGTATGCAACACCTCGTCGAGCCCACGCCGGGTCTTGCCGGTGGCAATCGCGAGGCTGTGCTGGCGCTCCCTCAGCGCATGCAGCATCGGCAGCGTGCCCTCGAACAGGCTCAGATCGTTCTGCCGGGCGACGTAATGGTGCTTGTATCTCGCACTCAGCTCAGGGTAGCGCTCCGGCGCCAGGCCCGGCGCGGCATGCTGCAAGGCCTCGGTCAGACCCATGCCGATCACATAACTCGCGTCCTGCACGCTGGGTACCGGCAGCGCCAGGTCGGCGCACGAGGCCTGGATGCAGCGGGCGATGAAGGCGGTCGAGTCGTACAGCGTGCCGTCCCAGTCGAAGACGATCAAGTCAAAACGGCGCGGTCGGTTCATGGTTTCGGTGTGGCGGGCGTTGGCCGCAGCGTCAGCGCCTGCAGCAAAGCCGCGCATTCTGGGGGAAGCGGCGCGTGCAATTCGATGACCTCGCCACTCGCAGGGTGCTGGAATTTCAATCGACGCGCATGCAGGAACATCCGCGCAAATCGCAACCCGGGAATGGCCGCGCCGCGGGCCAGTGCCCGGTTGACGTCGAAGTCACCATATTTGTCGTCGCCGACGATGGCATGGCCTTCGTGCAACAGATGAACCCGGATCTGGTGAGTGCGACCCGTCTTGATCGTCACATCGAGCAATGTGTGCGAGGTGTACGCCTGCACCACCTTGACCAGAGTGATCGACCGGCGGCCGTCGGCATCATCGTCATCGACCGCACGCACGCGCCGCTCACCCTCGGCCGACAGGAACTTGTGCAGCGCAACATCGATCACCTTCTTCGAGGCCGGCCAGGCGCCCAGCACCAAGGCCGAATAGGTCTTACCGGTTTCGCGCTGCCGAAACTGCTCCTGCAGCGCCAGCAACGCGGAGCGCTTCTTCGCGATAAGCAGCAGGCCGGAGGTTTCCTTGTCGAGCCGGTGCACCAGTTCCAGGAACCTGGCATCAGGCCGGGCGCGGCGCAACTGCTCGATCACCCCGAAGCTGACCCCGCTGCCGCCGTGCACCGCCACGCCGGCCGGCTTGTCGACGGCGATCAGGTGCTCGTCCTCAAACATGATCGGGAACTCGCGCGCGGGAGCCAGGGGCTCCTCGCTACGGCCGGCGGCATGTTCCGACGTGCGCACCGGCGGCACGCGCACCTCGTCGCCCAGGGAAAGGCGGGTGTCGGCCGCCGCACGCCCCTTGTTGACGCGCACCTCACCCGAGCGGATCACCCTGTAGACATGGGTCTTGGGCACACCCTTGAGCAGCTTGATCAGGAAATTGTCGAGTCGCTGGCCATCGGACCCCTCGTCCACCTGCACGCGCGACACGGTCGGGGCCGCCGAGACCGGGGTGGCAGAAGCAGCCCCGCGCCCGTTTTTGGCCCCTATAATGATTTCCACCACGTTCGCGTTGTAAGTGTTTGATTTTCTTGAGTTTACCCGCGCACTTCCAGCGTGCCGTGGCGGTCGGGACACGAGTCCTGACCATGAAGTGATGCAACGCACTCCAAGTGCGACGGGCCCCGTCCCCGAGTGACCGGGCAGTCCAGATGGGTTGCGGCAGAGAAAACGAAGTACGAGCCTCCGAAGCGTTGCTTCGGAAGAAACCAAGGTTTTCAGGTTGCAGACCGGTATACGCCGACCCTCAGGTCGAACGCCTCCGAGCTGTGGCCCGCGTCCAGTGACCCTGCGGATGTCGCCCTCCTACACGCTCTCCTCGCGCAAGATGCGCCGTTCTGCGATGGCCCCGGTATCGGGCTGCGGATCGGCAGCCCTGCTGCGAGACCGGGCAGTGGGTGTACGACCGGCCCTGCTGACCCAAACGCTTGCGCCCCACGGCGCACGGCCCGACGGTCGGCCTCAGGCTCCGCAGTAGGCACTGACACGCAAGCGCCAACGCTGCCCCGACGACCCTAGAGGTCGTTGGCAGTCCAGGGCGATTCCTGTCGGGCTCTCTGAAGTTTCTCGTGCATCGATGAGTCGACACCGCTGTCAGGTGTCGGCATGTTGATCGAAACGCCGACCCCACGGGCCGGTGGCACAGGAGCACCCATGAAACGCATGTTGATCAATGCGACGCAGCCCGAAGAGCGTCGCCTGGCCATTGTCGATGGCCAGAAATTGCTGGACTTTGAAACCGAGATCGAAGGGCGCGAACAGCGCAAGGGCAACATCTACAAGGCGGTTGTCACCCGCGTGGAGCCCTCGCTGGAAGCCTGTTTTGTCGACTACGGCGAAGACCGCCACGGATTCCTTCCGTTCAAGGAAATCTCGCGCAATTACTTTCGCGAAGGCGTTGACGTGCGCACCGCCCGCATCCAGGACGCGATTCGCGAAGGCGACCAGCTTCTGGTACAGGTCGAGAAGGAAGAGCGCGGTAACAAGGGCGCAGCGCTGACCACGATGGTCAGCCTGGCAGGCCGTTACCTGGTCCTGATGCCGAACAACCCGCGTGGCGGCGGCGTGTCGCGGCGCATCGAGGGCGAAGATCGCGAGGAACTCAAAGAGAACCTCGACCAGCTCGAGTACCCGAAAGGCATGAGTCTGATCGCCCGCACCGCCGGCATCGGCCGCAGCGCGCCCGAGCTGCAGTGGGACCTGAACTACATGCTCAAGCTGTGGACCGCCATCGACGGCGCGGCCAAGGCGGGCAAGGGCGCGTTCCTGATCTACCAGGAATCGTCGCTGGTGATCCGGGCTATCCGCGACTACTTCACCGCGGATGTCGGCGAGATCCTGATCGACACCGACGACATCTACGACCAGGCGATGCAGTTCATGACCCATGTGATGCCCGAGACGGCATCCAAGGTCAAGCGCTACCGCGACGACGCGCCGCTGTTCTCGCGCTTCCAGATCGAACACCAGATCGAGACCGCGTTCTCGCGCACGGTGAACCTGCCATCGGGCGGTGCGATCGTCATCGACCACACCGAGGCGCTGGTCTCGGTCGACGTCAACTCCGCGCGCTCGACACGCGGCAGCGACATCGAGGAAACCGCGACCCGCACCAACCTCGAAGCGGCCGATGAGATTGCGCGCCAGATGCGACTGCGCGACCTGGGCGGCCTGATCGTCGTCGACTTCATCGACATGGAAGAGTCGAAGAACCGGCGTGAGGTTGAGACCCGATTGCGAGAGGCACTGCGCCCTGACCGCGCCCGCGTGCAGTTCAGCACCATCAGCAAGTTCGGCCTGCTCGAACTGAGTCGCCAACGCCTGCGCCCGGCCCTTTCCGAAGGCAGCCACATCACCTGCCCGCGTTGCAATGGCACCGGGCACATCCGCGACACCGAGTCCAGTGCGCTGCAGATCTTGCGCATGGTGCAGGAAGAATCGATGAAGGAAAACACCGCCGCCGTGCACGTGCAGGTGCCGGTGGAGGTCACCAGCTTCCTGCTCAACGAGAAACGCACCGAAATCACCAAGATCGAGCTGAAGCAGCGAGTCACCGTGCTGCTGGTGCCAAACAAGAACCTCGACACACCGAATTACCGGCTTGAACGCCTGCGCCACGACGATCCGCGTCTGGAAAACCTGCAAGCCAGCTACACGATGATCGAAGAGGCGAGCGAAGAAACTGGCGTCACCCGACGCGAGAAAACCACCGCGAAGCAGGAGCCGGTGATCAAGGGCTTGCTGCCTGAGATGCCCGCCCCCGCAGCCATTCCGAAACCTGCGCCAGCTTCGGCCGCTCCTGTCACCACCTCTGCGCCTGCTGCTGCCCCACGCGCGGCCGCAGCGCCTGCGGCAGGTGGCGGCTTCTTCGGCTGGGTGTCGCGCCTGTTTGGCGGCGGCACGCCGACCCCGGCGCTGAAGCCGGTGGTATCAACCACTCCGCCACCGAGCGAATCACCAGAAGGACGCAGCGAGCGCGGTGGGCGTGGCGGACGCGGTGGTCGCGATGGGCGCCGCGGTGAGCGTGCGGGCGAAGGTCGTGCGGAAGGCCGGGGTGAGGGTCGTGGCGGACGCGGTCGTGGCGAGCGCCTTGAAGCTGCCGCCGGAACGGATGCCGGAGTCACACGCGAGGCACGCGCACCTCGTTCCGAGGGTCGCGGAGAGCGGTCGGACCGAGGTGACGCCCGCCCAGAATCACGCGGAGAGTCATCCAGCGAGGGCCGCGACGGTGGCCGTCGTGGCGGACGTGGTGGTCGCGGAGAACGCCAGGACCGCGATGCGCGTGCCGCGCCAACCGGCAGCGAGGTGGTAACCGACGAGGTGCCGCAGGCCGCAGCGGCCTTGATCGACTCTCAACCTGTTCCGGCCGCACCGGGTGCCGATGCGATTGAAGGTACAGAAGTCCGTGAAGGCGCGCGTCGTCGCCGTCGGGGCGGGCGTGGCGGGCGTGATCGGGATTCGGCGCGTGAAGAACAAGTCGGCGGTGACCTTGGCGCCGAGTCCGAGGCCACGCCTGCGGCGGGGACCGCTGCGAATCTGCCCGAAAGCGGTGATGCGGCGCTGCCCGCTGCCGCTGATGCACCCGACAGCGGGCAGCGTGAGGGGCGCCGTCGCAGCCGCGGCGGGCGCAACCGCCGCGACCGCGGGGATAGGGAAGAGCCCCGCACGGACGGAGAAGCCGGTAGCAGCGGTGTCACCGCGGCCGAATCGGTGGCGAGCGATGCCGACGAAGTGGCGTTGACCACGTCGGCTGAGGCAGTGCCGACGGAGAGATGGACCGCCGCACCGGTGGCGGCGTCATACGACGAGCCGTCAGCACCCGTCCCGGCATCCGTGGCCGAGGTGATGGAGGCAATCAGTCCGGCAGCTGTCGAGGCGACGCCTGAGGCGCCAGCGCCGACCCCGCCCATCGCAGTGACAGAACCCGCGCCTGCTCAGCTTGCCGCCGCACCAGCAGCCCCCGCTGCGCCAGCGCCACTCGCCGCATCGTTCGTGCTCGAAACAGATGCCCTGCAAGCGGTGGCCGAAGGCGCTGGCCTGCAGTGGGTCAATTCTGATGCCGAGAAGATCCGCGCCGCACAGGAGGCGATGGCCAACGAGGCGAAGCCAGTGCATGTGGCTCGGGTACCGAAGCCAGTGGCTGCGGTCGACGAAGGCCCGCTGGTACTGGTCGAAACGCGCCGGGATCTGTCGCAGGTGAAGCTGCCGTTCGAAGTGCAGGACGGCGCACCACCAGCGGCCTGATCGCGGGATCGATGTGAAAACGGCGCGCCGCGAGGTGCGCCGTTTCTCATTCAGGCCACGAGATCCTCAAGACAGCCGTTCCAGCGCACGCTGATAGACCGGGTCGTGCATCAACTCGTCCCAGGTCCGCGGTGCGGTCTGGGGCAACAGCGCCAGCCGGCGCTGCTCGCTGTCCTCGTCGGCCTGCCAGTGTCCCTGGCTTTGCGAAGCCAGCAAGCCGTCGAGCAAGGCATCGACGGCAGCGCCACCATCCACCGACTGGTTGCAAAGCAGCACCAGGTCACAGCCCGCATTCAATGCCACCTCGGCCGCGTCGGTGTAGCTGACCTCGACCCCGGCGATGCGACGCGCGCCGGCCATGCTCAGGTCATCGCTGAACACCGCGCCGGTGAAGCCGAGTTCCTGCCGCAGGATCTCCTTCAACCAGCGCGGTGAGAAGCCCGCCGGATTCGCGTCGACCTTGGGGTAGACGACGTGCGCCGGCATCACACTGGCCAGGCTCGTGCTCAGCCACTCGTAGGGCCGTGCATCGTCGGCAAGGATGGTCTTGAGCGAGCGCGTGTCGATCGGGATTTCGGTGTGGCTGTCGGCCTTCACATGGCCATGCCCCGGGAAGTGCTTGCCGCAATGCGCCATGCCGGCCTGCAACAGACCCTGCATCAAGCTCTTGGCCAGCAGCGTCACCACGCGCGGATCGCGGTGGAACGCCCGGTCACCGATCACCCCGCTGGACCCGAAGTCGAGGTCGAGCACGGGCGTGAAGCTGAGGTCAACGCCGCAGGCGCGCAACTCGGCCGCCAGCACAAAACCGGTGGCGGTGGCCGCATCGGTGGCGCCGAGCGGATCGTGCATCCACTGCTCGCCGAGCACCCGCATCGGCGGCAAGTGGGTGAAACCGTCGGTGCGGAAGCGTTGCACACGGCCGCCTTCGTGGTCCACGCAGACCAGCACGTCCGGACGTATGGACTTGATCTCCGCGGTCAGCTCGGTGAGCTGTTGGCGGTCTTGCCAGTTGCGCGAAAACAGGATCAGACCACCGGTCAGTGGATGCCGCAGGCGTCGCCGATCGCCGGCGTTGAGTTGAAAACCTTCGATGTCGAGCACGATCGGAGCGTGAGCACCTGGCTTCGCCGGCAAGGATGTCGCGCGAGGGCTCGCCTTGGCAGAACGGTTTTTCTTCATGTGTGGGTCTCTACGACCACGAAACTGGTCGCGTAATCGGTTTCATCGGTGACGCTGACATGCGCCTTCAGCCCACGAGCATCGAACCATGCGGCCAGTTCGCCATGCAGAACGATGTGCGGTTGGCCACTGGGCAGATTCAGGATTTCGCAGGAGCGCCAGGTCATCGGCATGCGCAGGCCGAGACCAATCGCCTTGGAAAAGGCCTCCTTCGCCGAGAAGCGCGTACCGAGGTAGCTGATCCCGCGCCCCTCGACCCGGGCGCGCCGGGCGCGAAACACCTGCAACTCCTGTGGGCCCAGCACCTTTTCGGCGAAGCGCTCGCCACGTCGGTCGAGCGTTGCGGCCATGCGTCGCAGATCGCAGATGTCGGTGCCGATGCCGTAAATCATCTGGAGGCCTGCGCCCGATGAATGCAGCGCAAGTAGTCGCGCACGGTCTCCGGCAGGCCCAGCTCCAACGCATCGGCGATCAGCGCATGGCCGATCGACACCTCCCGCACACCGGGTACGACACGCAGGAAATCGGTCAGGTTGTCGCGGTTCAGGTCATGGCCGGCGTTCAATTGAAGACCTTGGATCAGCGCCGCGTCGGCCGTGGCAGTGAAGCCAGCCAGCACGGCTGCTTGATCGCCTGTTCCATGCGCCCTGGCATAGCTTTCGGTGTAGAGCTCGACGCACTCTGCGCTCAGTGCACGCACCGCCGGCATCGCTTGCGGTACCGGATCCATGAACAGGCTGACCCGCACGCCGAGCGACCGAGCCTCGGAAATCAGCGGCGCCAGCACCTCGGCATCCTGCGGAAACTGCCAGCCGTGGTCAGACGTCGCCTGGTCCATCGCATCGGGCACGAAGGTGCACTGGTGCAGCGGCAAGCCACGGCGCTTCACCTCCCGGATCACGTCCATCAGGTTGTGCAACGGATTGCCTTCGATGTTGTATTCGGCCTGCGGCCAGTCCTGCATCAACGCGGCCAGATCGAAGACATCGTGGGTGCGGATGTGACGCTGGTCCGGCCGCGGGTGCACCGTGATGCCATGGGCGCCCGCCTGCAAGGCCAGCGTGGCCGCGCCAGTCACGCTCGGGATGCCAAGGTCGCGCTGGTTGCGCAGCAGGGCGACCTTGTTCAGATTGACGGACAACGCGGTGCGTCCGCGATGCGCCTCAAGTCCGGTGATCAGCAAGGGGTTCATGACGGGCGAGAATCCGAGTCGAGGTGTGCGGCGGCAACAGCCGTTGGCAGCAACGGCGCCAGGCTTTGCAGACCCAGCATCACCTGCCGCGTTCGCAACACCGATGAGCCAAGATGATAGTGAAGCAATCCGCGCAACAGGCTGCGCCATTCGGGCAAGGCGTTGGCGCAGGCTTGCTGAAGTGCCGACACGCTGCCGTGCAGCAGCGCGGCCTGCATGCCGATGAGCATCGCGCCTGACACAGAGACGTCGTCGGATCGTGCCGGGGCAACGCCCGCCTCGGGCCGCAACACATAGCGGCCCTCAAGATCGACCGCTTCCAGCGTGAGCGTGACCAGGCTCAGATCGGGCAGCACCCCGATCTGTTGCAGCAGCGTGATCTCGAAGGCCCGCAGCGCCGACTGCACCCGGACGTCGTCGCCACCGATGAGTGATGGCAAGGTTTGCGCATAGGCGTCAAACAACAGTGGGTGCGCGTCCTGGCGGGCCATCAGCTTCATCAGCAGCTCGTTCAGGTAGAAGCCACTGAACAGTGCCGCGCCGGTCAGCATCGCCGCGCCGCCAGCCCAGTCGGCGCCGCGCAAGGTCTGGACATCGCGCGTGGTGTGGTCGCTGGACTGCGCGTTGGCTGCAGCGACTCTGGGTGGCCGCCCCAGCGAGAGATGCACGCGCTGGAACGGCAACAGCACAGAGCGCAACTGGGAATAGGGCCGCTTTGCGCCCTTGGCTGCCACGACCAGCCGACCCTGCTCGCGTGTGAAGACGTCCAGGATCAGGCTGGATTCACTCCAGTCGTAGCGATGCAAAACGTAGGCCGTCAGCAGGGAGGGTGCTTTGGCAGTCCGACGCGTCGTCAACAGGGGGGCCCGCCCGACGCCCGGCCGCCCAAAGCCGGGCAAGCACCTTGGTGGCAGGAGCGCAGCGACTGGGGGGCCCTATTCATAGCCGTAACTGCGCAGGTGTTCCTCGTCATCCGCCCAACCGGAACGCACCTTGACCCACAGTTCAAGGAACACCGTCGCGCCCATCAGCTTTTCGAGTTCCTGACGCGCTTCGCTGCCGATGCGCTTCAGCCTTTCGCCGCCACCGCCGATGACCATGCCTTTGTGCGCATCGCGCTCGACGACGATGCTGGCGGCGATGCGACGCAGGTTGCCCTCTTCCTCGAACTTGTCGATCACCACGGTCGAGGTATACGGCAACTCATCACCCATCAACCGGAACAGCTTCTCGCGGATGATCTCGCTGGCCAGGAACTTGTCGGTGCGATCGGTCAGCGCATCTTCCTCGTAGAACCAGGGCTGCTTCGGCAGGTAAGCCTCGACGATGGCCAGCAGACGCTGCACGTCCGCGTCTTTCTTGGCCGACAAGGGCACGAACTCGGCGAACGCATGACGGTCCTGCATGCCCTTGAGCCAGGGCACGAGATCGGCGCGGCGATGCACCGCGTCGAGCTTGTTGGCAATGAGGAACACTGGCTTCGCGAATTCGCCGGCCGGCATCAGCGACAGCACCTTGGCATCGTCAAGTCCGAAGCGGCCCGCCTCGACCACGAACAGCACCACATCGACATCGGCCAGCACGCTGTGAACCGTCTTGTTCAGGGTGCGGTTCATCGCAGCGGCGTAGCGCGTCTGGAAGCCAGGGGTGTCGACGAACACGAACTGGGAGGACCCGGCGGTGCGGATACCAGTGATGCGGTGGCGTGTGGTCTGCGCCTTGGCCGAGGTGATGCTGACCTTCTGCCCGACCAGCGCATTGAGCAGCGTGCTCTTGCCTACGTTCGGCCTGCCGACGATGGCAACCAGACCACAACGCTGGCCTGCAGGATCGACGGCAGCGGGAGGTTCTACAAATTCGGTCATGGACAGGCATTCATGGCAAATGTCGACGCAACGCGGCGAACGTCGTACGGCTCAGGAGCGCAATGGACTGCCCGGCTGATCGGTCGCCTTCAAGGCGTCGAGCATACGTCGGGCAGCCTCCTGCTCGGCGAGGCGCCGCGAACGGCCTTCGCCAGCATGCCTCATATTGAGCGTTGGCACTTCGCATTCGACCTCGAAGGTCTGCGCATGAGCCTGACCGCGGGTCGCGCTGATGCGGTAGCCAGGAACGGGCAGGCGCCGCGCCTGCAGCCATTCCTGCAGTTCGGTTTTCGCGTCTTTGGCCCAACCGCCGATGTCGGTGGTGTTGATGACATCACCGAACAAGCGCTGCACCAGCGCACGGGCCGACGCAAAACCGCCATCGACGAAGGTGGCGCCAATGATCGCTTCCAGCGCATCGGCCAGTATCGACGCACGCTGCGCGCCTCCGCCCCGAGACTCCCCGTCGCTGAGCCGCATCACCTCGGGCAGGCCCTGCAACACCGCCGCCTTGTGCAAGCTGTCTTCACGTACCAGGTGCGCACGAACACGGGTCAGGTCGCCTTCGTCAGACCCAGCGAACCGCTCATACAGCAGGCTGGAAATCGCCAGGCTCAGGACGGCGTCGCCGAGGAATTCGAGACGCTCGTTGTGATCGGCGCTGAAACTGCGATGGGTCAGCGCGAGTGCCAGCAAACCGGGGTCGGCAAAACGATGTCCGAGACGGCGCTGAAGGGCATCGAGGCGAGGATCCATCGAGACAAGACGAGCTATGCGTACGACAGCACCGCCAGGTCAACCTAGCGAGACTGGCCTTCGTACTTGATCAACAGGAACACTGGCGCGAACAACTCGATTTCCTTGTTGTAGGCGAAGCGGATGACGATCCGGTCGTTCTCTTTGGTGATGTCGAGGTCCTTGGCGGTGATGGACTGGATCGAATACTCGATGTCCCTCTGCTTCTCAAACGCGGCGCGAATTTCCGGCACCGTGCTGCCACCTTCAAGCGCCACCTTGTTGACGGCCTTCTG
>CANHNO010000069.1 GCA_947462065.1 Burkholderiales bacterium | reverse complement strand
GCTGGCGCCAGGGCAGCTCGCGGGTCACCTTCAGCCACTTGGCGTGCTGGCTGAACATCGAGTCGACGATGCGGATGAAGGCCTCGTAGCTGTTGAACAGGCCATGCCGTCCGGTCAGCAGGTAGCCCTCCAGCCAGCCCTGGCACTGGTGTTCGCTGAGCATCGAGTCGAGCACCTGGCCGCTGGGCTGCAGGAACTCGTCGTTGCCCAGGGTTTCGGCATCCCATTGGCGGCTGGTGACTTCGAACACCGCACCGAGCATGTTCGAGACGGTCTCGTCGGGCCCGAAGAGGCGGAAGTTGCGCGTCGCCTGGTTGAGCTGCGCCACGTCGCGCAGGAAGCTGCCGAGCACCCGCGTGTCCTGCGCCTGATCCAGGCCCGGTGCCTTGACCTGCACCGCGTAATCGCGGAAATCGGGCAGTTGCAATTCGCGCAGCAACCGACCGCCGTTGGCGTGCGGGTTGGCGCCCATGCGTCGCTCGCCAGTCGGTGCCAGCGCAGCCAGCTCGGGCAACAGCCGGCCGTCGGCATCGAACAACTCCTCGGGACGGTAGCTTCGCATCCAGGCGTCGAGCAGTTGGACATGCGCGGGGAAGGCCGGACTCACCAGGATCGGCACCTGGTGCGAGCGGAAGGTGTTGGCGATCTGTACCCCGTCCACTGTCGTCGGGCCCGTCCAGCCCTTCGGTGAACGCAGCACGATCATCGGCCAGCGGGGGCGGGCCTTCGCCTTCCGCTTCGAGTTGGTGTTTCTGGCCTCGCCCTGAATCTTCTGAATCAACTCGATGGCCCGGTCGGTCGCGGCCGCCATCAAGCGGTGCATCGTCATCGGGTCGTCGCCCTCGACAAAGATGGGCACCCAGCCGCAGCCCAGGAAGTACTGTTCCAGCTCCTCATGGCCAATGCGGGCCAGCAGCGTCGGGTTGCTGATCTTGAAGCCATTGAGGTGCAGGACGGGCAGCACGGCACCATCCGTGGCGGCATCGAGCAGCTTGTTGGAATGCCATGCGGTGGCGAGCGGGCCGGTCTCGGCCTCGCCATCACCGATCACGCAGGCGACGATCAGGTCGGGGTTGTCGAACGCCGCGCCGAAGGCATGACTGAGCGAGTAGCCGAGTTCACCGCCTTCGTGAATCGAGCCCGGGGTGGTCGGCGCGACATGGCTGGAAATGCCCCCCGGAAACGAGAACTGCTTGAACAACTGCTTCAGGCCCGCCGCGTCCTGCGTGACGCCGGGATAGAACTCGCTCCAGGTGCCTTCCAGGTAGACATTGGCGACGAGTGCGGCGCCACCGTGCCCCGGGCCCGAGACGTAGAACATGTTCAGGTCGTACTTCCGGATGGCGCGGTTCAGATGCACATAGATGAAGTTCTGCCCCGGCACCGTGCCCCAGTGGCCCACCACCAGTGGCTTGATGTGCGCCATGGTCAGCGGCTCGCGCAGCAGCGGGTTGTCGTAGAGGTAGAGCTGGCCCACCGACAGGTAGTTCGCGGCCCGCCAGTAGGCGTCCATCTTGCCGAGCAACTCGGGTTCCGCTTCCGTCATCTGCGCGCTCCAGGGTGTGGCCGCTGGCGACATTCGTCAGTGCGGCAGACCCGATCGACCTTAGGCGTGCAGGCTGGGGGCGTCTGTGCGCTGGGGAACATGGTGCCGACGATGAGGTGCGGCAGCGAACAGACATGCACTCGGCACGGCACGACGATGGTTGGTCCCACGGAGTCGCCGCAATGTTCAACAGTCCCCTGGCCGGCCAGCCGCCACCACCGACGGCGTTGATCGATGTGTCACTGCTGATCACTGCCTATTTCGAGGATCAGCCCGATCCCACGGTCGCGGCGCAGCGCATCTCATTTGGCACCTCCGGCCACCGCGGCTCGGCGTTCGACCGTTCCTTCAACGAGTGGCACGTGCTGGCGATCACCCAGGCGGTGTGCGACCACCGGCGCGTGCAGGGCATCACCGGGCCGCTGTTCCTGGGGCGGGACACGCACGCGCTGTCCGTGCCTGCAGCCGCGAGTGCGCTGGAGGTGCTGGCAGCCAACGGCGTCGACGTGGTGCTGGCCGCACGCGATGAGTACACCCCGACACCGGCGATCTCGCACGCCATCGTCAAGCACAACCGCTGCGGCAGCGGCACGCGGGCCGACGGCATCGTCCTCACCCCGTCGCACAACCCGCCGCGCGACGGCGGTTTCAAGTACAACCCGCCGCACGGGGGAGCGGCCGGTGATGACGTGACCGATGCCATCCAGGCGGCGGCAAACGCCTTCCTCGACAACGGGCTGCAGGGCGTGCACCGCATGCCGCACGCTCAAGCGATGCGCGCGGCGACAACGCACCATCACGACTTCCTCGGCAACTACGTGGAAGACCTGGCGCATGTGATTGACATGGAAGCGATCCGCGGTGCCCAGGTCCGCGTCGGCGTTGATCCACTGGGTGGCGCCGGTGTGCACTACTGGCCGGCGATCGCTGAGCGCTGGAAGATCGACCTGACGGTGGTCAGCCAGCAGGTCGATCCGACCTTCGGGTTCATGACGCTGGATTGGGATGGTCAGATCCGCATGGACCCGTCATCGGCCTTCGCCATGCAGCGTCTGCTCGCGCAGAAGGACCGCTTCGACATTGCCTTTGCCTGCGACCCCGACCACGATCGCCATGGCATCGTCACGCCGTCGGCTGGCCTGCTGCCGCCCAACCACTACCTGTGCGTGGCCATCGACTACCTGTTGCACCACCGGCCGCGGTGGGGCGCTCAGGCACGCATTGGCAAGACGGTGGTCAACACGCAGCTGATCGACCGCGTGGCGCAGCACTTGGGCCGTGCGGTCTTCGAGGCACCGGTGGGCTTCAAATGGTTCTCGGCCGGCTTGCTCGATGGCAGCCTGGGCTTTGCAGGCGAGGAAAGCGCCGGCGCGAGCTTTCTGCGGCGCGACGGTTCGACGTGGACCACCGACAAGGACGGCATCGCCGCGTCGCTGCTGGCCGCCGAGATCACGGCCGTGACGGGGCGCGACCCGGGAGCGCTGTACGCCGCACTGGCCGAGGCAGGCGGCAGCCCAGTCGCGCAGCGGGTCGATGCACCCGCGACACCACAGCAGAAGCAGCGCCTGGCTGCACTGTCGCCGCAGCAGATCACCGCCACCCTACTGGCCGGAGACCGGGTCCAGTCTGTGCTGACCCAGGCCCCGGGCAACGGGGCCGCCATTGGCGGCATCAAGGTCATCACAGCCAGCGGCTGGTTCGCAGTGCGACCGTCAGGCACGGAGGCGCTCTACAAGATCTATGCCGAGAGCTTTCGCGGGCCGGAACACCTGCAGATGGTGCTGCACGACGCGCAAGCGATGGTCGATGCCGTCATCGGCGATTGATCAGCACAGCGCCCACGCGTGGCGCGCGATCTGTTCATCTTCCTGCGAACACAGCACGCGCACCATGCAGCGCGAGCTGTCGCTGCTGATCAACTCGCGCTGGGGTCGATCGGCATCCAGGTTGCGGGTGTCGTCCAGCGCCACGCCCAGGCCCCGCAGGCGGCTGCAGATCGCGGCACGCACCAGGGCATCGTTCTCGCCGATACCGCCTGTGAAAACGATCAGATCGACGCCGTCGAGCGCGGCGCTCATCGCCGCCAGCGCTTTCGCGGCGGCGTAGCAGAACATCCGGATCGCGAGGTCCGCGTCGGCATTCGACGCGGCGGCTGCATGCAGTGCCCGCATATCGCTGGTCAGGCCCGAGATGCCGAGCAGGCCGCTGCGGTGGTCGATCAGGTCTTCCACGCCAGTTGCATCCAGCTTTTTCTCGCGCATCAGGTACGCGAGGGTGCCAGGGTCGAGGTCGCCGCTTCGCGTGCCCATGATCAGCCCGCCGGTGGGTGTCAGGCCCATGCTGGTGTCGATCGATTGGCCGTTCAGCACCGCTGTGACGCTGGCGCCATTCCCCAGGTGCGCAATCAGCAGGCGAGGGGGCAGTGCACCGGCGAGTTGATGCACGATCGATTCACACGACAGGCCGTGGAATCCATAGCGTTGAATTCCCTCGACGCGCAGTGCGCGGGGCAAGGCCAGCACGCGGGCGACGTCGGGCATCCCGGCATGGAAGGTGGTGTCGAAGCACGCTGCCTGTGGCAGGCCGGGGAAGTGCGCCATGGCCTCGTGGATGACGGCCAGCGCGGCGGGCGTGTGCAGCGGGGCGAACGCGGTGGCAGCGTCCAGGCGCTGCAGCACCACCTGATCGATCCGGCAATGTTCGCGCAAGCCCGGTCCGCCATGCACGATGCGGTGCCCGATCGCCTGAGGTGCTGGCCAAGGGCCGCGGGCGAGCAGGTCGGCGATGGTACGGACCGCATCGCCGTGATCGAGCATGGCGGTGTCGTCATCCAGCAGCTTCCTGCCCTTTGCATCCGACGCTCGAATGCGGGCCGCCTTGCTGCCCATGGCCTGCGCCTCGCCACTCAGCAGGCAGGCCACCGCTGACCGGCGCACTCGGTACAGGCCGAACTTCAGCGAGGACGACCCGCTGTTGAGAGCGAGCACCGTCGTCTCGAGGTCGGGTTGCGAAATGGCGGAGGTGGGCACAAGAGGTCGAAGCGGCACGGCGTGGATGTCGTCACAGCCAGTGTGGTGTCAGTGCGCGACGATGTCGGTTCGGTGCCCCACGCAAGGACCCGAAGCCACCGGTCAGGCCGGGTGTCGATCGCCGGGCTCGTCGCTCACTTCGACAGGCTGTCGTAGACCACCGTCAGCATGCCGAGCACCGTGGCCGCGGTGGTCATCAGGAAGAACTACCAATGCACGCCCTGGGGCAGCCCTGCGCGCAACGCCGAGCGGCGCACGTGAGTACCCGGTGCATTTGATGATGAAGGCGCCGGCCGAGGAGACACAGGTCACCGGTCGCTGACCCTTGCGGCGGCCGCTGCGTCGACCTGAACGCAGCAGTCTGCCGAGGCCCGGCTGGTCTCGCGCCGCACCAGCGCTGCGTTAGCATCCGCCCCACTCGTGAGCTGCGCGTCACGTCGAACGGAAATCAGCGATGAGGATGCTGTTGGGGTGTGTCTCCCTGCTGGTGGTCTTGGCCATCTTGGGTCTGCTCGCCAAGACGCAGCTGAAGCAAGTCAGTGGCGACGGCCCTGCAGCGGCGGTCGCGCTGTCTGCGGCATCGGCGGCAGGTGTCGATCCGGCGCCAGCGACGACCCCCATGCGTGACCTCCCACGCCAGGTGCAGGACGATCTTGTTCGTGCGATGCAGGCAGCGCCCGCGCGAGGCGACGATTCCCGTTGAGCGGCCAGCCCCCATGACTGCACCGATCTCGCCGCAGGACGAAGCGGCGATGCGCATCGCGCTCGATCAGGCGCAAAACGCCTGGCTGGTTGGCGAAGTGCCGGTCGGCGCGGTGATCCTGCGCGCGGGTCAGGTGATCGCCACCGGCTACAACCGCCCGATCACCGAGCATGATCCGACCGCGCACGCCGAGATCGTGGCGCTCCGTCATGCGGCTACGTTGCTGGGCAACTATCGACTTCCCGAATGCGAGCTGTATGTGACGCTCGAGCCGTGTGCGATGTGCGCAATGGCGCTGCTGCACGCGCGCTTCAAGCGGGTGGTGTTCGGTGCGTCCGATCCGAAGACCGGCGCCGCCGGATCGGTCATCGATCTGTTCGCGCAGCCTCAGCTGAACCACCACACGCAGATCCAGGGCGGCGTGATGGCGGATGCTTGCGGCGCGGTGCTGCGGGACTTCTTTGCCGAGCGGCGCGAGCAGTACCGGCTGCGGCGCGCCGCCCCAGCGGCTGAGGGTGAATTGAGCTTCTCTGATGCAGAAGCTCCCGCCATCCCCGCCGGTGAAGTACTCGAACTGCCTCCCACACCCGACACCACCTGATCCTTCCATGACCTCCCTGATTCTCTACAGCCCGTCTGGCGTTGTCGCTGCAGCTCCTTTGCGCCGCGCCGCGCGGCGTCTCACGGCGCTGGGCTACCAGGTGGAGATCGACGAGTCGGCCCTGGCCAGACACCAGCGTTTCGCTGGCGACGACGACACCCGGCTCGCCGCGCTGCACCGTGTCGCCGAGCGCGCGCCCGATATCGCCATGGCCACACGCGGTGGCTACGGCCTGACCCGTCTGCTCGACCGCATCGACTGGCCGCTGATCCACCGCAGCATCGAATGCGGCACGCGCTGGGTGGGCCACAGCGACTTCACCGCATTCCAACTTGGCTTGCTCTCGCATCGAAAGGGTGCAGGCAAGGGCGCTGCCAGCTGCCAAGCCCACGGCCACGATCACGGTCACGTCGACAGTCACCGTCACGCCGACCACGGTGCCGTGGGTCTGACCTGGGCCGGGCCGATGGCCTGCGGTGACTTCGGCGGTGAGGCGGTCGATGACATCACCGAGCCCTGCTTCGTCGAAGCGATGAGCGGTGAGCTGGAGGCTGTGGGCTTCCGCACTGAAGCGGGCTTTGATGGCCTGGCCGTGCGTGGCACCTTGTGGGGTGGCAACCTGTGCATGGTTGCCTCGCTGCTGGGCACAGCACACTGGCCGAAGGCGGCGACGACGCGCGGTGGCATCCTGTTCCTGGAAGACGTCAACGAGCACCCGTACCGTGTTGAGCGCAGCCTGCTGCAACTGCATCAGGCGGGAGTCCTCGACGCCCAGAAAGCTGTTCTTCTCGGCGACTTCAGCGGCTACCGCCGTTCGCCGCTGGACCGTGGCTACCGGCTGAAAACCGCCATCGCACAGGTGCGCAGCCTGACCACGACGCCGATCCTGACCGGCCTGCCGTTCGGCCATGTGCCGACCAAGGTGACGATGCCGGTCGGCGCGAAGGTCCGGCTGCTAGTGCAAGGGCGCGACGTGCTGGTTGGCTGGTGATGCGCGCGCTGGTCGGCGCAGGGCTGATCGCGCTGGCGAGCCTCTTCGCGGGCTGCAACAACAACCCGTTGCCCGATGGCGCAGCTGCCACCAACACGATCTACACCGCCGTCTCCGGTAGCTCGCCGCGCCACCTCGACCCGACTGCTTCGTACTGGAGCAACGAGACGCCGTACACCTACCAGATCTACGAGCCGCCCTACGGCTACCACTACCTGAAGCGGCCGTTTGTTCTGGTGGGCAAGGCGGCGGTCGATGTGGCGCAGCCCCGGTACCTCGACAAGAACGGCCAGCCACTGCCATCCGATGCGCCAGCCGCCGCGATTGCCGAAAGCGTTTACGACGTGCACATCAAGCCCGGCATCCAGTACCAGCCTCACCCGGCTTTCGCGACCGATGCGCGAGGGCATTACCGGTATCACGCGCTCAAGCCAGGCGAACTCGGCGACCGCCGCTCGCCCTGGAAGTTCGAGCACCAGGGCACGCGTGAACTGGTGGCCGAGGACTACGTCTATGCGCTGAAGCGCCAGGCGACGACGCGCATCACGACCCCGATCTACGGCATCTTCTCCGAGCACGTGCTCGGCCTGAAGGAGTACGGTGCGCTGATCAAGGACGAGGACTCGAAGCTGCGCGCAGGCCTCGATCCAGCCGCGCTCGACAAACCGTTTCTCGACTTCCGAAAGTGGCCGCTGATCGGTGCGACCGCACCCGAGAAACACCTGCTGCGCATCCGTATCAAGGGCAAGTACCCGCAGTGGAGCTACTGGATGTCGCTGACGTTCATGGCACCGGTGCCATGGGAGGCCGATGCTTTCTACGCCCAGCCGGGCATGGCGGCCAACGGCTTGTCGCTCGACACCTGGCCGGTGGGCACCGGACCGTACATGATGGTCGAGTCGGTGCAGGACACACGGCACGTGATGAAGCGCAACCCGAACTACCGCGGTGAGCCCTATCCCTGCGAAGGCGTGGAGGCCGACAAGACCAACGGCATGCTGGCCGACTGCGGCAAACCCACGCCCTTCGTCGACACCATCGTCGCAGTCATCGAGAAAGAGGGCGTGCCGCTGCGCGCCAAGTTCCGACAGGGCTACTACGACGTGCCGCGCATCGAGCGCACCGACGATGGGTTGGAATTCCTGGTCGAGATGGACGATTCGGAAGAAGTGCGGCGCGACTACACCGCGCGCGGCTTTCAGCTGCCCAAGTTCGCCGACGTGACCTCGTGGTACCTCGGCTTCAACATGCTCGACCCGGTGATCGGCCGAGGTGACACTCCCGATCGGCAGGCGAAGAACCGCCAACTGCGCCAGGCGATCTCGATCGCGATCGACTGGGAAGAGTACAGCCGCATCTTCCCGAAGAGCGCGGGCGAAACCGCGATGGGCCCGCTGCCCGATGGCATCTTCGGCTCTCGCCACGGGCAGGCGCAGGGCATCAATGTGGTGACGCACCACCTCGCCAATGGAAAGGTGGTGCGCCGCCCGATTGCCGATGCCAGGAAACTGCTGTCCGAAGCCGGTTATCCCGGTGGTCGCGATGCCGTGACCGGCCGCCCGCTGGTGCTGAACTACGACTACTACAGCCAGCCCACGCCCGAGGTGAAGTCGCAACTCGACTGGATGGTCAAGCAGTTCGCGAAGATCGATGTGCAACTTGAAATCCGCGCCACTGACAACAACCAGTTCCAGGACAAGGTGCGCAAGGGGACACACCAGATTTTCTGGTCGGGCTGGCTGGCCGACTACCCTGACGCCGAGAACTTCCTGTTCCTGCTCTACGGACCGAACGCGAAATCCACCTCCGACGGCGAGAACACCGCGAACTACGCCAACCCCGAGTACGACGCGCTGTTCGCTCAGCTCAAGGGTGTCGACGATGGCCCCGAGAAGCAGGCGCTGATCGACCGGATGACGGCCATCGTGCAGCAGGATGCACCGTGGTCCTTCGGCTACTTCCCGTATTCGTCGGGCGCATTCCAGGCCTGGGTGCACAACGCCAAGCCCGCGGTTCTGGTGCGCGACATGGCGCGCTACATCCGCATCGATGCGGCCGAACGGGTGCGCCGGCAGGCCGAGTGGAACAGGCCGGTGTGGTGGCCGGTGGGGCTGGGTGCAGCGGGGCTGATCGCCATCGTCTGGCTCGCGCTGCGCAGCTTCCGGCGGCGCGAGCGGCTCGACGCGCGGGGCGTGGTGCTGTCGGGAGATCGAGCATGACGCCGCACCGGAGCCGGCGATGCTGAGCGCCATCGTCCGCCGCATCGGCTATGGCGTGCTGATCCTGATCGGTGTCAACCTGGCAACCTTCTTCCTGTTCTTCACCGTCAACACGCCCGACGACATGGCGCGGCTGAACATCGGTGGCAAGCGCGTCACGGCGGAGCAAATCGACAAGTGGAAGGTCGAGCGCGGGTACGACAAGCCGCTGTATGTGAATGCCGCGCGCCAAGGCAGCGAGCGTTACACCGACACGATCTTCTGGGAGCGATCGGTGTCACTGTTCACGCTGAATTTCGGCCGTGCCGATGCCGAGAGCGCAGGCGACATCGGCCACCAGGTGAGTTCGCGGATGGCGGTCAGCCTGCAGCTGGCGGTCCCCTTGTTCATCCTGCAGGTGATCGCGAGCACCGCGTTCGCGCTGCTGCTGGTGATGTTCCGGCAGACGCGTTTCGATGCCTGGGGCGTTGTGCTGTGCGTGGTGATGCTGTCGATCTCCAGCCTGTTCTACATCATCGTCGGGCAGTTCTTCTTCTCGCGCGTGCTGCGGCTGGCGCCGATCTCGGGTTATGCGCCGGGCCTCGATGCCATCAAGTTTCTCCTGCTACCGATTGCCCTCTCGCTGTTCGCCCGGCTCGGTGGCGAGGCGCGCCTTTACCGCGCCATGTTCCTGGAGGAAACCGGCAAGGACTACGTGCGTACCGCGCGCGCCAAGGGCCTGAGCGAGCCTCGCGTGCTGACGGCCCATGTGCTGCGCAATGCGCTGATCCCGATCGTCACCAGCGCCGGCGGCTACCTGCCGTATGTATTCCTCGGCAGCCTGGTGTTCGAGAGCTTCTTCGGCCTGCCAGGGCTGGGCGCCTATGTGATCGACGCGATCAGCAACCAGGACTTTGCGGTCGTGCGCACGATGGTGTTCCTCGGTTCGCTGCTCTATGTGCTGAGCTACATCGTGATCGACATCGCCTACACCTGGATCGATCCGCGGGTCAGACTGACATGACGACGATGCTGCCGAAGTTTGTGCTGTTGTGGACCGATGCGGTGATGTGGGCGCTGATGGTGGCGCTGCTGGTCTACGCCCGCATGGTCTGGCGCAGCCCGAACCTGCGCGCCAGCTGGACGCTGGTTTTCCGCGACGCGGCCGCCTTCGCGTCGGCGATCGTGCTCGGGCTGTGTCTGTTGCTGACGCTGCTCGACAGCGTGCATTTCCGTCGTGCGTTGCCGGCCGCCAGCACCGAAGCCGCAGCGCCGTCGGTGGCCTACGACACACGCACGCAGTCGCTGCTCGATGTGCTGCTGTCAGACCTGATCGATTCGCGCGAGGCGACCTATTCAAGGCCTTTGGCCTATCAGAGCTTCACGCTCGAATCGCTGACGGTGGAGGGCGAGCTGCGCCGGCTGCCGCCGCGCCTGCTGCACGGCGGCGCGCACCTGAGCGAGCCAGCGACGCAGTGGGCCGGTGACATCGCGAAGCGGGTGGCCGGTGGTCTGGCGATCGGTGCCGCTGTGGCGCTGTTGCTCGGTGCCTGGGTCGTGCGTGGCGTGGCCCGTCGGCAGAGGTGGGCGTGGCGCGAGACCGCCGCGCGCGTGTGGCACGACGACTGCGACATCCGCTGGCGCGCCGCGCTGCTGACGATCACGGGCCTGTGCCTGCTGGGCGGGCCGACCCTGCTGCTGATGAACGACTACCACCTGCTCGGCACCGATCGCACCGGCAACGATGTGTTCTACCAGGCGCTCAAGAGCATTCGCACCGCCTTCGTCATCGGCACGCTGGCAACCATCGCGACGCTGCCGCTGGCGGTGGGCCTGGGGCTGATGGCGGGCTACTTCAAGGGCTGGATCGACGAAGCCATCCAGTACCTCTATACCGTACTGTCGTCGGTGCCCAATGTGCTGCTGATCGCGGCCTGCGTGCTGATGGTGCAGGTCTATCTGGATCAGCACCCGGAGTTGTTCGAGACCGGTGCCGAGCGCGCCGACCTGAAGCTGTTCCTGCTGTGCGCCATCCTCGGCCTCACGGGGTGGGCCGGGCTCTGCCGCCTGCTGCGTGCCGAAGCCTTGAAGCTGCGAGAGCTCGAGTACGTGCAGGCCGCGACCGCCTTCGGCGTCGGTCCGTGGCGCATCATCGCGCGCCATCTGATGCCCAATGTGATGCACTTGGTACTGATCACCACCGTCCTCGATTTTTCCGGGCTGATTCTTTACGAAGCGGTGCTGTCTTATGTGGGTGTGGGCGTCGACCCGTCGATGAACAGCTTTGGCGGAATGATCAACCTGGCACGCAGCGAGATGAGCCGCGACCCGGTGGTGTGGTGGTCGTTCGCAGCGGCCTTCGGCTTCATGGTCACTTTGGTGCTGGCGGCGAACTTCTTTGCCGATGGCGTGCGCGACGCGTTCGATCCGCGGGCAAGGGTTTTTCGTGCGGGACGCACGCCTGCGCCGGTCAAGGCAGGCTGATCCACGATGCTCACCATCACCGACCTGAAAGTGGCCATTGATGCCGACGCCGGCCTGGTGCGCGCAATCGATGGGCTGTCGCTGTGCATCGAGCGTGGCGAGACCTTTGCGCTGGTCGGCGAGTCGGGTTGTGGCAAGAGCATGACGGCGCTGGCACTGATGCGGCTGCTGCCCGACAACGGCCGCGTCACCGCCGGGCGCGTCGAGATCGAGGGGCAGGAGACGCTGTCGCTGCCCGAGTCGGCGATGCGCCGCCTGCGCGGTGGCCGCATCGGCATGATCTTCCAGGAGCCGGCCACCAGCCTGAACCCGGTCATGCGGGTGGGCGATCAGATCGTCGAGGCGATCGAGACGCATACCGCGCTGCGCGGTGCATCAGCCCGCGCGAAGGCCATCGAATGGCTGGGCCGTGTCGGTATCCCCGAGCCTGAGCGGCGTGTCGACGACTACCCGTTCCGCATGAGCGGCGGGCAGAAGCAGAGGGTGATGATCGCGATCGCCTTGGCCGCCGAGCCGGCTTTCCTGGTGGCCGATGAGCCCACCACCGCGCTCGATGTCGCGATCCAGGCGCAGATCCTGGATTTGCTGAAACAGTTGCAGCGCGAGCAGGGCATGGGCCTGCTGCTGATCACGCACGACCTGGCGGTGGTGTCGGGCATGGCGCAGCGGGTGGCGCTGATGTACGCCGGGCAGATCGTCGAGGTGGCCAGCG
>CANHNO010000068.1 GCA_947462065.1 Burkholderiales bacterium | reverse complement strand
GACGTCGATCTGAGCAGTGCAGAACCCGGCCTGCAGGCGTGGTTGTCGGATGGCTGCCACGGTTCCATGGACTACATGGCGCGGCATGGCCTGAAACGCGCCCGGCCGGCCGAACTGGTGCCAGGCACCCTGCGCGTGCTGACCGCGCGCATGAACTACCTGCCGGCCGCGGCGCCGGGTGCTTCCACCGACTGGCAGGCCAACGAATGGCAGCGCCTGGAAGTGCCTGAGCAAGCCACGGTGTCGGTCTATGCCCGGGGCCGCGACTATCACAAGGTGCTGCGTCAACGCCTGCAGACGCTGGCCGATCACATCGCCAGCGCCATCGGCCCGTTCGGCTACCGCGTGTTCACCGATTCGGCACCGGTGCTCGAGGTGGAGCTTGCCACCCGCAGCGGCACCGGCTGGCGTGGCAAGCACACGCTGGCGCTGCACCGCGACGCGGGTTCGATGTTCTTTCTCGGTGAGATCTACCTCGATCTGCCGTTGCCGGTGACCGAGCCGGTGGCCGCGCACTGCGGCAGCTGCAGCGCCTGCATCGACATCTGCCCCACCCAGGCGATCGTGGCTCCGTACCGGCTCGATGCGCGGCGCTGCATCAGCTACCTGACGATCGAACATGCCGGCCCGATTCCGATCGAGTTCCGCGAGCCGATGGGCAACCGCATCTATGGCTGCGACGATTGCCAACTGGTGTGCCCGTGGAACAAGTACGCGCAGCGCAGTGCGCTGCCCGATTTCGATGTGCGCCCGGCGCTCGCCAACCCGAGCTTGCTGGAGCTGTGGGAATGGAGCGAAACCGATTTCCTGCGCCACACCGAAGGCAGCGCCATCCGCCGCATCGGCCACGAGCGCTGGCGGCGCAACCTCGCGGTGGCGATGGGCAATGCGCTGAGAACAGCGTCTGACGCCGCGCTTGAATCTGCACTGCGGACGTCTCTGGTGGCGGCGCGCGATGGCGCCAGCGACCTGGTGCGCGAGCACATCGACTGGGCGCTTGGCGCCTGATTCACCCGCCAGCGCCAATCGCCAGCCAGAGCGGCACGCTGACCATCCCGAGCAGAGTTGACAGTGTCACCAGCCCGGCCACGAACGGACCGTGCCCACCCATGCGAACTGCCAGCACATAGGCGCTCGACGCGGTGGGCAAGGCAGCGAAGGCCAGCACGACCGCACGTTGCGTGGGCGGCAGCGTCAGCAAGGAGGACAAGCCCAGCGCGATCACCGGCAGCGCCAGATGGCGAATCGCCATGAGCGCCGCCGCCAGTTTCGGGGCGGCTTTCAACCCACCGAGCTTCAGGCCCGCCCCCACCGCCATCAAGCCCAGCGGGATCGCCGCCAGACCCATCCGGTGCAGCGTGGTGCCGACGACATCGGGCAGCTGCAGCTGGGCCACGTTGAACAGCAACCCCGCCAGCGTGCTGAGGATCAACGGGTTGCTCAGCAACTCGCGGCCGTAATGATGTCCGCCGTGGCGCGCCAGCGGCCACACCGCGCCCACATTGCCGATCGGTACGCCGAGCGCGATCAGCAGCGCCATCGAGGTCAGCGCCTCGGCACCGCCGAGTCGTTCAGCGACCGCCAGCGCGATGAAGGAGTTGAAGCGGAACGCCGTTTGCGCACCCGAGGCGTGCAGCCGCGCATCGACGCCCGGCCACAACTTCAGCGCATACGCCAGCGCCACGCCGCAAAGCAGCGTGCCCACGCCCACCAGCGCCAGATTGGCTGTTTGCGCCGGGTGCAGCGGGCTCCTGGTGATCGAGACGAACAGCAGCACCGGGAACAGCAGGTGGTAGGTCAGTCGCTCGACCGCGTCCCACACCGTCCGGTTCAGCGGCGTGTAGCGGCAGAGCAGGAATCCAACCACGATCAGCAGCAGATCGGGCACCAGCACCAGAGCGTTCGACATATCGAGTGAGTGTGACAGCGAGAATCACGCCATGAGCCCGCTACACGACAGCGCCGCCGCGATCGACCGCTTCATCGATGCGCTGTGGATCGAGGACGGCCTGTCGGCCAACACGTTGGCCGCCTACCGGCGCGACCTGACGCTGTATGCGCAATGGCTCGCCGGCGCGCCGGCAGCCGCGCTCAACGCCACCAATGAAACCCACCTGCGCGACTACGCGGTGGCGCGCCACGCCGGCAGCAAGGCCAGCAGCACCAACCGCCGGCTGACGGTGTTCAAGCGCTACTTCCGCTGGGCGCTGCGTGAAAACCTCATCACCGCCGACCCCACTCTGAAGCTGCTGGCCGCCAAGCAACCGCTGCGCGTGCCCAAGATCCTCAGCGAAGCGCAGGTCGAGGCGCTGCTGGCCGCGCCCGATGTGGACACGCCGCTCGGCCTGCGCGACCGCACGATGCTGGAGCTGATGTACGCCAGCGGGCTGCGTGTCACCGAACTGGTCACGCTGAAGACGGTGCATCTCGGCCTGGTCGATGGTGCCCTGCGCATCACCGGCAAGGGTGCGAAGGAGCGGCTGGTGCCGTTTGGCGAGGAGGCACGGGTCTGGCTGGTGCGATATCTGGAGTCGGCGCGAGCCGACATATTGAAGAAGCAAGTGAGCGACGCGCTGTTCGTCACTGCCCGCGGCGGACCGATGACCCGGCAGATGTTCTGGCGGCTGATCAAGCAGCATGCGCTGCATGGTGGGGTGCATGTGCCGCTGTCACCCCACACCTTGCGGCACGCTTTTGCCACCCACCTGCTGAACCACGGCGCGGACCTGCGGGCGGTGCAGATGTTGCTAGGGCATACCGACATCTCGACGACGACCATCTACACCCACGTCGCGCGCGAGCGCCTGAAAACGCTGCACGCGGCCCATCATCCGCGTGGCTGATTTCAGCCCCTGGCGGTGCCGCCGAGCTGTCAACCCGCACTCCTACAATCCGCCGCAACTCAGAAAGGCCCGCCTTCCATGAAAGTCACCGCGTCCAATTTCAAGGCTTATGACATCCGCGGCATCGTCGGCAAGACGGTCGACGAAAGCTTCGCTGAGCACCTGGGCCGGGCCTTCGGCAGCGAGGCCGTCAAGGCTGGCGAGAAGGCGGTGGCGGTGGGTCGCGATGGGCGCCTGTCCGGGCCGGGCCTTGCGGCGGCGCTGATCCGCGGGCTGGCGTCCACAGGGCTCGACGTCGTTGACCTGGGCGCTGTGACCACGCCGATGCTTTACTACGTGGCCGCCACGCGCGGGCGCAAAGGCTGCCACAGCGGGATCATGGTCACCGGCAGCCACAACCCGAAGGACTACAACGGCTTCAAGATGGTGCTGGCCGGCCGTGCCATCTACGGCGACGAGATCCAGGCCCTGCGCGTGCGCATGGAGGCCGAAGACTATGTCGTGAAGGCCGGCCGTTCGGCAACGATGGACATCGTGCCCGAGTACAGCGCGCGCATCACCGGCGACGCCAAGCTCAAGCGTCCGATGAAGATCGTGGTCGACTCCGGCAACGGCATCCCGGGCGCTTCGGCCCCGGGCATCCTGCGCGCGTTGGGCTGCGAGGTGACCGAGCTGTACTCGAAGGTCGATGGCGACTTCCCCAACCACCATCCCGACCCGAGCAAGCCCGAGAACCTGGCTGACCTGATCCGCACCGTGCAGACCACCGATGCCGAGATCGGCTTGGCCTTCGACGGCGACGGCGACCGCCTGGGCGTGGTGACCAAAGACGGCAACATCATCTACCCCGACCGCCAACTGATGCTGTTCGCGAAGGACGTGCTCAGCCGCAACTCCGGCGCCACCATCATCTTCGACGTGAAGTGCACCCAGCGCCTGGCGCCAGTGATCCGCAAGGCAGGCGGCAAGCCGCTGATGTGGAAGACCGGCCACTCGCTCGTCAAGGCGCAAATGAAGAAGGTGAAGGCGCCACTGGCGGGCGAAATGAGCGGCCACATCTTCTTTGGCGAACGCTGGTTTGGCTTTGACGACGCCACTTACACCGCCGCGCGCCTGCTGGAGATATTGAGCCGCAGCAAGGACCCGAGCAAGGTGCTCAACGCCCTGCCCACCAGCTTCAACACCCCCGAGCTGAACGTGCCCTGCGCCGAAGGCGAGCCCAAGGTGCTGGTGCAGAAGCTGCTTGAAACGGCCAAGTTCCCTGGCGCGCTGGAAGTCATCACCATCGACGGGCTGCGCGCTGAATACAAGGACGGCTTCGGCCTCATCCGCTCATCGAACACCACGCCGGTGCTGGTTATGCGCTTCGAAGGCCACACCGAGAAGGCGCTGCACCGCATCGAAGCCGACTTCATGGCCGCGCTGCTGGCGGTGAAGCCCGACGCGCAGATCGCCAAGGCGGCGCACTGACCCAAGCCTTCCGGCCCAGGGCTGCCCGCTGACCGCTGTGCAGCATCTGGCGCGCATCGCCTACGCCACGTTGTTGTGGCTGGCCACACCGGCTTACTTGCTGAAGCTGTGGCGGCGCGGGCGCGCCGAGCCCTTGTATCGCCACGCGATCGGCGAGCGCTTTGGCTGGTATGGCAAAAGCGCTGCCTCATCGGGTTGGGTGTGGGTGCATGCGGTGTCGTTGGGCGAAACCCGGGCCGCTGCCGCCTTGATTGCGGCGCTGCGCGAACAGCGGCCCGCCATGCGCTTGCTGCTGACCCATGGCACCGCCACCGGCCGCACCGCGGGCGCCGCCTTGCTGCGAACCGGCGACCGCCAGGTGTGGCTGCCGTTCGACACACCCGGCGCGGTGTCTCGCTTCTTCAAGCACTTCCAGCCCGCCGTCGGTGTGCTGATGGAAACCGAGATCTGGCCCAACCTGCTGCATACCGCGCAGCGCCGTGGCGTGCCGATGGTGCTGGCCAATGCGCGGCTCAGCGAACGCAGCGCGCGCAAGGCCGAGCGATTGCAGGCGCTTTTCCGCCCGGCCGCCCGCAGCGTGGCCTTGGTGCTGGCGCAAACGCCTGAAGACGCCGAGCGCCTGCGGGCCGTGGGCGCGCCGCGCGTGGAGGTGAGCGGCAATGTGAAGTTCGACATGACGCCCGACGCCGCACAGCTCGCACTCGGCCGCGCCTGGCGGCGAGCCATCGGCCGCCCCGTGGTGCTGGCGGCCAGCACGCGCGAAGGCGAAGAGGCCGCTTTGCTCTCGGCCTGGAACCTGATGCGCCAGCAGCAGCCTGCATCGGACACGCACCCGGGCCCACTGCTGCTGATCGTGCCCCGCCACCCGCAGCGCTTCGACGAAGTGGCTGCGCTGATTACGGCCAGCGGCCTGACCGTCGTGCGCCGCAGCACCTGGGCCGACACACCGCCGCCCGAGGCCGGACAGGCCGACGTGTGGCTGGGCGACTCCATCGGCGAGATGGCGGCCTATTACAGCTGCGCGCAGGTGGCACTGCTCGGCGGCAGCTTCGAGCCGCTGGGCGGCCAGAACCTGATCGAAGCCGCCGCCTGCGGCTGCCCGGTGCTGATGGGCCCGCACACTTTCAACTTCGCCGACGCAGCGGCGATGGCGCAGCGTGAAGGCGCGGCGATGCGGGTGGACGACATCGATGAGGCGCTGCGTGTGGCGACGGATATGTTGGCTACGTCAGGGAAAGATCGACCCAACGCATCGATGCTGCCCAACGCGCGATACCCCAGTGTCGATCGCGCTACAGCATTCGCGAAGCGACACCGCGGCGCCGCAAAGCGCATGGCGCACGGAATAGATGCATTGATAGCGAAAGCCGCCATCGCATAGATCAATTGCTGCACCTGCGATGCCAGCAGGGCCTGCCCGTCGCCGGGCCTGAAGCTTTCTATGCGATTGCTTGGGCTCGTGTACCAGCCGTTGATCGTCAGGCGGTGGATCGTACCGATCACCGACAGTTCATCTTCGCCGCGTTGTGATGGCTCCTCTGCCGACTCATCAGGTCGGCAAGCTGGCGCAGACAGGCTGTTCAACCGCCTGAGCTACTTGGCTCAATTCACGGCTTCGACTCCAGAACCGAGCACAACACAGCTGTGCCGTAACTGGCTGGGTTGCAGGGCATAGCACAAAGTGCGATAGTCAGGCGCAGTGAAGAAACGCGTATTCAAGCTCAAAACCTTCGCCCGTTGGGCGAAAAAGATTCTCTCCGACGAGCAACTATGCGCCGCTGCTCAAGAAATCCAGCGCGGCCAGTATGAAGCCGATCTTGGAGCCGGTTTGTGTAAGAAGCGCATTGCTGTTCTGGGGCAAGGCAAGAGCGGTGCGACACGCACGCTGGTGGTTAAGGAAGGCGTTCATGGCATCTTCTTCATTGCAGGGCGACAGAAGAGCGATCCCGGCACTGACTTCTCGGATGCGAATGTTGCCCAGGCGCAGGTTATTGGCGAGGCCTTGCAAAGGGCAAGTGCCAAGAAATTGGACGCGTTGATCGAGGACGCTGTTTTGAAGGAGATCTGTCATGGCGGCCAGGAAAACTGATCGAATCTCTGCAGAGATGATCGAAATGGCTCTCTTGCTCAACAAGCACGAGGTGCTTTCCGCTCACGACCTGGGCCGTATCAAGGCGCTGTACTCACCGCCTCCGGCCTACACGCCCGAGCGGGTCGCTCAGATCCGGATCAAGAAAGCGAAGATGAGCCAATCGGTCTTCGCCGGTTTCCTCAACGTGACCACGTCGACGGTACAGAAGTGGGAGTCCCCTGCGTCTGGAAAACATCCCGGCGGTGCCGCGGCCAAGTTGCTGCAGATCATCGAAAAGAAGGGCATTGAGGCGCTCGCAGTCTGAACGCTGGCGCTTCAAGTATTCGAGTTCGGGTCACCTGACCTGCCCGCTTCCAGCCATACCAACCTGAAGCACCGGCGTTGGTGCTCCAGATTGGCAGCTGTGCACGCCGCCCGACGCGCGGCACGCTGCGAACTCAGCCTCAAGCCCAGCTCGGCGCGATCACCGGAGTCAATGCAGCCGCGTGACTCGCCGGCAAGGTCGTTTGCCCTGCCGCCGGCGGTGCGAAAGCCGCCATCGCATTGACCAATTGCTGCACCTGTGAGGCCAGCAGGGCCTGCCCGTCGGCGAGCCTGAAGCTTTCGATCTGATTGCTTGGGCTCGAGTACCACCCGTTGATCGTCAGGCGGTCGGTCGTGCCGATCACCGACAGCTCCAGGTCGTTGCCGATCTGACGCAGCCAGACCTGGTCTTCAGTGACACCAGCCAGGATGTCCAGGCGGTCGTTTCCCCCAGCATCGGTCACGATGTCGGCGCCCTGGCCGCGACCCCACGCATAGATGTCGTTCGACGTCGTCGAGGTGTCGCTTAGCGTGTCAGCGCCGAGGCCGCCTCTGTAGGTATCGTTGCCGGCACCGCCCGTCAGCATGTTGGCGCCAGAGTTGCCAGTGAGCACGTTGTTCAGCGCGTTGCCAGTGGCATTGATCGCGGACGATCCCGTCAGCATCAGGTTCTCGAGATTGGCGCCGAGCGTCCAGTTCACGGCCGACCGAACCGTGTCGGTGCCTTCGTTCTCTGCTTCGGTGATCACGTCATAGATGATGTCGACGACATAGGTGTCGTTGCCGAGGCCGCCGACCATCGTGTCGGTGCTCCCACCGCCGTTCAGCGTGTCGTTGCCGGCGCCGCCCATCAGTACGTTGTTCCCGGAGTTGCCGGTGAGTGCGTTGTTCAGCGCGTTGCCGGTGCCGTTGATTGCTGCATAGCCTGTCAAGGTCAGGTTTTCGAGAGTGTCTCCGAGAGTCCATGTCACCGCTGATTGGACCGTGTCGACGCCTTCGTTGGCCGCCTCGATCACGACGTCGGTTGCCACATCGACCATGTAAATGTCGTTGCCTGCCCCGCCGACCAGCGTGTCAGCGCCAGCGCCACCGTTGAGTGTGTCTTTGCCGGCTCCACCTGTCAGCTGGTTGTTGGCGGCGTTGCCCGTGAGCCTGTTGTTCAGTGTGTTGCCGGTGCCGTTGATCGTGGCAGTGCCAGTCAAGGTCAGGTTCTCGAGCGTGTCGCCGAGCGTCCAGGTCACTGCCGCTTGGACGGTGTCGGTGCCTTCGCCAATCGCTTCGATCACGACATCGGTTGCTACATCGACCACATAGACGTCGTTGCCTCCACCGCCTACCAGCGTGTCAGCGCCCGCGCCACCGTTCAGCGTGTTGTTGGCGCTGTTGCCGGTGAGCACGTTGGCAAGTATGTTGCCCGTGGCGTTGATGTTGGATGTCCCGGTGAGGGTCAAATTCTCAACCTCGTCAGGCAGCGTAAATCCAATGGAAGACTCGACGGTGTCCAGCCCGTCACCCGCGTACTCGTAGACATAAGCGGAAAGGTTGCCGACAACATAGGTGTCGTCGCCTGCGCCGCCCATCAGGGAATCGAATCCACCGCCGCCGTCCAGGCGGTTCGCCCCAGCGTTACCAGCCAGGAAGTTGGTAGAGCCATTGCCGGTTGCGTTGATGTTGCCGCTGCCCTGCAAGCGCAGAACATCAATGTTTTCTGGCAGTGTCCACGTGATCGAGGACTCGACCGTGTCCCAGCCCTGGTTGGCAGCCTCGATCAGGACGTCACCGGTGTCGTCGACGCGATAAACATCGTCCCCGTAGCCGCCCACCATCGTGTCGGCACCCGCTCCGCCGTCCAGCGTGTCGTTACCGGCGTTGCCGACGAGCATGTCGCTTGCACCCAAGCCGTACAAGACGTCGTTGCTGCTACCCCCTGTCAGCGTATCGGCTGCCTCGGTTCCAACCAAAGTCCGCGACAGGCTCGCATCGACTTCCTGCTGGATACGTGTTGCATCCCAGATCGTTCCATCGGAGAAGCGGACTTGCTGAATCACGCTGTAAGTACCGGGGTTGAAATAGCTCCTTGCGAGGATCTTGTCCGTGGTTCCAAGGATGCTCAATTCCAGACCGGCAAGGCCTGTGAACTGGCCGTCAGACACGCGTCGGGCCGCGACGTCCGATGGCAATACCCCCGTCTTGAACTCGATCGTGCTGTTGACGCCAAAGGTGCTGTAGGTGACCGTTTCGACAACATCCTGCCCGTCGCCTCTGCCGAAGTAGACGATGTCTGCACCTTTCAGATCGTCCAGCGTATCGTTGCCAGCGCCTCCATCGAAAGTGTCCACGCCGTCGTAACCACCGCGCAGGGTGTCTGCCCCGTCTCCACCTTGCAACGCGTCGTTGCCGTCCTCGCCTTCGAGGACGTCGTTGCCTGTGCCGCCCCGCAGGGTGTCGTTGCCGATTCCACCATACAAGACGTCGTTGCCGTTACCACCAGACAAGATGTCGCCTGCGCCCATTCCATAGACGGTATCGTTCCCGTCACCAGCATCTAGCGTGTCGGAGTTCGCGGTGAGGTGCCTGGTGTCGTTGCCAGTTGTGCTGGTGAGGGCCTGACGAACAACCTCCGCTTCGATGGCGACGTCTGACCACGAAACGCCATCTGCAAACTGGATCGCTTGCACGTTCGAGCGGTACAACTCACCAGTCAAGCTGTCAAACACATCGCTGATAGTGATTTTGTCGGTGGCGCCGTAGGAAAGCACGAGCGCCCGTGCTGTCTGCTGGAAGGAGAAGCTGGCAGACAGAACGCTTGAGTCGAACTCGATGCGGTCGCTGCCGCTCAACTCTGCTGCGATGGTGTCTGCGCCATCGCCGTATCCAAAGCGAAAAGCGTCGTTCCCAACGCCGCCGAAGAGGAAGTCGTCACCTACGCCACCAATCAGCAAATCGTTGCCTTCGCCGCCAGAAAGATCGTCATTTCCTTCACCGCCCAGCAACTGGTCATTACCTCTGACGTCCCACAACAAATCGTTGCCTCGTGACCCAGATAGCGTGTCGTCCCCCGACATACCTTCGATGGTGTCGTTGCCATCTGCACCATCAATTGAATCGTTGGTCTCGAAACCGTAGATGCGGTCCGCCCCGGTAGTCCCCTTGAGCAGCTCTTGCTTGATGCGCGCCACGCCCCACTCGACGTGGCTAGCAAACCTGATCGTCTCAATGAAGCGCTGCGCATCGATCGCGCCAGAAGTCAGCGTGTTGCCAATGCTGTGGCCTCCTGAGTCAGGCAGGCGCATCTGAAGAATGCTGCCTTCCTGGAACAGTTGAACATCTGCCTCGCTAATGCCTGCGCCCAGTTCAAGCCGATCGTTTCCCCCCAGGTCATTGATGACGTCGAAGCCATCACCACGTGAGTAGCGGTAAACATCATTGCTCGTAGTGCTGAAGTCATGCAGTTCATCATTGCCAGTACCTCCAATGAAAACATCGTTACCCTCGCCACCCTGCAATTGATCCCAAGCTGCTCCACCGATCAGCGTGTCATTTCCATAGTCGCCAGTAATCCAGTCCTCTCCATCACCTCCATCCAGGGAATCGCTGCCATTCCCGCCGTAAAGCTTGTCGTCTCCCTTGTTGCCAACCAGGAAGTCATCGATACCGTTGAGCGCAACCAGCGTGTCAGCGCCGTCGCTGACTGACCCATGGAGCTTGGCGCGGATGTCGAACGCTGACCAGGTCACGCCATCACTGAACTGCAATGTGTTCAGCGCGTTCCCCAGCGACGCGGTGGCAGAGGAAGTCGACAGGCGTATGACGGTTGCCGATCCTGCGAATGTCAGTGTGGCCGTCTGAGCATTTGGATCAAGACTGCCGCTCATGGCAACACTGACTGAGGTCGAGGTCAACCCGCCACCCAGCATCAGATCGTCTGCGTCTGCTGCCGAGGTGCTGGTGACGTTGACTGTGATGTTCGAGCCGTCGGCGATCTGCAGCAGGTCGCGACCCGCGCCGCTGTCCAAAACGCTTCCGATGCCGCTTGCAATGAGGACATCGTTCCCTGTTCCCGCATACAACTGATCGGCACCGCCGCCACCGATCAGCGTGTCGTTACCCGCGCCGCCGACCAGCGTGTCGTTGCCGATCCCGCCATCCAATGAGTCGTTTCCGGTCAGCGTCGTAGCAGAAGTAGCCGTCAGCTGATCCTCGCCAGCGAGCCAGTCGTTGCCATCGCCACCCTGCAAAACATCATCGCCGCCACCGCCGTAGAGGTTGTCGTCACCGCGCCCGCCCTCGAGTCGGTCGGCGCCGTGCCATGTGGCCGCCACGTCTGCCACGAGGTCGTCGCCTTCCAGGCGGTCGGCTCCATCGCCGCCAATGAGCTCATCAGCGCCGCCGCCGCCAACCAGTTGATCGTTCCCGCTGCCGCCGTCCAGGTGATCGTCGCCAGCGTACTGGCTGGACAGCTTGTAGTCGTCGCCGTAGATCACGTCGTTGTCGGAGCCGCCGTACAGAAGGTCTGAGCCTCCGCCACCAAAAATCACGTCATTACCGGCGCCACCATCGATGATGTCCTGCCCATGGCGGCTGGCGTCCAACGTGTAGCGGATGACGCCGCTGGCACCGTAGTAGGTCAGGTTCTCGACCGCTTCGCCTGTGGTCACTGCGGACTGATAGTCGCCTTGCAGGCCATCATTGCCGGCCCCGCCATAGATCACATCGTTGCCGTCGTAACCCGCTACCTGGTCGTTGCCAGTGCCTGCATCGACCACATCGTCACCACCTCCGGCATTGACCACGTCATCTCCGGCGCCCGCATGGATGAGATCATTGCCATTGCCCACATTCGTGCCAAACCAGGCACCACCCGTGAGGTCACCATAGGTGCGTTGCGAGCCTGGGATGTAGGGGCGCGTGTCCCCTGCATCTGGCACCACGTTTTGCCGCTGCATGTTGCGCAGCCCAGACAAGTCGGTGTCGGCCAGTGGGTTGATGGACTTCACCAAGACCTTCAATACCTGCAGGCTACCCGTGGTCCCTACTGCTGCCACATTCGTGGCCAAGGTGAGCTGACGCTGCTGGTCTGTGAAAGCGTTGTTGGCCCCCGTGATCCACGAGCCCGCCCCTGTGCCGTTGTCCACGGTCGAGGCGTAATCGTTGTTGCCATCGGCAAAGATCACATCGCCGCCGCTGCCACCGATCAGCGTGTCGCTGCCCGTACCACCGAACAGCGCGTCATCGTCTCCCGCGCCGACAAGTACGTCATCGCCAATGTCGCCAGACAGCATGTAGACGCTACGCCGCGTGGCTGCCTGCACCTCACCGGCGGCGATGGCTTCAGCCAGCGTCTGTTCGGTGCCGCTGTACACGCGGTCATTCCCTGCGCCGCTACTCAGAAAGGTCTGTCGCGTGATGCTCGCCGTGCCGCCGACGATCACATCGTTACCCTGCGCCGTGAGCACCGAACCGGTGGACAGGCTGTTGGCGTTGAAGACACGCCAGTTGTCGGTCTGCGGCAGCGTGCCACTCAGGCTCCACTGGTAGCGGCCCGCAGAAGTGGAAAGATCGAAGCTGGTGGCCGGCGTGGGGGCGGACGCCGGAGCCGGCGCGACCGGCACCGAGATGCCGAGCTCACCACTGTCGAAGTCCCTGACCCGCACAAAAGAGCCCGCCCCAACGACGGTCAACTCACGATTCACCGCGTCGTGGATGTAGGTGACGGGGGTGCCGGCCTGCGAAGAGTCGGCCCACACCGTCACGCCGTTGCTGCTGCTCTTGAAGGTGCCCGAGCCGTTCAAGATGCGACCGGAAAGCCGTATCTGATCCGTTGTGTCGGGGTTGAGGATCGTGTCCCGGCCGGCGTTCAAACCCACGACAAACACGTCGGCGCCCGAGCCCCCGAGCAGGGTGTCGTCATTCAAGCCACCGTCAAGGATGTCGGCGTCGTCGTTGCCTTCGAGGTAGTCGGTGCCGCCTTGGCCGTTGAGGATGTCGTTGCCAGAGCCGCCGTAGAGGCGGTC
>CANHNO010000067.1 GCA_947462065.1 Burkholderiales bacterium | reverse complement strand
TTGGTTTGTTGTCTTGTCGATGATATGATCTCAGGCTTCCTGAATGCCCAGGTGGCGGAATTGGTAGACGCACTAGTTTCAGGTACTAGCGGGTAACTCCGTGGAGGTTCGAGTCCTCTCCTGGGCACCAAATATATCGAAGCCAGCACGTGTGCTGGCTTCTTTGTTTTCGGGTTTTGAATGAACTGTCGATGAACTGACAGTACGCATGTTCGGCGACGCTATAGGCGCTCAGATCGCGAACTTCTTCGCGAGCTTGTCGGGCCGCATGTCGTCGTATTCCTCGAACGGCTGGTGAATCCACGGGCTCGTGGGCAGCAGTTCGACGTGATAGTCGGGCTGGTACGACGAAATCCCTTTGGTCCAGATCACCGCTGAGCGCAGTTCGCTAATCGAGGGCATGCCACGCAACCGTTCGACGACGGCCCGCAGGGTCACACCGGTATCGGCCAGGTCGTCGACCAGCAGCACGCGGCCACCCAATTCGCCTTGCGGCAGGGTAATGTAGGTCGCCATGTCCAGCCGTCCCTGCAGGGTACCTCCAGCGGCTCGGTATGAACTGGTAGACATGATGCCCAGCGGCTTGTCGAACACCCGCGACAACACGTCGCCCGGCCGCATGCCACCCCGTGCCAGACAAAGTATCTGATCGAACTCCCAACCTGACGCGTGTATCTTCAGCGCCAGCCGCTCGATCAGCATGTGGTACTCGCCCCAGGAGACATAGAGGTGCTTACCGTCGTCGGTCAGCATGGGCTTCTCCTTGAGCTGACCGAGGGCATCGCCGCTATCGCGTTCATGTCGTGCTGGCCTGATAGGGGTGACGCAACAGGATGGTGTGATCACGGTCCGGGCCGGTGGACACCATGTCGATTGGCGCGCCGATGAAGGCCTGAACGCGCTCCAGATACCGCCGCGCATTCAACGGCAGCGCATCCCAGTGGGTCACGCCTGCCGTCGTTTCAGTCCAGCCAGGGAACGTGTCATAGATGGGCACGCAATCGGTGATGTCGTCGGCGTCAAGGGGAAGGATGTCAGTGCGCCGGCCATGCAGTTCATAGCCAACGCACACCTTGATCTCGTCCAGCCCGTCAAGCACGTCCAGCTTCGTGATACACAAGCCCGAGACGCCGTTGATGATGATGGATCGCTTCAATGCAGCAGCGTCCAGCCAACCGCATCGCCGTGGGCGTCCGGTGACCGTGCCGCGCTCCTGGCCGACGGTGGACAGGTGATGGCCGACCGTGCCGGGCACAGCCATCGGCAGTTCAGTCGGGAAGGGCCCGCTACCTACTCGCGTGGTGTACGCCTTGGTAATGCCGAGGATGTAGTGCAGCAGATCGGGTCCGACGCCAGCGCCGGCCGACGCATTTCCGGCCACGCAGTTGCTTGACGTCACGTAAGGATAGGTGCCGTGGTCGATGTCGAGCAGCGAGCCTTGCGCTCCTTCAAACAGCAGATTAGCCCCCGCCGCATGGGCCGTGTGGAGTGCATAGCCCACGTCAGCCATCATCGGCTTGATCTGATCAGCGAGGGACATGGCCAAGTCGTAGATCGGCTGGAATTCCAGCGGCTCTGACTTGAGGTAGCCCGACAACGCGACGTTGTGTAAGTCAAGCAATTCATGCAGCTTTGTCGCAAAACGCTGCGGATGCTTCAAGTCCTGCACGCGCAACGCGCGACGCGCCACCTTGTCTTCATAGGCCGGACCGATGCCCTTGCCCGTGGTGCCGATCTTGCCCACGCCACTGGTCTCGCGCAGTGCCTCGCGAGCCTTGTCGACTTCGACGTGAAACGGCAGGATCAACGGACACGATTCACTGATGAAGAGGCGCGAACGCACATCAAGGCCCATGACTTCCAACCGCTCGATTTCAAGCAGAAGATGCGTCGGATCCACCACCACGCCGTTGCCGATGTAGCAGGCCACGCCGTCGCGCATGATGCCCGACGGAATGAGTTGCAAGGCCGTCTTCACGCCCTTGATGACCAGTGTGTGTCCGGCGTTGTGCCCCCCCTGAAAGCGCACCACGCCTTGCGCATGGTCGGTCAACCAGTCGACAACCTTGCCCTTGCCTTCATCGCCCCACTGGGTGCCGATGACGACCACGTTGCGTCCGGACGCGCCGGCTTGAGAATCACCCATGTCTTGAAAGTCCAGAAAAAGAGACCAGCGCATCCAGGCCGGCCGCACAACCACTCATAAGGTCCGTACGACCCAATTGCCACCTTGCGAAACCAGTTCCCGGTCGCAGTCAAAGCCCTCACCTTCCATGTCGTGGCCCGACAACAAGCAGATGACCGACTCACCCTGCTGTCGCAGTCGCCGAACGGCATCGCGCAAGGAAGAGTCCTCCGACCACGGCGCACGTATCGCAGCAGGCGACCGACCCACAGGGGCCTGCTCGGCAAGTTCCTTCAGGTCGACCACACTGAATCCAACCGCCGGGCGACTGCGGCCAAACACCGCCCCCACTTCGTCGTAACGCCCGCCACGCAGCAGCGCATCGCACGACCCCGGCGCGTAGATCGCAAAGCGCGCACCACTGTAGTACGCGTAGCCACCCACATCGGCCAGGTCATAGCCAACCTGTACGGCGGGATAGGCCGCTTGGACATGACGCCCCAACAGTCGCAGATCACGCAACGCCGCGGTGATCGCTGCGCGCCTTGGCAACTGGGCCTCGGCCGAGGTCAGCACTTCTTCGTTGCCATACAGGCGCAGCAGGCACTGCAAGCCCGCACGCACCTCCGGCGACAGGCCGCTGCTCAGGCGACCCAATTCGGCGCCGTCCTTGGCTGCCAGCGCGTCGACCACCGCATGAATCTGCTCGGAATCAATCGCGGCCCCAGCGAGCAACCCGCGGACGATGCGCGCATCGCTCATGTCGAGTGTGGGTGACTGCAGGTCCACCGCCTTCGCGCAATCGAGGGCGAGATCAATGACCTCGAGGTCAGCTTCCAGGCCTGAATGCCCGAAGATCTCCGCACCAAACTGCAGCGGTTCTCGGGTGCCATGCAAGCCTGAAGGCAAGGTGTGCAGCAACGGTCCGCAATAGCACAAACGCGTGATGCCCTCGCGGTTGAGCAGGTGCGCGTCGATGCGCGCCACTTGCGGCGTACTGTCGGCACGCATGCCAACGGTGCGACCGCTGAGCTGATCGACCAGTTTGAATGTGCGCAGATCAAGCTCGCGACCCGTACCGCTCAACAGCGAATCCAGGTGCTCCACCAGGGGCGGGATCACCAGTTCGTAACCATAACCGCCGGCTACATCAAGCAGTGTTCTGCGCATGCGCTCCACCTGCCGTGCCTGTGCGGGCAGAACGTCAGCGATGTGCTCCGGCAGCAGCCAAGCAGACACCATGTCAATGCACCAACCTGTTAAAACGAAGATTGTAGGCGGCGCGCTTGGCGCTGCCCGCCCGCCAAGAGTCCTCGGACTCGGCTCAATCGAAGGCGAAGAGCAGGATGGCGCACCCCACGATCAGGGCCGTCAGGCCCAGAAACCGCAGTTGCCCATCGGTGAGTTTTGCGGCCTGTGCAAACAATGTCCGCCATTGCGGCGGGCTCAGGAAGGGCAGCAACCCTTCCAACACCAGCATCAAGCCAAACGCCAGCAGCAGTGCATTCCAGGGATCCCCTGCACCGCTCACTTCTTGCCGGACGGGGCGCTCCCGCCGTTCCCGCGCATCGCATCGAAGAACTCACTGGATGGATCCAGCACCATCACGTCGTTCTTGTTTCGGAAGCTGGTTCGGTACGCCTCCAGGCTTCGGTAAAACTGTGCGAATTGAGGATCGCGGCCGAAGGCCTCAGCGTAGAGCGTCGAAGCTGCTGCGTCGCCCTCGCCTTTCACTTTCTGCGCATCGCGATAGGCTTCGGCGACGATGACCTCGCGCTGGCGGTCGGCATCCGCGCGGATCTTCTCGGCCTCTGCAGCGCCGGTTGAACGAAGTTCATTGGCGACGCGCTTGCGCTCGGATTCCATGCGGCGGTAGACCGAATCTGTGATGTTCGCGGAGAAATCGACGCGCTTGATGCGCACGTCGACAATCTCGATGCCGAAAGACTTGGCCTCGTCGGTCAGCCGAGTGCGCACGCCCTGCATGACGCGGTCACGGTCGGTGGCGAGCATTGCCTGGACGGTGCGCTTGGTCACCTCTTCATTGAACGCAGCCTGCACGATCGGGCTGAGGCGGCTTTCGACATTGCGCATGTCGACGCCGTTGTTACGGATGAATTGGCGTGCGTCAGTGACACGCCACTTGACCAACCAGTCAATCACCAGACTCTTCTTCTCGGCAGTGAAGATCGGTCGCGTCTCCGGGCTGTCAAGCGTTTGTGTGCGCCGATCGAGGAAGACCACATTTTGAAACGGCGGCGGTAGTTTGAACTTCAACCCGGGCTCAGTGACGACCTCCTTGATTTCGCCGAGCGCATAGATCACGGCAAACTGCCGTTGATCGACGATGAACAGCGTAGAGAACGCGACGAGCAGCGCGACGAATGCGCCAACGACATAAAAACCGATGCGATTCATGGTGGATTCCGTCCAGGTTCAGCGACCGTCGCGATCGCGGCCGCGTTGACCATCACGCGAGCGCACATCAAGCGAGGCAGGGGCTGTCGGCGCCGACGTATTGGCGTCAGCCGTCGGTATGGCGCTGCCGGCACCAGGCGCTGAGGCCGCGGCGGTTTGTTGGATCAACTTGTCCAGCGGCAGATACAAGAGATTCGAGTTGTTGCGGCTGTCGACATACACCTTGCTGACGTTGGAATAAACCTCTTTCATCGTGTCGATATAGAGCCGGTCGCGGGTCACCGCAGGCGCTTTCTTGTATTCGATCAACACGCTTGAGAAGCGTTGCGAATCACCCTCCGCCTGGGCAACGACACGCGATTTGTAGCCTTCGGATTCCTCACGCAGGCGTGCGGCCGTGCCTTGTGCCTTAGGAATCACATCGTTCGCGTATGCCTGGCCTTCGTTCTTCAGGCGCTCACGGTCGGCACCAGCCTTGAAGGCGTCGTCGAAAGCGGCTTGCACCTGCTCCGGAGCCTGCACGTTCTGCACGTTGACGTTGACGACCAGAATGCCAGTGTTGAGTCGATCCGCCTGAGTCTGGATCGATTTGACAAGCTCGTTGGCAATCGCATCGCGTTGCTCGTAGAGCACCGAATCCATGGTGCTCTTGCCTACGATCTCGCGCACCGCGGATTCAGCCGCTTGCACGACCGCATCGTCGGGATTGCGATTCTCGAACAGGTAGGCGCGCGAATCCTTGAGTCGGTACTGGACGGTGAAACGGATGTCGACGATGTTCTCGTCCTGAGTGAGCATCGAAGAATCACGCAGCCCGGTCGATTGAACCACCGCGTTGCGACCCACCTCGATTGAGCGCAACTGGGTTACTGGCACGGTCTCGTGAGCCTGGAATGGGGCTGGCATGCGCCACTGGAACCCGGCGTCAGCCGTATGGGTGTACTTGCCGAACGACGTCACAACTGCCTGCTGACCTTCTTGCACGATAAAGAAACCACTGCCCAGCCACAGCAAGGCAGCCACACCGGCCACCAGACCGACGCCGATGCCGGCACTTTTCATGTCAGGCTGAAAGTTGCCACCGTCACCGGGGTTCGGTGTGCGCGCGCCACCTCCCTTGCCACCGAACAGGCCACTGAGTTTTTTGTTGAAGTCCCGCCACAACTCGTCGAGGTCTGGCGGGCCCTCGCCTTTGTTTAGGTAGGGATCGGACAGCCCGGATGGTGATGCACTTCGCCGAACCGACAGCAGTGCGATCAAGCGCGCGACCACGCCGATCGACAACGCCTTGGCACTGTGAGCCAGGGCTAGCCAGGGGGAAACGGGACGGCCCGGGACTTCGATGGGACGACTGATCTTCATGCGTGGAGGGGAAAAGTTCCGGTGGATTCTGGGAGCAGCGAGGCATCGCCGTCATCGACGTCAGACGGGGATGTGAGTAACTTGTCACTCGAATTCAAGGGGGCTGCGACGACGCCGGTAGCAAATTCGGCAATCAGATGGCGCAGCGAGTCCAAGCCGGATCCTTGCTCGGCGCTGATGAACACGCGCGGCACAAGACGACCATCGTCAAAGACGATCGCGTCGATCTCAGTGAGTGGCGACTGATGTTGCGCCAGCAAATCGGCCTTGTTGAAAACCAGAATCTGCGGCACGTGGGTCGCGCCAATGCTGGCCAACACTCGCTCGACCTCGAACCGCTGTTCGTCGCGGTTCAGGCTCGCCGCATCAACGACGTGTAACAGCAGATCTGCCTGTGCGGCCTCCTGCAGGGTGGCCTCAAAGGCTTCGACCAGTTTGTGCGGCAGGTCGCGGATGAAGCCCACGGTATCGGAAAGCGACACATTGCGGCCCGCCTCCTCGAGATACATCTGGCGCGTCGTGGTGTCCAACGTGGCGAACAGCTGGTCGGCGGCGTAGGCACGCGCCTTCACCAGCTTATTGAAAAGCGTCGATTTGCCGGCATTGGTGTAACCCACCAGAGAAACGCGGAAGGTCTCGCTACGCTCACGCGATTTGCGCTGGGTATTTCTCTGGCGCTTGACCTTCTCCAGGCGCTCCTTCACCGACTTGATGCGCTCGCCGATCATCCGGCGATCCAGTTCGATCTGCGCCTCACCGGGACCGCCGCGATTGCCGATACCGCCCCGCTGTCGTTCTAGATGGCTCCAGCGGCGCACCAGACGCGTCGACAGGTACTGAAGCCGCGCCAACTCGACCTGGAGCTTGCCTTCGTGGCTCTGCGCGCGGTCAGCGAAGATTTCCAGGATCAACATCGTCCGGTCGGCAACGGCTACGCCCAAATGGCGCTCCAGATTGCGCTGCTGCGCGGCGCCCAGCGCCTGATCGAACAGCACTACCTCAGCACGGTGCATCTCCACCAGTGCCTTGATTTCGTCCGCTTTGCCTGACCCGATGAACAGGGCCGGGTCGGGCGATTTACGCCGCGCGATCACACGGGCCATCGCGATGTCGCCCGCCGATTCGGCCAATAGCGCCAATTCGTCAAGGGTTTCGTCGAAACCTGGCGCGCGCCCAATCGCCACACCCACGAGAATCGCGCGCGCTGGATAGAGGTCGGCCGTGGCAGAAATATCTGGGTTCAAAATGACGCCATGGCCCCGCGGTAATCGTTGGGTGCGTTCACGCAGCCTCGGGAGCGTCTGGAGCGTGGAAGTTCACTGCGCGACCCGGCACCACCGTGGAAATGGCATGCTTGTAGACCATCTGCGTCACGGTGTTGCGCAACAGGACCACGTACTGGTCGAACGATTCAATGTGCCCCTGCAACTTGATGCCATTCACCAAGTAAATGGACACTGGAACGTGCTCCTTGCGAAGCACGTTCAGAAAGGGATCCTGCAAAAGCTGACCTTTATTGCTCACGATATTCTCCGTGTTGAATGAACTGTCTGGAGAAACGTTAACACAGGACCCTCCCGGAACCGACACGTCGGGGGATTCCCCCTCAACCTTTGGCATCGAATGGGTTCTTGCCGGAACGCATCTCGATGCGCAGCGGGGTGCCGGTCAGCTTGAAGTGGTCTCGAATGCGCCCCTCAAGAAAGCGCTTGTAGGCAGCTGTCACGTGTTCCAGAGAGTTTCCATGCACCACCACGATCGGCGGGTTCATGCCGCCCTGGTGGGCATAGCGCAGCTTCGGCCGGAACATGCCCGCACGCTGCGGCGCTTGGTGTTCGATGGCGTCGAGCAGCAGGCGGGTCAGCACCGGCGTCGACATCTTGCGTGTCGCCGAAGCATGTGCGTCCGCAATGGCTTTCCACACCGGCCCAAGTCCCTGGCGCTTGATCGCGGAAATGTTCAGCACCGGCGCGAACTTCAGGAAGGCGAGGCGCTGTTCGATCGATCTCTGCAGCAATTGCCGCTGATAGTCGTCGACCGCATCCCACTTGTTGACCGCAATCACCACGGCGCGACCGCTCTCCAGGATGTAGCCGGCAATGTGCGCGTCCTGGTCCGTCACGCCTTGCGTCGCATCAAGCAGCAGCAGCACCACGTTCGCGTCGGCGATGGCCTGTAGCGTCTTGACCACCGAGAACTTCTCGATGGCCTCAAACACCTTGCCCTTGCGGCGCAGGCCGGCGGTGTCAATCAGTTCGAACTTCTGGCCATTGCGTTCGAACGGCACGGTGATCGCATCGCGGGTGGTGCCCGGCATGTCGAACGCAACCAACCTCTCTTCACCCAGCCAGGTGTTGATCAGCGTCGATTTGCCGACGTTGGGCCGACCGGCCACGGCAAGCCGGATCGGCGAAGCCTCATCCACATCCACATCGTCATCTTCATCGAATGCGAAATCGGCCAGTGCCGCCTCGGTCAGGCTGCGAATGCCTTGGCCGTGCGCGGAAGAGATCGGATGCGGCTCGCCCATGCCGAGCTCGTAGAACTCGCCCAGCAAGGGCGACTCGACCATGCCTTCAGCCTTGTTGGCTGCCAGCACTACCGTTTTGCCCACGGTGCGCAGGTAGCGCGCAATGTCGTGGTCTTGCGCCGACAGCCCGCCGCGAATGTCGACAACGAAGATCACCGCATCGGCCTCGGCCACCGCCTGGCGCGTCTGTTTGGCCATTTCCTTGACGATGCCCGTGTCGCAGGTGGGCTCAAAGCCGCCGGTGTCGACCACGATGAACTCGCGGCCGCCAATACGGCCATCGCCATAGTGGCGATCCCGTGTCAGCCCGGCAAAGTCCGCAACGATCGCGTCGCGGCTTTTGGTGATCCGGTTGAACAGCGTGGACTTGCCGACATTCGGCCGACCAACGATAGCGACGACCGGCTTCATAGACCAAGACTCCCGAGAGGCTGCGTCATTCAGGCCGTAAGGCAAACAGCCCGCCGTCGCGGGTGACGATCAACACCGTGGTTCCCGACACCACTGGCGCGGCAGCCATTGGGGCACCGTCCGTTGGCAAGATCAGTTGCGCCACGCCGTGGTCCGACGCAAGGAAGTGCAGTTGCCCGTCGAAATCGCCAAAAACGAGCACGGGGCCAAGACTGAAGGGCGTAGTCAGTTCGCGGTATAGATAGGCATCGGTGGTCCAGGAGACCTCTCCGGTGTCAGCCTTCCAGGCCGTGATGCGATCGGCGGCATCTGCCGCGTACACGTAACGCTCATCGGCTGCTAGACCGCCTCGCCCCCCGATATTCTTGGTCCACAGCAATTGACCACTCTCGGCGTTAACGCAACCGACGCTGGCTTGGTACGCGCGCGCGCACACCACGTCGCCAACTCGAACCGCTGGCCCGACCAGGTCAGACAGACGTTCGATCTCATTGGCGCCGCGAGGCGTTGCCAATGCAACATCCCAGCGCAGCGCACCATTGGCCGGATCCAGTGCCGCCAGACGCGCGCCCTGGCTGACCAGCAAGTTGTTCTTGAAGGCCATCGCCACGCCTGCCTGAGCTAGCGTCAGCGGATCCCCCGGTCGCTGCACCGACCACAGCCGCGCACCGTTCAGCGCATCGAATGCCGTCACGCTGCGGTCCAGTCCGACCACGAATACCCTCTCACCAGCGACTAACGGGGCGGTTACGACGCGCGTACCAGCGGGCTGCCGCCAAAGCTCACGACCGGCCTCGAACACGACGACCTGGCCTTCGCGCGTGACCACTGCCGCAAACTTGCCATCGCTGCCGACGCCGGCGCTGAGCGCCGACTTGGCGTTCGCACGCCAGATTTCTCGGCCCTTGGCCGCATCGAGCGCGACCACTGAACCGTCCGATGCTCCCACGGTGAAAGTGCTGCCATTGACGGCAACCGACAGCGGAAACTCGACATCGGCCGTGCTGGCCGTCCACACCACGCGCCCGGCAATCGTGGGCTTGACCGGTACGAGCTCTTTCGGCTCAGGCTTATTCTTGTCGGGAAAGAGCAGGCCGCACGACGACAGCAATACGCTGAGGCAGACGGCGCCGACAACAGCTGCGCGCCTCACTTCACAGCTCCTGCTTCTGAGGTCGCATCCGTCGCCACGGAGGTCAAGGGCGCGGCACCCAGTGCGGCCAGCTTGGCCTCGATCAAGCGTCGGTATTCAATTGTCGGGTCCATCGCCTGCCAGGCCTTGTTGTAGGACGCCTTGGCGTCGTCGGCCTTGCCTTGGGCCATCAGCACGTCGCCACGGCGATCCGCCACCAGGGGCTCAAAGCCCGCCGCGGTAGCCGCATCCAGTTGCTTCAAGGCCTCGTCAAACTTCTTGCCGTCGAGAAGCATGCCGGCCAGCCGCAGTCTGGAGATGGTTTGGTACTCGACCTCGGTCGCATTGGCAGCAACCCATTCGAGCGTTGCCTGCGCCGCATCGGCCTGACCCTTCTCCGCCTGCACCTTGGCCGAAAGCAATCCGCCTTGTTGCGCAAAAGCGGTTTTGGGATAACGCGACTTCAGGTCACCGAACACGCGAGTGGCCTTGTCGACATCGGCGGCTTGGGCTGCTTTCTCAAGTTCGTCGAACATCGCTCCGGCCTGCGTGGCTTGCTCGCGCTGCCACCAGTTCCAGCCGGTCCAGCCGGAATAAGCCACCAGCACAGCAATCAACAGCCAAGTGACGAGGTTGCCATTGCGCTTCCAGAATTGCTTGACGGCATCAAGCTGTTCTTGTTCTTGGAGGTCGAGATGCGTGGCCATGCTTGCAATGAGTTTCGAATGACTTCGGATTATGCGGTGCGCAATTCGTCCGCCCACAGCGCTGCATCTGACAGGACGCGTGTATGTTGCGCGGCGCTGGCTTCGCGCAAGGGCTTGACGGCCACCTCGCCGCGGGCCACTTCTTCATCGCCAAATATCAGCGCGTGACGGGCGCCGCTGGCATCGGCGCGCTTGAATTGCGACTTCATGCTGCCCAGCCCGTCACGGCCGGCGGCATGCATCAGCACCGACACACCGGCCGCACGCAGCGCGTCCAAGGTGCGAAGCGCGATTGGCATCGTCTCGGGCGATGGCACCACGGCATAGGCATCGGGTGCGACGGCAGGCGCCTCGATGCCGGCTTCCTGCAGCAGCAGCAGAAGCCGCTCGATGCCCAGGCCCCATCCCACCGCCGGCGCTGGCTTGCCGCCCAGTTGCTCGATTAGCGTGTCGTACCGCCCGCCACCGCACACCGTGCCTTGTGAACCTAGCCTTTCAGTGACCCACTCGAAAACGGTCAGGTTGTAGTAATCCATGCCGCGCACCAACCGCGGATTGATGCGGTATGTCAGACCCGCCGCATCGAGTGCTGCACACACGCCGTTGAAGTGCGCCAAGGATTCGGCGCCGAGAAAGTTCATCAGCTGCGGCGCAGCCTCCACCAGCGCCCGCATTGCCGGATTCTTGGTGTCGAGGATGCGCAAGGGATTGCTGTGCAGGCGGCGCTTCGCGTCTTCGTCAAGCATTTCGGCGTGCGCTTCAAAGTGAGCAATCAGGGCCTCGCGGTGAGCGCGGCGCTCCTCGGGCTGGCCCAGGCTGTTGAGTTCCAGCCGCAGATCACGGCCTTCGACCAGGCCCAGCTCGCGCCAAAGCATGCGGCACATCAGGATCAGTTCGGCATCGACATCGGGCCCGGCGAAACCCAGCGCCTCGGCACCGACCTGATGGAACTGCCGGTAGCGACCCTTCTGCGGCCGCTCGTGGCGGAACATCGGACCGATGTAGTAAAGCCGCTTGCCACCATCGCGCAGCAAGGAGTTTTCAGTGACGGCCCGCACGACGCCGGCGGTGTTTTCAGGCCGCAGGCTGAGGCGGTCACCGTTCATCGAATCGACGAAGGAGTACATCTCCTTCTCGACGATGTCGGTGACCTCTCCCAATCCGCGCACGAACAGCGTGGTCGGCTCGACGATCGGTGTGCGCACGCCCGCATAGCCGTGACGCGTCATCAGTGAGCGAACAAGTCCCTCGAACCAGTCCCAAGTCGCCGATTCCGGCGGCAGGATGTCGTTCATACCCTTGACGGCTTGGATGGTGTCGCTCATGGCGTTCTCAGGAATTCAACGGACACAGCCAAGGTGTCCACAGGATGGCGGCAGTGAAGAGTAGGCGGCGGGCGCCGCCATCGGGCGGGCTCAGGTGGTCGAAGCGGTCGCCGTGCCGTAGCGCTTGTCGATGTAGCGCTCGACCAGCGCATGGAACTCTTCGGCGATGTTGTCACCGCGCAGCGTCAATGCCTTGACGCCGTCGATGAACACCGGCGCGGCGGGTGCTTCGCCAGTGCCGGGCAGGCTGATACCAATGTCGGCATGCTTACTTTCACCGGGCCCGTTGACGATGCAGCCCATCACGGCGACCTTCATCTTCTCTACGCCGGGATAGCGCGCTCGCCAGACTGGCATCTGCGCGCGCAAGTGGTCGTCAATCTGTTTGGCCAGCTCCTGGAAAGTGGTACTGGTGGTGCGGCCGCAGCCAGGACACGCCGTCACGCTGGGGTTGAACGATCGCAGGCCAAGCGATTGCAGAATTTCCAGCGCAATGACAACTTCCTGCGTACGCGGCTCGCCAGGCTGTGGCGTCAACGACACGCGGATGGTGTCGCCGATGCCGTCCTGAAGCAGCAGTGCAAGTGCAGTGGCCGACGCGACAGTGCCTTTGGTGCCCATGCCCGCTTCGGTCAGGCCCAGGTGCAAGGCGTAGTCGCAGCGCTTGGCCAGCGCACGGTAGACACTGACCAAATCCTGCACGCCAGACATCTTGCATGACAGGATGATCTGGTCACCGTTCAGGCCGAGCGCCTCGGCGCGCTTCGCCGAAGTGATCGCCGAAGTGATCAGCGCGCGGTACATGATCTGCTGCGGTGGGTGCGGTTCGG
>CANHNO010000066.1 GCA_947462065.1 Burkholderiales bacterium | reverse complement strand
GCACGTTTCAGCAGACATTGTTGAACCAGCAGGGCGACGTCGCCCGCACCCAAACCACGCAGGCCCAGGCGTCGCGCGAATCGCTCGATGCAGCGCTCAAGCGCTTCTCCGACACCTTGGGTGCGCAACTGCGCGACATGGCCGAGGCCAATGAGCGGCGACTCGGCGAGGTCAAGACCAGCGTCGAGCAACGGCTGACCGTGCTGCAGCAGGGCAACGAAGCCAAGCTCGAACAGATGCGTGCCACCGTCGACGAGAAGCTGCACGCCACGCTGGAAGCGCGTCTGGGCGAGAGCTTCAAGCAGGTCGCCGACCGTCTTGACCAGGTGCACCGCGGGCTGGGCGAGATGCAGGGGCTGGCCAAGGATGTAGGTTCGCTGAACCGCGTGCTGAATAACGTGAAGTCGCGCGGTGTCTTCGGCGAGGTACAACTGGCTGGCTTGCTGGAACAGGTGTTCACGCCGGACCAGTACGCAACGAACGTCGAGACCATTCCCGGCAGCGGCGCACGGGTCGAATTTGCGATCAAGCTGCCGGGCCGCCGCGACGATGGCCTGCCACTGTGGCTGCCTATCGATGCGAAGTTTCCGCGCGAAGACTACGAGCGCATGCTCGATGCACAGGAGCGCGCCGACCGGCCCGATGCCGAAGCGGCCGGCAAGGCGATCGAGCTCCGATTGCGCGCCGAGGCGAAGACCATCCGAGAGAAGTACGTCGCGGCGCCGCACACCACCGAATTCGCGATCCTCTTTGTGCCGACCGAGGGGCTCTATGCCGAAGCGCTGCGCCGCCCGGGCCTGATGGAAGCGCTGCAGCGCGAGCACCGTGTCACGCTGGCGGGGCCGACCACGCTGCTGGCCACGCTGAACAGTCTGCAGATGGGCTTTCGCACGTTGGCGCTGGAGAAGCGCTCGACCGAGGTGTGGGAGGTGCTGGGCGCGGTGAAGACCGAGTTCGGCAAGTTCGGCGAGGTGCTCGAGAAAACCAAGAGAAAGCTCGCTGAGGCCAGTGACACGATTGACAAGGCGCAGACACGTACTAACGTGATGAACCGCGCGCTCAAGAGGGTCGAAGCAGTGTCCGAGCCGCGAATGCACGCGCTGTTGCCCGGCGCAGACGCTGAGTTGCAGGCGGAAGCCGACGTCGACCTCTTGTCCGCCGAGGTTTCCACGGCGCGCGATTGATGGTGTTTTCGCGGCCGCTGCTGGCGCTGATCCTCGGTCAGGTCTTCCTGCATGCCTGCATGACGGGTGCGCGTGTCGCCGCTCCCTTGCTGATGCTGCGACAGGGCCATCCCGAGTGGGCAGTCGGTTTGCTGCTGGGTTTGTTTGCTGCCGCGCCGGTGGCCACTGCGCTGCATTCCGGGCGCATGGCAGACCGCCATGGCTACCACCGACCGATGCGGCTGGCGGTCGCGCTGGCGGTTGGTGGGGCGCTCCTGGCTGCTGTGGCGGTGTGGTTGACGCCCTCAGCACCGAGCACCGGGTGGTCTGCACTGGATGAGCTGCGCCTCGCGCCTCGAGGCGCCTCCTTCGCCGTGCTATCCGTGGCCGCGATGCTGTGTGGCGTTGGCGCCAACATGGGTCTGATCACGATCCAGCGCAGCGCCGGGCGCCTTGCTTCCGGGGGCGGCGCCGAGATCACGCGTGTGTTCAGCTGGCTCGGCCTGGCCCCGGCGGTGTCGAACATGATCGGCCCGGTCGTGGCCGGTACGGTCATCGACGCTGCAGGATTTGGCAGCGCTTTCCTGGTGTTGGCCACGCTGCCGCTGATCAGTCTGGCGTGGATGCGGCAGGTGCCCGCCGAAGTGCCGGCAGAACCCGCACCTGGTGCGCCAGTGACCAGCGCCTGGACGCTGCTGCGCCTGCCCGGCTTGCGCCGCCTGCTGCTGGTGAACTGGCTGTTGTCGTCGAGCTGGGACCTGCACGCCTTCCTGGTGCCCGTGCTCGGCCACGAGCGTGGCTTCAGCGCGTCGGCGATCGGGCTGATCCTCGGCACGTTTGCCGCCGCGGTGGCGTCGGTGAGGCTCGTCATTCCTTGGATCGCGCACCATCTTCGCGAGGCGCAGGTCCTGACCGGGGCCATGCTGACCACGGCGGCGGTGTTTGCGATCTACCCGTTCGCCCAGTCAGCGTTCGCGATGGCGATCTGCGGCGCCTCCCTGGGCATCGCGCTGGGATGCGTGCAGCCGATGATCATGACCGCCTTGCACCGTCTGACACCCCAGCCGCGCCACGGCGAGGCGCTGGCGCTGCGCTCGATGACGATCAACGGAGCCAGCACGCTGATGCCGATGCTGTTCGGCGTGGTCGGCTCAGCGCTCGGTGCCGCACCGCTGTTCTGGCTGATGGGGATCGCCATGGCCACTGGCAGCCTGGCGGCATGGCAGGTCGGGCGTCGGTCGGATGACGCCCATCACGCAGCGATCAGAACTTGAAGTCGCCTGTGCCGGGCGGTGGGTCGCGCCGTACTTCCTGCGCGTCTGTGAGCAAGGACGGCAGCCGGGCTGACATGTCCTTATCCGACGCAGCGCGCTGCTCGGTCAGCGGGGTTGCTGCGGCGAACTGGTAAGCGGCGGGCAGCTTCGACTCTCGGGGATATCCAGCGGCATCGAGATAGGACGTCCATCCTTCAGATGACCAGCCCCGCACCACTTGCGAGCCGATAGTGATTGCCGGCAGGTCACTGCCGCCAGTCAGGCGCAGCAGCACGGCACCGTCCTCACCGGTGACCACACTCTTTTCCGTATAGGGAATGCCACGCTGCTGCAGGAACTGCCGTCCCGAATCGCACGGACCGCAGTTGGAGGAGCCATACAGCGTGACGGGGTAGCGCTGCACGGCTTCTCGGAGATCAATGGGCAATGTCGCTTGAACCCCGGCTGTGGCGCCAGTGGTCTTCAAGGTGGATAGCTTGTCGCCGCTGGCCAGCGGCGGCCGGTCGGTGTAGGTGACCCGGCCATCGCTGCCGACGACCTTGTACGGCTGAGCGAAGCTCGGCGCGGCGATGCTGGCGAGGCCTGCTATGCAGGCGAGCGTGATGGCCCACCCCGAAGCTTGGCGCAAGGAAACCGGGCATTGGGTGCGTGGCGTCGAACTCATCACTGTCTCCCCTCTGTACGCCTTGCGGTGCGGCATGGCTGAGGCGTTCACGTCATGCCCTGATGGCGAAGCAGGGCGTCAATGCTCGGCTCGCGCCCGCGAAACGCCTTGAAGCTTTCCATGGCAGGCCGGCTGCCGCCAGCTTCGAGCACAGCCTGCCGATAGCGGCGGCCGGTGGCCACGTTCAGCACGCTGCCATCCTGTGCAGCCTCCTCGAACGCCGACCAGGCATCGGCCGACAGCACCTCGGCCCATTTGTAGCTGTAGTACCCCGCCGAATAACCGCCGGCGAAGATGTGCGAAAAGCTGTGCTGGAAGCGGTTCAGCGCCGGCGGCTTGAACACCGACACCTCATTGCGAACTTCGTCGAGCACTTCGGAAATGCGGTCTTCGCTGCCGGGCTCGGCGTGCAGCCGCATGTCGAACAGGGAGAACTCCACCTGGCGCAGGGTCTGCAACCCGCTCTGGAAATTCTTGGCCGCCAGCATGCGGTCGAACAGTTCGCGAGGCAGTGGTGCGCCCGTGTCGATATGAGAAGTCAACCGCTTCACCACGTCCCACTCCCAGCAGAAGTTCTCCATGAACTGACTGGGCAATTCGACTGCGTCCCATTCGACGCCGGAGATGCCGGCCACCCCGATGTCGTCGACCTGGGTCAGCATGTGATGCAGGCCGTGGCCGAACTCGTGGAACAGGGTGGTCACATCGTCGTGACTGAGCAGTGCGTCACGCCCTGACAAGGGCGGCGTGAAGTTGCACACCAGCTGCGCTACCGGCGTTTGCAGTCTGCCTTCCGGTCGTGCCCAGCGGCCCCGTACATCGTCCATCCAGGCGCCGGGCCGCTTGCCCGCGCGGGCGTAGGGATCGAGGTAGAACTGGCCTACCAACTCGGCGCTCCCGTCGGCCGAGCCGGCACGGGTGCGCTCGATGCGGAAGAAGCGCACGCTGGGGTGCCACACCGGTGCACTGTCGGGACGGATCATCACCTCGAACAGGGTCTCGATGATGCGGAACAGCCCTTCAAGCACCTTCGGCTCGGTGAAGTACTGCTTCACTTCGTGGTCGCTGAAGGCGTACCGGGCTTCCTTGAGCTTCTCGCTGGCGAACGGCAGGTCCCAGGCCTGCAGATCGTCGATGCCCAGCTCGGTGCGGGCAAACTCGCGCAACTCAGCCAGATCTTGCAGCGCGTGTGGCCTGGCTCGGCGTGCAAGGTCTCGCAGGAAGTCCGTCACCTGGTCGGGCGAGGTTGCCATCTTCGGAACCAGCGAAACATCGGCATAGCTGGGATAACCCAGCAAACGTGCCTCTTCCTGGCGCAGGCGCAGTAACTCGCGCATCACCTCGCTGTTGTCTTTTTCAGGGGGACCCAGATCGCTCGCGCGGGTGGCGTTGGCGACATAGAGCCGTTCACGCAGCGCGCGGTTTTGGGCGTACTGCATCACCGGAAAGTAGCTCGGGAAATGCAGCGTCACCTTGTGCCCGGTCTTGCCCTCGGCTGCGGCTGCGGCCGCCGACGCCTCACGCGCATCGGCCGGGACACCCACGAGTTCGTCGGCCGAGGCGTAACAAGCATAGCCATCGGTGGCGTCAAGCACGTGCTCGGAAAACTTCTGCGCCAGCTCGGCCTGCAATTCCTGAACGCGCTGGAAGCGTTGTTTGGCTTCGCCTTCCAATTCAGCGCCGGCAAGCACGAAATCTCGCATCGCATTACCCAGCGCCTGCTTTCGGGCCGGACTCAGCACCTGGCCTTGCCCAACATCTGCAGCCTGCGCGATCGACTTGTACTTGGCATACAGCCGCTCGTCAGCGGCATGGCGACTGGATTGCTCCGTGACCTTAGGCAATGCCTCGGTAAACGCCGCTCGGAGTGCGGGAGTGTCAGCGACAGCATTGAGGTGGCCAATGGCGCCCCAGACGAAGCGCAATCGTTCAGCTGCAGTATCGAGCACCGCCGACACGGCATCGTATTGCGCCGGTACATCCGGGCCGACGGCAAGTTCGAGTGCGTCGTCGGCCGCCCTCAGCAGGACATCGACCGCTGGAGCGACGTGCTCCGGTCGGATCTGATCGAAGGCGGGCAGGCCGTCAGCGCTGAGCAACGGATTGGTCATGGGGGGAACGCCGGCTGAATGTGGGGTGATTGAATAAGGGAGGACGCCTGAAGCGATTCCGAGTCGAGCTGATACAGATGGTGCTGGTCAGCACCGCTGCAAGGGCAAAGATTACCCTTTGTCACCGTCGCGGCCCAACATCCCTTGCATCGGCAGTGAGAAGAACCGCACGCCTGCGGAAACCGAAAAACAGTAAAGGCCGCTGCAGGCGGCCTTTGGGAAGAACAGAGGCCGGGAGTTCAGGACTCCCACTGGTCAGGGCTTTCCTTGAGCGCCCAGCGCAATCTTCAGCAGATCGGCCACCGTGTTGGCGTTGAGTTTTTCCATGATGTTGGCGCGGTGAGCCTCGACTGTCTTGATGCTGATCCCTAGATCGTCAGCGATCTGCTTGTTGAGGCGGCCGGCGACGATGCGCTCGAGCACCTGGCTTTCACGGGTGGTCAGGCGCGACAGCAGGGCGTCCCGGCTGGCGGCTTCCTGATGGTGCGAGAACGCAGCGCGAGCCTGATCCAGCATGCGTTCGACAAGGCTGACAAGTTCGACTTCCTTGAACGGTTTCTCGATGAAATCCATCGCTCCCTTCTTCATCGTCGTGACTGCCATTGGCACGTCGCCATGGCCAGTGATGAAGACGATGGGCAGTGGACTCTTGCGCTCGAGCAGACGGTCCTGCAACTCCAGGCCACTCATGCCATCCATGCGGATGTCGGCGATCAGGCATGCCACTTCACGTGAGTCGAAGCGCGACAAGAAGGACTCCGACGAGTCGAAGCACTTGACACGGTAGTCCTTGCCTTCGAGTAGCCACTGAAGGGAATCGCGTACCGCTTCGTCGTCGTCGACGACATAGACAGTGCCTTTTTTGGGAATCAAGCTCATGAGATCACAGCCGCGTTGGGTGAGGGGAGCGCTTCGATTCGGCCGGGCTCAACAGGCAGCGTGAACACAAAACAGCAACCTGAGACCGACTCTCCATTGTAAAGGTTCTCTGCCCTCATTCGACCACGGTGCGACTCGATGATCGAGCGGCACAGGCTGAGTCCGATGCCCAATCCTTCTGGTTTCGTCGAGAAAAATGCTTCATAAAGCCTTGCCAAGACCTCCGGTTTGATCCCGGGGCCCATGTCGGTCACCCTGAATTCGATGACTTCGCCTTCTTCGGCTGTGTGCCTTGGGACCACCCGCAGTTCGATGTTGCGGCGCGCCGATGGCAGCTTCGCCGAATCGATCGCCTCGGCCGCGTTCTTCAGCAGATTCAGCACCACCTGTTCGATCAGGATCGGATCGACCATCAGTGGCGGCAGCCGCTGAGCGACGTAGGTGTGAATGGCCACCCGCCGACGGCGCAACTCGATGTTGGCCAGGTCGACCGCATCGTCGACGATGGTTTGCGCGCTCGATTCCTGACGCTGTGGCTCGCTGCGCTTCACGAAGGCGCGGATCCGGTGAATGATCTGGCCCGCTCGTTGCGCCTGCCGGGACGTCTTCTCCAGGGCTGCGATCAGATCGTCTTTTTCGATCGCGTCGTTCTTGACCCGCGACACCATGCCGTTGCAGTAGTTCGAGATGGCAGTGAGCGGCTGATTCAGTTCATGGGCCACCGACGAGGCCATCTCACCCATTGTCACCAGGCGGCTCGTGACCTGGGCTTTTTCTGATTGGCTGGCGGCCTGGCTTTCGGCATGCCGCCGCGCTGTCACGTCAGTGGCGATCAACATCTGAGCGAGCCGGCCATCGGTCCATTGCAGGTACCGCACCCGGACATCGAACCATTTGTTGAGCGGCTCGATCAGGACCTCGCGCGGGTCCGAGTTGATCGCGGTGAGCTCCTGCGTTGGCAATCCGCCCATGTTCTCTACAGAATCCTCCGACATTTCCCCAGGGAGCACATCCACATCGTCGCCAGCGAGCAGCGCATGACCCAGCGCATCGCTTCCGAACCACAGGCGATAGGAGCGGTTGGCAAACAGCAATTCGCCTTGCTGCACCGATAGCACCGATACGGCGGCGTCCAGTCCCTCGAGTACGGTGGTGAAGCGCTCGTGCGACGCGGCCAGTTGGTCGCGCACCCGCTTGGCGTCGGTGATGTTGGTCATCGATGTCATCCAGCCGGTCTGCTGACCCTTGGGATCGACCAGCGGGGAAACATACATCCGCGCGTCGAACAGATTGCCGTTCTTGTGCATGGCCTTGATCTCGATGCCACCAGCCGGGCTCCGGCCTTCAAGCTCCTGCTGGAGCAGACGGTGGCTTTCTTCCTGTCGGTCTGGGGGCCAGTAGGGAAACGGCGGTGTGCGCCCGATCAACTCCTGGTCGCTGAACCCGGTCATTTCACAGAAGGCGGGGTTCACGTAGGTGATGCGACCCTCCTTGTCCATGGCGCGCATGCCGGTCAGCATCGAGTTCTCCATCGCACGGCGAAAGTTCGCCTCCGACACCAGCGCGGTCTGCATCTGCGAACGCCGACGCATGTGTCGCCAAGTGATCAGCAGTGTCCAGACAGTCAGGAAGCTCAGCGCGACCACCATCCAGAACAGCGTGTTGCCAACCAGTCCGCCCGAGGTTCGGTAGCCCTGGCCGCGCAGCATCAGCGAGTTGCCCGAGGGAAGCACGGGCACATCGTGCGAGATGCTGGCCGCACGCAATTCCTGGCCGGGCATCAGCACCACCGTGCTGGCGAGCAGTTGCCCCTTTGGGTCGATCAGGCTGATGGTGTGTCGAGCGCTGATATCGCTGGGCACCAGAACCCTGATCAGACCCGAGACCGGGTACTCGGCCACCAGCATCCCGAGAAAGACATTGCGCACCATCAGTGGCACATGCACCTGCACCACCTTCATCTGGGCGTTGTCCGTGAATGCGTCGGAATAGACCACATCACGCGTCTTGCGGGCTGCGCGGAAGGCGTTCTCCGGTGCACTGTCCGTGCCTTCTCGGGGCAGCGAATGGCCCTGCTGTGTAGCGACCGCTGCCGGATCGTTGTCAATCCGGTAACCATGCGCTGACTGCGCCGCAACGACGTTGCGCCCAATGTCCAGCCAATAGATGCGACTGATCTCTGGGTGCTCACGTATGAGGTCCGCCGCATTTCGCAGGAACAGGTTGCGGTCAGGCCGGTTCACCACCAGTTCCTGCGCGATACGACCGAGTTGCTCCTCGTTTTCGATCAGCCTCAACCGGATGTGCTGCTGCGCCACCTCGGTGTCGCGCCGCACCGAATCGCCCGCCCGCTGGAGCTCTTCGTTGCGCAGGTACCAGAACGCCGAAATGATCGCGGCCAGAAACAGCAGCACCGAGGCGAGTGGGGCCAGCGTCGCGTAGCGGTCCTGCCGTGCTGGCGATTGACGACGCCACCAACGTCCGAACAGCCGTCGCTCGAACGGCGCGGAGCGACGCAGTCGTTTGCCGATGTCGAGTGGTAGCCGCATGGTCCCAATTATCGGTGGCGCCCGCACATTCGCGTAAACACGCATAGGTCAGAATCTAGGCCGTCAACTCGCATACCGCATGCCCACCCAACACTCGACGACGCCTGTATCAGAGCCGCACCGGTGCGAAAATGCACCTCAATAACAACATTTCGCCCGTCTGGAGACACCATGTCCGCAATGCCTGATCAACCTGTCGGCGATGCCGGCGCCGCAGTCAATGACACCGACGCACAGGAAACCCGTGAATGGCTGGACGCGTTGTCCGGCGTCATCGCAGGCGAAGGCCCGGAGCGCGCTCATTTCCTGCTAGAACAGCTGCTGGAGCACGCACGCCAGAACAGCATCGACATGCCGTTTTCGGCCAACACCGGTTACGTCAACACGATCGAGCCCGGCGAGGAGCAGCGCAATCCAGGCAACCTCGAACTCGAAGGTCGACTGCGCGCCTACATGCGTTGGAACGCCATGGCGATGGTGGTCAAGGCCAATCGCTTGCACCCAGCCGACGGTGGCGACCTTGGCGGCCACATCAGCAGCTTTGCGTCGCTGGCGCACATGTTCGCCGCAGGTTTCAATCATTTCTGGCACGCCGAGAGCGAGGGCCACGGCGGCGATTGCCTGTACATCCAGGGCCACAGTTCCCCTGGCGTCTACGCCCGCGCTTTCATGGAAGGGCGGCTGACCGAAGAACAGTTGTTGAACTTCCGTCAGGAAGGTGCTGGCAAGGGCCTCAGCAGCTATCCGCACCCCAAGCTGATGCCCGAGTTCTGGCAGTTCCCCACAGTATCCATGGGCCTTGGGCCCTTGATGGCTATCTATCAGGCGCGCTTCCTGAAGTACCTGCATGCCCGCGGCATCGCCGACACCGCCAACCGCAAGGTCTGGGTGTTCTGCGGCGACGGCGAGATGGACGAGCCGGAAAGCCTGGGTGCCATCGGCCTGGCAGCGCGCGAGAAGCTCGACAACTTGATCTTCGTCGTCAACTGCAATCTGCAGCGTCTGGACGGCCCTGTGCGCGGCAACGGCAAGATCATTCAAGAGCTGGAAGGTGAGTTCCGTGGTTCGGGCTGGAATGTCATCAAGCTGATCTGGGGCAAGGAATGGGACGGCCTGCTGGCCAAGGACAAGGACGGTGCCCTTCGCAAGATCATGATGGACACGCTCGACGGCGACTACCAGGCTTTCAAGGCCAACGACGGCGCCTTCGTCCGCAAGCACTTCTTCGGACGCGACCCTCGCACGCTGGAGATGGTGGCCAGGCTGTCCGACACCGAGATCTGGAACCTGCGCCGCGGTGGCCACGACGCGGGCAAGGTCTACGCCGCCTTCCACGCCGCGAATTCGCACCAAGGGCAGCCCACCGTGCTGTTGGTGAAGACGGTGAAGGGCTGGGGCATGGGCGAAGCGGGTGAAGGCAAGAACACCGCGCACCAGACCAAGAAGCTCACCGACGACGACATCCGACGTTTCCGCGACCGCTTCAACATCCCGATCCCCGATGCCGATCTGCCGAACATTCCGTTCTACAGGCCGGCTGACGACACGCCTGAGATGAAGTACCTGCATGAGAGGCGCCAAGCCCTCGGCGGCTACCTGCCCAAGCGCCGCGCGAAGGCCGACGAGCAGTTCACCGTTCCACCGCTGGAGACCTTCAAGGCCGTGCTCGAGCCTACCGCTGAAGGTCGCGAAATCAGCACTACGCAGGCTTATGTACGCTTCCTGAACACGCTGCTACGCGATGCTGCACTCGGCCCGCGAGTGGTGCCAATCCTGGTCGATGAGGCGCGTACCTTCGGCATGGAAGGCCTGTTCCGCCAGATCGGCATCTACAACCCTGCGGGGCAGAAGTACACGCCGGTCGACAAGGACCAGGTGATGTACTACCGCGAGGCGGAGAACGGCCAGATTCTGCAGGAGGGCATCAACGAAGCCGGCGGCATGGGCAGCTGGATCGCCGCAGCGACCAGCTACTCGACGAACAACCGGATCATGATTCCGTTCTACGTCTACTACTCGATGTTCGGCTTCCAGCGCATCGGCGACATGGCCTGGGCGGCCGGCGACATGCAGGCGCGGGGCTTTCTGCTCGGCGGCACCAGTGGCCGCACCACACTGAACGGCGAAGGCCTGCAGCACGAAGACGGTCACAGCCACATCCTGGCCGGCACCATTCCGAACTGCATCAGCTACGACCCGACCTTCGCGCACGAGGTGGGTGTGATCCTTCACCATGGCTTGAAGCGCATGGTCGAGCAGCAGGAAAACATTTATTACTACATCACATTGCTCAACGAGAACTACGCGATGCCGGGCCTGAAGGCCGGCACCGAAGAGCAGATCATCAAGGGCATGTATCTGCTGCAGGAGGGCGCCAAGAAGAAGCTGCGCGTCAACCTGCTGGGCAGCGGCACCATCCTCCGCGAGAGCATCGAGGCGAAGAAGCTGCTCGAAGCGGAGTGGGGCGTGGCCGCCAATGTCTGGAGCTGCCCGAGCTTCAACGAGCTGACCCGCGAGGGCCAGGACGTCGAGCGCTGGAACCTCCTGCACCCTACGGCCGAAGCGAAGGTGCCGTATGTCACCCAGCAACTGGCCGCGCATGCCGGGCCGGTGGTGGCGAGCACCGATTACATGAAGAACTACGCGGAGCAGATCCGCGCATTCATGCCCAAGGGCCGCACCTACAAGGTGCTGGGAACCGACGGCTTCGGCCGCAGTGATTTCCGCAGCAAGCTGCGCGAGCACTTCGAGGTGAACCGCCACTACATCGTGGTGGCCGCGCTCAAGGCACTCAGTGACGAAGGATCGGTGCCAGCCGCGAAGGTGGCCGAGGCCATTGCGAAGTACGGTATCGATACCGACAAGATCAATCCCCTTTACGCATAAGAAAACCGGAGAGATAAGACATGGCCACGGTAGAAGTCAAAGTGCCGGATATCGGCGACTTCAAGGATGTCGAGATCATTGAGTTGCTGGTCAAGGTGGGCGACACGATCGCCGTCGACCAGTCCTTGCTGACGGTGGAGTCGGACAAGGCGTCGATGGAGATTCCCTCGTCGCATGCCGGCGTGGTGAAGGAGATGAAGGTCAAGCTCGGCGACAAGGTCGGCCAAGGCGTTCTGGTCCTGCTGCTGGAGTCAGCGGCTGCCGCAGCGCCCGCCGCGGCACCGGCGACCACCCCGGCTGCCGCACCTGCAGCGGCGCCCGCCCCAGCGGCTGCAGCCGTCGCGGCGCCCGCGGTGGCTGCTGCGTCCGTTGGTCCGGTCGAGGTGCGCGTGCCCGATATCGGTGACTTCAAGGAAGTGGCCGTCATTGAGGTCTTCGTCAAGCCGGGCGACAGCGTCAAGGTCGAACAAAGCCTGATCACGGTCGAAAGCGACAAGGCATCGATGGAGATCCCGTCGTCTCACGCCGGCGTGGTCAGCGAGTTGAAAGTCAAGGTGGGCGACAAGGTAAAGGAGGGCTCGTTGATCGCTCTCCTGCAAGGTGCCGCCAGTGCGCCTGCAGCAGCGGCGGTTGCTGCGGCGCCTGCTCCGGCCGTTGCGCCAGCGGCAGCGCCCGCTGCGGTTGCTCAGGTGGTTGCCTCCGCTCCGGCTTCAGCGCCAGCTGCTGCCATGCCAGCCCATGATCCGACAGCGCCCAAGGGCGCGCTGCCGCACGCGTCGCCGTCGGTGCGCCGATTCGCGCGTGAACTCGGCGTTCCGCTGCATGAGGTGGTGGGCACGGGACCGAAGGGCCGCATCACGCAGGACGACGTGCAAGGCTTCGTCAAGCGCGTGATGGCTGGCAGCATCGTCACAGCGGCGCAGAAGAGCGCGGCGCCCGCTGGCGATGGTGGCAGCTTCCCTGGACTGCTGGCCTGGCCCAAGGTCGATTTCGCCAAGTTCGGGCCCATCGAGCGCAAGGATCTGAGCCGCATCCAGAAGATCAGCGGCGCCAACCTGCACCGCAACTGGGTGCTGATCCCGCACGTTACCAATCACGAAGAAGCCGACATCACCGACCTGGAGGCCTTCCGTGTGGCCACCAACAAGGAAAACGAAAAGTCGGGCGTCAAGGTCACGATGCTCGCTTTCATGGTCAAGGCGGCAGTGGCGGCGCTGAAGAAGTTCCCGCAGTTCAATGCCTCGCTCGATGGCGAGCAGATCGTGCTCAAGAACTACTTCCACATCGGTTTCGCGGCCGACACGCCGAATGGTCTGGTCGTGCCGGTGATCAGGGATGCCGACAAGAAGGGCATCTTCGAGATCAGCACCGAGATGACTGATCTCGCCAAGAAGGCGCGCGACGGCAAGCTCGGCCCGGCCGACATGACCGGTGGCTGCTTCAGCATCAGCAGCCTGGGTGGTATCGGCGGGCGGTACTTCACGCCGATCATCAACGCGCCGGAAGTCGCCATCATGGGCGTGTGCAAGAGCAGCACGGAACCGCGCGGGGATGGCACGCAGTTCGTGCCGCGCCTGATCCTGCCGCTCAGCCTGAGCTGGGACCACCGCGTGATCGACGGCGCCGCTGCCGCACGCTTCAATGTCTACTTCGCATCGCT
>CANHNO010000065.1 GCA_947462065.1 Burkholderiales bacterium | reverse complement strand
GGGCCGCAAGGTGGGCATGATGCGCATTTTCACGGACGACGGCGATGCCGTTCCCGTGACGGTGCTCGACGTGTCCAACAACCGCGTGGCGCAGATCAAGACCGCAGAGACAGACGGCTACAGCGCGATACAAGTCGCGTTCGGTGCGCGCAAGGCGTCCCGCGTCAACAAGCCGCTGGCTGGGCACCTCGCGAAAGCTGGTGTCGAAGCGGGTGAAATCCTCAAGGAGTTCCGCGTCGCAGCGGACGTTGCCGCCAGCTACAAGCCTGGCTCGCAAGTCGCCGTATCGGGCGTTTTCGCCGTCGGTCAAAAGGTTGACGTGCAAGGTACGTCGATCGGCAAGGGCTTTACCGGCACCATCAAGCGTCACAACTTCAGCTCGCAGCGCGCATCGCACGGCAACAGCCGTTCGCACAATGTTCCGGGTTCGATCTCGATGGCGCAGGATCCTGGTCGCGTGTTCCCGGGTAAGAAGATGTCCGGCCACCGCGGTGACGTGACCAAGACCACCCAAAACCTCGACATCATCCGCATCGACGAAGCGCGTCAGTTGTTGCTGGTGCGTGGCGCGGTGCCAGGCTCGAAGAACGGCCACATCGTTGTTTCGCCCGCCGTCAAGGTGAAGGTGAAGAATGCCGCCAAGACAGGAGCCAACTAATGCAGCTCGAGCTCCTCAATGCACAGGGCGAGGCCACGTCGAAGGTCGACGCGCCTGACACCTTGTTCGCACGCGATTACAACGAAGCGCTGGTGCACCAGATCGTCGTGGCCTTCCAAGCCAACGCACGACAGGGTACGCGCGCTCAGTTGGACCGCGCAGAAGTCCGGCACACGACCAAGAAGCCGTGGCGTCAAAAAGGCACGGGCCGTGCTCGCGCCGGTATGTCGTCCTCGCCACTGTGGCGCGGCGGCGGTCGGATCTTCCCGAACAGTCCTGACGAGAATTTCACCCAGAAGGTCAACAAGAAGATGTATCGCGCCGGCATGGCAGCGATCCTTTCTCAGCTGGCCCGTGAAGGTCGCCTCGCAGTGATCGATTCGATCGAAGTCGATTCGCCGAAAACCAAACTGTTTGCTGCCAAGCTGAAGGCGATGGGGCTGGACTCGGTGCTGGTGATTTCCGACCAAGTCGATGACAACCTCCTCCTGGCCTCGCGCAACCTGCGAAATGTACTGGTGGTCGAGCCGCGTCACGCCGATCCGCTGTCGCTGGTGTACTACAAGAAAGTGCTGGTCACCAAGGCTGCCATCGAGCAACTCAAGGAGATGCTGGCATGAGCACCGCTGTCAAACATGCTGAAAACCGCCTGGCGCAGATCCTGATCGCGCCGATCGTCAGCGAAAAAGCCACGATGGCCTCGGAAAAGCACAACCAAGTGCTGTTCAAGGTGCTGCGCGATGCGACCAAGCCTGAAATCAAGGCGGCGGTCGAGTTGATGTTCAAGGTCGAAGTCGAGTCCGTTCAAACGGTGCTGCAAAAGGGCAAGGTCAAGAAGTTCGGTCGCTCTATCGGTCGTCGCGACCATGTCAAGAAGGCGTACGTGTCGTTGAAGGCCGGACAAGAGCTCAATATCTCCGGGGAGGCCGCGTAATGGCCGTCGTTAAAGTCAAACCGACATCGCCAGGCCGCCGTGCCGTGGTGAAGGTGGTGCATGCGCACCTCCACAAGGGCAAGCCCGAGGCGTCGCTGCTGGAGCCGCAATTCCAGCACGCTGGCCGCAATAACAACGGCCACATCACGATTCGTCACAAGGGCGGCGGTCACAAGCACCATTACCGTGTGGTCGACTTCGTTCGCAGCAAGGACGGCATCCCTGCGAAAGTCGAGCGCATCGAATACGACCCGAACCGCACCGCGCACATCGCGCTGGTGTGCTACGCCGACGGCGAGCGCCGCTATGTGATCGCGCCTCGTGGTCTGGAGGTGGGTCAGACGCTGTTGAGCGGTGCCGAGGCGCCAATCAAGGCGGGCAACACGCTGCCGATCCGCAACATTCCGGTCGGCTCGGTGATTCACTGCATTGAAATGCTGCCCGGCAAGGGTGCGCAGATCGCTCGCTCGGCTGGCACCTCCTGCACCCTGCTGGCGCGTGAGGGCACTTACGCGCAGGTTCGCTTGCGTTCGGGTGAAGTTCGCCGCATCCACATCGACTGCCGCGCAACCATTGGCGAGGTCTCCAATGAAGAGCACAGCCTGCGTCAATATGGCAAGGCCGGCGCGATCCGCTGGAAGGGCATCCGCCCGACGGTCCGTGGCGTGGCCATGAACCCGGTCGATCACCCGCACGGCGGTGGTGAAGGTCGCACTGGCGAAGGCCAGGTGCCGGTGTCTCCTTGGAACACGATGACCAAGGGCTACCGCACTCGCAACAACAAGCGCACGCAGACGTTCATCGTTTCGCGTCGCAAGAAGTAAAGGGGCCGCCAGATGACCCGTTCGCTGAAAAAAGGCCCGTTCGTTGACCATCACTTAATGGCCAAAGTCGACAAAGCGGTTGCCATCAAAGACAAGAAGCCCATCAAGACCTGGTCGCGTCGCTCGACGATACTGCCGGACTTCATCGGGCTAACGATCGCCGTGCACAACGGCAAACAGCACATCCCTGTCTACGTGACCGATCAGATGGTTGGCCACAAGTTGGGCGAGTTTGCGTTGACGCGCACGTTCAAGGGACACCCGGCCGACAAGAAGGCCGCAAGGAAATAAGGAACCACGATGGAAACCCGTTCAATCGTTCGTGGCGTTCGACTGTCTGCCGACAAGGGGCGCTTGGTCGCCGATCTGGTCCGCGGTCGTCCCGTTGACCAAGCCCTCAACATCCTCACTTTCACGCCAAAGAAGGCGGCCGGCATCATCAAGAAGGCGTTGGAATCAGCCATCGCAAATGCCGAGCACAACGATGGTGCCGACATTGACGAACTCAAGGTCAAGACGATCTATGTCGAGCAGGGCTCAATCCTGAAGCGCTTTTCTGCACGCGCCAAGGGCCGGGGCAACAGCATCTGCAAGCCGACCGCTCACATCTACATCACTGTCGGCAACTAAAGGCACGATCATGGGACAAAAGATTCACCCGATCGGCTTTCGACTGCCGGTCACGCGCAACTGGGCCTCGCGCTGGTACGCCAACAATCAGAACTTTGCCACGATGTTGGCTGAAGACCTGAAGGTTCGCGAGTACCTGAAGGGCCGGCTGAAGAACGCAGCGGTATCGCGCGTGCTCATCGAGCGCCCCGCGAAGAACGCACGCATCACGATCTACTCCGCCCGCCCGGGCGTTGTGATCGGAAAGAAGGGCGAGGACATCGAAAGCTTGAAGGCCGAATTGACCCGTCGCTTGGGCGTCCCGGTCGCGGTCAATATCGAGGAAGTGCGCAAGCCAGAAATCGATGCGCAGTTAATTGCCGACAGCATCACGCAACAGCTTGAAAAGCGCATCATGTTCCGCCGTGCAATGAAGCGCGCGATGCAGAACGCTATGCGTCTCGGCGCCCAGGGCATCAAGTTGATGTCATCAGGTCGCCTGAATGGCATTGAAATCGCGCGCTGCGAGTGGTATCGCGAAGGTCGAGTCCCACTTCATACGCTCAAGGCCGACATCGATTACGGATTCTCGGAAGCGAAGACGACGTACGGAATCATCGGCGTTAAATGCTGGGTCTATCGCGGTGACCGTTTGGGGCACGGCGAGGCGCCAGGCGCCGTCAACAAGCCCGAGGGTGAAGACGACCGCCGCCCACGTCGCAATGCCCGCCCAGGCGCACCGCCGAGCCGTGGTCGCCCGGGTTCGCCAGGCGCTGATCGTGCTCCGCGCGCGGCCGGTCTGACAGACGTCGCCGCTAGGCCAGCCGAGCCGGGTGACACCATCAAGGCACCCGGCGTGAAGCGCGTTCGCAAAGCCGTCCCGCCCACGCCGGGTGAGGCCAAAGGAGATTAAGCATGCTGCAACCTGCACGCAGAAAGTATCGCAAGGAACAAAAGGGCCGCAACACCGGTGTTGCTACCCGAGGCGCGAAAGTGTCGTTCGGCGAGTATGGTTTGAAAGCCACCGAACGTGGTCGCCTCACGGCGCGCCAGATCGAAGCTGCTCGTCGTGCGATTTCACGTCACGTGAAGCGCGGTGGCCGAATCTGGATCCGCATCTTTCCGGACAAGCCGATTTCTCAGAAGCCTGCTGAAGTTCGCATGGGGAACGGCAAGGGCAACCCAGAGTACTACGTCGCCGAGATTCAGCCCGGCAAGGTGCTCTACGAGATCAATGGCGTGCCTGAGGCGCTGGCCCGCGAAGCGTTCACGCTCGCAGCAGCTAAGTTGCCGCTGAGCTGCACCTTCGTCGCACGCCAGGTCGGCGCTTGACGACTCACGGAGAACACCCAAGTGAAAGCATCTGAACTCCGCGCGAAAGACATCGCTGGCCTCCAGAAGGAAGTCAGCGATTTGCTGAAGGCCCATTTCGGCCTGCGCATGCAGAAGGCCACGCAGCAATTGGCCAACCACACCCAGCTCGGCAACACGCGTCGCGACATCGCCCGCGCGAAGACCGTGATCGCCCAAAAGCAACGTGAAGCGAAAGGAGCTGCGAAATGACCGAAGCTCAACCCGTCGTCGCCAAGAAAACCGTCCGTACCCTCGTCGGCAAGGTCGTCAGCGACAAGCGCAGCAAGACCATCACCGTGCTGATCGAGCGTCGTACCAAGCATGACCTGTACGGCAAGATCGTCGCAAAAACGAGCAAGTACCACGCGCACGACGAGAACAACGAGTTCAAGAACGGCGATGTGGTTGAAATTTCCGAAACGCGGCCGATCTCGAAGACCAAAGCTTGGGTTGTTACTAAGTTGCTCCAGAAGGCGCGAGAAGTTTGACGTTGGTTGTCATTTCCTGCTAGACTCATAAACTTCGTTGGAAAAAAGAGCTGAGGTTCCTCGGCTCAAATTCCGGCTCCACCCAAAACTGCCCTTGCACAGCCGATCGTGTGGGGGTTACGGGCCCAAGACTGATGGATTGCAAGCGCGCTTTGGCGGTTTGCGGAACATGCAAGTTGGGACATACGAAAAATGATTCAAATGCAATCGCGACTTGATGTCGCAGACAACACTGGTGCCAAGTCCGTCATGTGCATCAAGGTGCTAGGCGGCTCCCGCCGGCGCTACGCCGGTATTGGCGATGTGATCAAGGTCAGCATCAAGGAGGCTGCGCCGCGTGGTCGCGTCAAAAAAGGCGAGGTCTATAGCGCTGTAGTCGTGCGTACCGCCAAGGGCGTTCGACGTCAGGACGGCTCGCTTGTGAAGTTCGATGGCAATGCGGCCGTCTTGCTGAATGCCAAGCTGGAGCCGATTGGCACGCGCATTTTCGGCCCAGTGACGCGCGAGCTGCGCACGGAGCGATTCATGAAGATCGTCTCGTTGGCGCCCGAAGTCCTCTGAGCTGCGACAGGAAACAAGCTTATGAACAAGATCCGCAAAGGCGACCAGGTCGTCGTGTTGACCGGCCGAGACAAGGGCAAGCGTGGCGTTGTCGCTGCGCGCGTCGATGAGGACCGCGTCACGGTCGATGGCGTGAACGTCGTCAAGAAGCACGTCAAGCCTAACCCGATGAAGGGTGTGACTGGTGGCGTGATCGAAAAGACGATGCCTATCCACCAGTCCAATGTGGCGATCTTCAATTCGGCGTCGGGCAAGGCCGACCGCGTCGGGATCAAGTTGCTGGCCGATGGCAAGAAGGTCCGCGTTTACAAGTCCAGCGGCGAAGAAATCAAGGCTTAAAGGTCAGACATGGCTCAACAACAACCCGCTCGCCTGCAGGCCATCTACCGGGACGCAATTGCGCCCGCTCTGGTGGCCAAATTCGGCTACAAGTCCGTGATGGAGGTTCCCCGCCTCACCAAGATTACGCTCAACATGGGCGTGAGCGAGGCGGTCTCAGACAAGAAAGTCATGGAGCATGCCGTCAGCGATTTGACCAAGATCGCCGGCCAGAAGCCTGTCGTTACCAAATCCAAGAAAGCCATTGCCGGTTTCAAGATTCGTGACGGCGTGCCAATCGGCTGCATGGTCACTCTGCGGGGCGTCCAGATGTATGAATTTCTCGACCGCTTCGTCACTATCGCGTTGCCTCGCGTGCGCGACTTCCGCGGTATCTCGGGTCGTTCGTTCGATGGCCGTGGCAACTACAACATCGGCGTGAAAGAGCAAATCATCTTTCCGGAAGTTGAGTATGACAAGGTGGATGCATTGCGTGGGCTGAACATCAGCATCACCACCACCGCCAAGAGCGACGACGAATGCAAGGCATTGCTTGCTGCATTCAAGTTCCCTTTCAAGAACTGAGGCTGACCGTGGCAAAAGTTTCATTGATCCAGCGCGAACTAAAGCGCGAGCAACTCGCCGCGAAGTACGCCAAGAAGTACGCCGAATTCAAGGGTATCGCGAACGACGCCAAGAAGTCCGACGAGGAGCGCTATGCCGCCCGACTCGAATTACAGAGGCTGCCGCGTAATGCGTACCCGACCCGTCAGCGCAACCGCTGCGCATTGACTGGGCGTCCGCGCGGCACCTTCCGCAAGTTTGGCTTGGGCCGCAACAAGATTCGTGAATTGGCCTTCAAGGGCGACATTCCCGGTGTCATCAAGGCGAGCTGGTAAGCGGCGCGTCGATCAGGAGATATTCGTATGAGCATGAGTGATCCTATCGCCGATATGCTGACCCGCATTCGCAACGCCCAGATGGTTGAAAAGCCATCGGTCACGATGCCGTCTTCCAAGCTGAAGATCGCAATCGCCCAGGTGTTGAAAGACGAAGGTTATGTGGATGGTTACGCCGTAGTCGGCGAAACCGACAAGCCACAGCTGCAGATCGCACTGAAGTACTACGCCGGCAAGCCGGTGATTGAGCACATCGAACGCGTCAGCCGTCCGGGTCTGCGGATCTACAAGGGCCGCCACGACATTCCGAATGTCAAGAACGGCCTGGGTGTTGCCATCGTGACTACGCCTAAGGGCGTTATGACCGACCGCAAGGCACGCCAGGTTGGCATCGGCGGCGAAGTTCTTTGCTACGTCGCCTAAGAAAGGAATCAGCACATGTCCAGAGTTGGAAAGATGCCGATCTCCTTGCCGCAGGGCTTGGATTTTTCGGTGACTGCAGATCAGATCACGGTCAAGGGCCCACTGGGCACGTTAGTTCGTCCCGCAAGTTCGCTGGTGACGATCAGTAACGCTGCTGGCAAGCTGGAATTCACGCCTGCTAACGACACGACGGCCGCGGATGCGATGTCCGGCACGATGCGCGCCCTGGTGGCAAATATGGTCGGTGGCGTTACCAAGGGTTTCGAAAAGCGGTTGTCGCTGGTGGGCGTGGGCTTCAAGGCGCAGGCCGCGGGCAGCAAGCTCAACCTGCAGATCGGGTTTTCACACCCCGTCGGCAAAGACATGCCGGAGGGGGTCAAGGTCGAGTGCCCGACGCCGACGGAGATCGTGATCAAGGGATCTGACCGTCAGGTCGTAGGTCAGATCGCCGCTGAAGTGCGTGCCATTCGCCCACCTGAGCCCTACAAGGGCAAGGGCATCCGGTACGTGGGCGAAAAGATCACGATCAAAGAGACCAAGAAGAAGTAAGGAGCGGATGACATGTTGAACAAGAAAGACCAGCGCACCCGTCGATCGCGGCAGACCCGCGTTCGCATCGCTCGGCAGCGCGTCGCTCGGTTGACTGTTTTCCGCACCAACCTGCACATCTACGCCAACGTCATTTCTGATGACGGCACCAGTGTGCTGGCCAGCGCCTCGACCGTCGAAGCCGAAGTTCGGAAGGAGCTTGGCGCACCGGGCAAGGGCGCTAACGTCGGCGCTGCGGCGTTGATCGGCAAGCGTATCGCCGAGAAGGCCAAGGCTGCTGGTATCGAGAAGGTCGCCTTCGACCGCGCAGGCTTCGCCTATCACGGACGCGTCAAGGCCCTGGCCGAAGCCGCCCGCGAAGCCGGCCTTCAGTTCTAAGCAAGGAATTCGACAATGGCAAAGTTTCAACCCCGCGCGCAGACCGAAGGCAACGACGACGGCCTGAAGGAAAAGATGATCGCGGTCAATCGCGTTACCAAGGTGGTGAAGGGTGGCCGCACGCTTTCGTTTGCTGCACTGACGGTGGTCGGTGATGGAGATGGTCGCATTGGCATGGGCAAGGGCAAGGCTAAGGAAGTGCCGGTGGCTGTGCAGAAGGCGATGGAATCCGCACGCCGCAACATGGTCAAGGTGTCGCTGAAGAGCGGCTCCATCCACCACAAGGTAGTCGGTGAACACGGCGCTTCGCATGTCTTGATGGCGCCAGCGCCAGCCGGTACCGGAATCATCGCAGGTGGACCGATGCGCGCAGTGTTCGAAGTGATGGGCGTTACCGACATCGTCTGCAAGAGTCTCGGCTCTTCGAATCCTTACAACCTGGTTCGTGCCACGTTGGACGCTTTGAAGCACACCAGCACCCCTGCCGAAGTGGCTGCCAAGCGCGGCCTAACGGTTGAGCAAATCTTCAACTGAAGCCGGATCGGAGAATCGAAATGGCTGACAAGCAAACCGTCAAGATCAAGCTGGTCCGCAGCATCGCTGGAACCCGCGAATCCCACCGCGCCACGGTGCGTGGCCTTGGCCTGCGCAAACTGAACAGCGAGTCCGAACTGGAAGACACGCCGGCAGTGCGCGGCATGATCAACAAGATCTCGTACCTGCTCAAGGTGCTCTGAGATCGACCTGGAAGAGATGACCATGGAACTCAACACCATCAAGCCCGCCGAAGGGTCCAAGCGCCAGCGCCGCCGTGTCGGTCGCGGCATCGGTTCGGGTCTGGGCAAGACCGCTGGGCGTGGCCACAAAGGTCAGAAATCACGTTCTGGCGGTTACCACAAGGTTGGTTTCGAAGGCGGTCAGATGCCTTTGCAGCGCCGTCTGCCGAAGCGCGGTTTCAAGTCGGCTTCGCTGAAGTACAACGCCGAGATCACGCTGAGCGACCTCGAAGTCCTCGGCGCGCCTGAAGTTGACCTGCTCGCATTGAAGCAGGCCGGTCTGGTTGCGCAGATTGCGAAGGTCGTCAAGGTCATCAAGACGGGCGAATTGACCAGGGCTGTCGTGCTCAAGGGTGTTGGTGCGACCGCAGGCGCGAAGGCGGCGATCGAAGCCGCTGGCGGCTCGGTGGCCTGAGCTGACTCGTTGCCGTCTATCCTGAAACGCTGAGTCGCACCCCGTGGCAACCAACGCTAACCAATTGGCCAAAAGCGGCAAATTTGGAGACCTGCGTCGGCGTCTAATTTTCTTGTTGCTGGCCTTGGTTGTCTACCGCATGGGGGCGCACATTCCCGTCCCTGGCATCGATCCAAACCAATTGGCGCAACTGTTCAAGGGGCAGCAGGGCGGCATCCTCAGTCTCTTCAACATGTTCTCCGGTGGGGCGCTGTCGCGTTTCACCGTTTTCGCGCTGGGGATCATGCCGTACATCTCGGCGTCGATCATCATGCAATTGATGACCTATGTCGTGCCAACGCTGGAGGCCTTGAAGAAGGAAGGCGAAGCCGGCCGTCGGAAGATCACACAGTACACGCGATACGGGACTTTGGGATTGGCGATTTTTCAGTCACTCGGGATCGCAATCGCGTTGGAAGGCTCGCAAGGCCTGGTGATTTCGCCTGGCTTTGAGTTCCGCATGACGGCCGTGGTGAGTCTGGTGGCCGGGACGATGTTTCTGATGTGGCTGGGTGAGCAGATCACCGAACGCGGATTGGGCAACGGGATTTCCATTCTGATCTTTGCTGGTATCGCTGCGGGCTTACCTAGTGCCATTGGTGGCCTGATTGAGCTGGTCAATACCGGGTCCATGAGTCTTGTCGCCTGCATGTTCATTCTGCTCGTTGTGGCGGTGGTGACTTTCGTGGTGGTGTTCGTCGAGCGAGGCCAGCGCAAGATACTGGTCAATTACGCCAAGCGTCAGGTCGGTAACAAGGTTTACGGTGGGCAATCGTCGCACCTGCCGCTGAAGCTGAACATGTCAGGTGTGATCCCGCCTATCTTTGCGTCTTCCATCATCTTGTTGCCCGCGACCGTTGTGGGATGGTTCGCCACAGGAGATGGTTTGCGCTGGTTGAAAGACCTTGCCGGCCTGCTTTCCCCAGGCCAGCCTATCTATGTTTTGCTTTATGCCACCGCGATCATCTTCTTTTGCTTCTTCTATACCGCGCTGGTATTCAACAGCCGCGAGACGGCAGATAACTTAAAGAAGAGCGGCGCGTTCATTCCAGGCATACGCCCAGGTGACCAGACGGCCAAGCACATTGATCGAATTTTGTCGCGTTTGACCTTGGCCGGCGCTATCTATATCACCGCGGTATGTTTGCTTCCAGAATTCCTGGTGTTGAAGTACAACGTTCCGTTTTATTTTGGAGGCACTTCGCTGCTGATCATCGTGGTGGTGACGATGGATTTCTGGGCGCAGGTTCAAAGTTATGTGCAGAGCCAGCAGTACGAATCCTTGCTGAAGAAAGCGAATTTCAAACCGAGCTGATCGAAGCGGCCTCTGAGGCCTCATCGATGAGTGGAGTCACGTATCGGACCGCATGGCGAAAGACGACGTTATTCAGATGCAAGGGGAGATTCTTGAGAATCTCCCAAATGCGACTTTCCGGGTCAAGCTGGAGAACGGGCACATCGTGTTGGGGCATATTTCCGGAAAGATGCGCATGCATTACATCCGAATTCTTCCCGGCGACAAGGTAACCGTCGAACTTACTCCTTACGACCTGAGTCGCGCCCGGATTGTGTTCAGAGCCAAGTAGGCTCTGCGGTCAGATAGATTCAATTTAGACAATGCTGAGATGGCCCGGACGGGCCCAGGAGAATCCATGAAAGTTGCTGCGTCAGTCAAGAAAATGTGCCGGAACTGCAAAGTCATCCGCCGCAAAGGTGTGGTCCGCGTGATCTGTTCCGATCCGCGTCACAAACAGCGTCAAGGCTGATTCAGCGCTTCGACCACAAGACATTAGAGGAAGCCCATGGCACGCATTGCTGGTATCAACATTCCGCCGCACAAGCACGCAGAGATCGGTCTGACATCCATCTACGGTGTCGGGCGCACCACGGCGCAAAAAATTTGCGTTAACAGTGGCGTGCCGTTCAACCGCAAGATCAAGGATCTGACCGACTCCGATCTCGAGCGAATTCGCGACGAGATCGGCCGGCTGACGATCGAAGGCGACCTGCGCCGCGAAATGTCGATCAACATCAAGCGCCTGATGGATCTGGGCTGCTACCGTGGTTTCCGCCATCGCCGCGGCCTGCCCGTGCGCGGTCAGCGCACCAAGACCAATGCGCGCACTCGCAAGGGCCCACGCAAGTCTGGCGCTCTGGTCAAGAAGTGATTGCAGACGCCTGACAGCACAAGTTTAAGAAAGAACCGACATGGCTAAAGCACCCAATACCGCAGCACAGCGTGTGCGCAAGAAAGTTCGCAAGAACGTCGCCGATGGCATCGCGCACGTGCACGCTTCTTTCAACAACACCATCATCACCATCACCGACCGCCAAGGCGGCGCTCTGTCATGGGCATCGAGTGGTGGTCAGGGCTTCAAGGGCTCGCGCAAGAGCACGCCGTTCGCTGCCCAGGTCGCCGCCGAAGTGGCCGGCCGTGCCGCCCAAGAGCAAGGCATCAAGAACCTTGACGTGCGCATCAAGGGCCCGGGCCCCGGTCGCGAATCGTCGGTGCGCGCACTGGCTTCGCTCGGCATCCGCATCAACCTCATTTCCGACGTGACACCTGTGCCGCACAACGGCTGCCGTCCGCAAAAGCGCCGCCGCATCTGAGTCGAATTGAACCTTGTCGGCGCTGCTTTCGAGCATCGCCGACATTTTTGTTGGGATCGGGTGAAGGTCTCCTTCGCCAGACTCCCAGGTAAGCCCACCGTCTGAGCGCCCAATAAAAACATTCGCCAGACTCGCGCAAGACGCTGTGATCAAACACAGTGACCTGCGTCAGACAGTCATCTAAGGAATCAACGTGGCACGTTATCTCGGACCCAAGGCGAAACTGTCCCGCCGCGAAGGCACGGACCTGTTTCTCAAGAGCGCTCGCCGCCCGATCGGCGACAAGGCGAAGTTTGACAGCAAGCCCGGCCAGCATGGCCGCACGTCTGGTTCGCGCACTTCCGACTTCGGTATGCAGTTGCGTGAGAAGCAAAAGGTCAAGCGCATGTATGGCGTGCTGGAGCGTCAGTTCCGCCGCTACTTCGCCGAAGCGGAGCGCCGCAAAGGCAATACTGGCGCCAACCTGCTGATGCTGCTGGAATCGCGTCTGGACAATGTTGTGTACCGGATGGGCTTCGGCTCGACCCGTGCCGAAGCGCGGCAACTGGTGTCGCACAAGTCGATCACGGTCAACGGTTCGGTGGTCAACATTGCTTCGTACAGCGTCAAGGTCGGCGACGCCGTCAGCGTGCGTGAGAAGGCCAAGAAGCAGTTGCGCATTGCCGATTCACTGAAGCTCGCCGAAACGATCGGCTTGCCCGCCTGGATCCAGGTCGACGCGTCGAAGATGGAAGGCGTTTTCAAGAAGACACCGGAACGCGACGAGTTGAGCGCTGACATCAAGGAAGCGTTGATCGTCGAACTGTATTCACGCTGATCCAGTTGCGGCGCAGGCCGCAGGTCCTCGTTGATCTGCTGCCTCTGCTGTTACAGGTATTTCCCGAGATCGGTGTTGACAGGTGTTGCCAGCACCGACGGGTCCATCAGCCTTATCGGCGTAACGAGCCGAGGGTATTGAAAGAAAGACCGAATGCAAACGAACTTGCTCAAGCCCAAAGCCATCCACGTAGAACCCCTGGCGCTCAACCGAGCCAAGGTCACGCTCGAGCCATTCGAGCGCGGTTACGGACACACCCTCGGCAACGCGCTGCGCCGCGTGTTGCTGTCATCGATGGTTGGCTATGCGCCGACCGAAGTGACCATCGCTGGCGTTTTGCATGAGTACTCGACGATCGACGGTGTGCAAGAAGATGTCGTCCACATCATGTTGAACCTGAAGGGCGTTGTCTTCCGTCTGCACAACCGTGACGAAGTCACCCTGGTGCTGCGCAAGGACGGCGAAGGCCCGGTCACGGCCAGCGACATCCAGACGCCGCATGACGTCGAGATCATCAACCCTGGCCATGTGATCGCCAACCTTTCGCAAGGCGGCAAGCTCGACATGCAGATCAAG
>CANHNO010000064.1 GCA_947462065.1 Burkholderiales bacterium | reverse complement strand
GGGCCGCCCCAGACCGCCACATCACCGTGCCCCAGCGGGATGCGCCGTGCCGGGTCGCTGCGCTTGGGCCCGCCGAACTGGAACACCGCGGGCAGGCCGAGTGAGACCGACACGATCGGCGCACGCCCGTCGCGCTCATCACGGTCCTGGTGCAGCGTCAGCCGGGCGCCGGGCACATAGCGGTTGATCAGGCAGACGTCGGGGTCGAATTCGCTGAAGCCCGCCTGCACAGCCGCCAGGGCAGCCAATTCGCGAAACACCTCGGGCATTGCCGGCCAGGGCTTCCCGCTGTCGGGATCGATCGCGTCATAGCGGTAGCCGCGGCGGTCGCTGACCCAGCCGGCATCGCCACAGCTGGTCATCGAAACCGACATCCGAAAGCCACCAGGCGTGATGAGGTGCCGCCAAGGGGCTTGCGCAGTGACTTCTGTGACGGCCGACAGCAAGTCCCGAGCGAAGTCGCGCGCACCGCCTCGCCACACGATGGCGCCAGGTGCCAGAGGCTCGATGCGCAGCGTGTCTTCGATGTCGTCGAAGAGTGGCAGATTGACATCGGCTCCCGTGCGCACTGGCTTCATGCGGTGGCGGCGGCATCAGCCTCGCGCGCCAGCAACGCGCGCTTGCGCTCGACGCCCCAGCGGTAGCCGGAGATGCCGCCGTCGATGCGCAGAACCCGGTGGCAGGGGACAGCCACGGCCACTGGGTTGGCAGCGCAGGCGCGTGCGACGGCTCGCACCGAACTTGGTGCGCCGATGCGCTGGGCGACGTCGCTGTAACTGGCCGTCTGCCCCACCGGAATGTCGCGCAGGGCCTGCCACACCTGCAACTGAAACGCCGTTCCTCGCAGGTCGAGCGGCAGTGACAGGCCGATGCCTGGCGCTTCAATGAAGCCGACGACGCTTGCCACTGTCTGCTCGAAGCCGCCATCACCGCCCATCAGGTGCGCCTTGGGGAATCGGTCCTGCAGGTCGCGCAGCAGCAAGTCCGGGTCGTCCCCGAGCAGAATGGCGCACACGCCACGTGTGCTTTGCGCGACCAGAATCGCGCCGAGCGAACTCTGGCCGATCGCGAAGCGGATCTCGATGGCGACGCTGCTGGTGCGGCCAGCCGTCGGTGTCATGCCCAGCGTCTGGCGCGGTGCGCGCGTGGATATTCGTTCGGCGTCATGCGGTGCCCTGCCGTGATCGTTCGATTGTCAATCGGACTGGCCCAGCCGCACCTTCAGATCGATCTTGCTCCCCTGGCGCAGCACCGTCAGCGTCACCGTGTCACCAGGCTGGTGCTTCTCGAACTGTTCGAGCATCGATTCGAGCGCAGCGACCGGCTCCTTGTCGACCGCCACGATCAAATCGCCACCGATCACACCGCCAGAGGCCGAGCGCCGGAATGGCCGCAGGCCGATACCCTCGGCCGAGCTGCCGGGTGCCACTCCGACAATGGCGATGCCGAGCGGCAGCTTCATCGCCCGGTTGAACTCGGGGGGTGCGGCGGAAATGCCCAGCGACGGGCGCGTGATGCGACCGTCGCGGATCAGCCGGGGCACGACGCGGTTGACCTCGTCGACCGGAATCGCGAAGCCGATGCCAGCGCTCGCGCCGCTTGGGCTGTAGATGGCGGTGTTGATGCCGATCAGCCGACCGGCTGAATCGATCAGCGGGCCGCCTGAGTTGCCGGGATTGATCGCCGCATCGGTCTGGATCGCTCCGCGGATCGGACGCCGTGTGACCGACTCGATTTCCCGATTCAGCGCGCTGACGATGCCGGTGGTCAGCGTCTGGTCCAACCCGAATGGGTTGCCGATGGCAAACACCTTCTGGCCGACCTGCAAGTTACCGCTCTGGCCCAGTGCGATCGCTTTCAGCTTGGCTGCGGGCGCATCAATACGCAGCACCGCGATGTCGCGGTCCGGAAACACGCCGACCAGCGACGCGCTGTAGGTGCTCTGGTCGGACAGCGTGACCCGCGCACCATTGGCGCCCTGGATCACGTGGAAGTTGGTGACGATGTGGCCGCGTTCGTCCCACATGAATCCGGTGCCCGTGCCACGTGGCACCTGCGACACATCGGTCGAGAAGAGGCTGGCCGCTCGCTCCAGCGTGGTGATGTGCACCACCGACGGCGACACCGACTTGAAGACGTCGATGTTGTTTCTCTCGTCGGCGGCCAGATCGCCGCGAGCCACCACCGCGCGCGGGGCGACGCTCGCAGCAGACCCTGTCGCCGCGATCGCTTCGGTGGCGCCGTAACGACCCCACCCGAACATCGCCGCGGCCAGCGCACCGATCAGCAGCAGCAGCGCGGCGCGTGAGACAGGTCGGTCAGCCAAGGCGTGCCTCGATGCGGCTCGGCAGCGCTTCGGCCACCTTGGGGATGCGCAGGCGCAGCAGGCCGTCCTTCAGATGAGCGTCGATGGCTGCGATGTCGAGCTCGGTGCTCAAGGTGAAAGGCGTCGTAGACAGTGGTTTCTCCATCGTCAGGAAGGCTCTGATGTCAAACCTGGGGAATTGAAATGGCTGCTGCTGCGCAGGTTTCAAGATGGAGCGGGTGTGACCTCGTGTGCCCGTTCGGCATAGCGGTTGAAGCGCCACGCCGTGCCGTCCATCGTGATGCGCCGCCAGGTTCCGCGCTTCTCGGCGGGTGTCATCACGGTCCAGTTCTGCACCTCGTCGAAGGTGCGTCCGCAGCCTTTGCAGACCGCGTCGCCCTGGCTGGTCGAACAGATCGCGATGCAGGGGGCGTCGGGTGTGGTCGAGTACCACGCGAGCCAGGCGTCGCGTGCTGCGGCCGGCATGCTGACGTCGTCGCATTCGCTTTCGCGGTAGTACACCATCAGTGCATACACCTCGGCCAGCGCCCGCACCTCGCGGCAGGCGGTGATGCCGTCTGGCGACGGCGAGCGCTCGCGCCACCAGTTGATGGCGGATTCGATGTCGGTGATGTGAATGCCAGCCATGGGGATCGGGAAAGCGGACGGCAAGGATACTGCCGTCTGATCCAACCTGGCCTCAGGTCTGAACGAAGTTCACGGGCCCCGGCACCACCGGCAGCTCACGCTCGCCGAGGATCTCGCGCAAGGTCGCCTCGATCATGCAAGCCATTGCGTTCAGCGCCAGGTCGTTGGGTTCGATTCCGAAGGGCTCTTCAATCTGGGCGCCGAGGGCTTCGAGCGCGAAGAAGGTGTAGGCGATGAAGCCCACGATCAACGGGGTCATCACTCCGATGGAGTCGACCAGCCCGAAGGGCAGGAGCAGGCAATAGAGATAGATGGTGCGATGGATGATGACGTTGTAGGTGAACGGGATCGGCGTGCCGGCGATGCGCTCGCAGCCACCGAGGACCTCGCTCAGCTGGCCCAGGTGCAGTTCCATCGCAGGGACCAGGACGGGTGGCACGTGGCCCCGCTGGCGCGCATCTCGCAGCGATTCCCCCACCATCAGCAGGATGATGGCCGGCTTGTACCGAGCCGCCGCTACTCGCTGGCAGTCTGCTGCCGGCAGCAGTCGAGCAAGGTCCTGCTCGGGCGATGTGTTGCGCAACTCGTGCCTCAAGGCATGCGCGAAGGCAATCAGTCGGTAGACCAGCTCAGGTGCTTTCGAGGTGTCGTCAAGCAGCGTCAGCGACTGCCGTGCCAGCGTGCGACCTGCATTCAGCAAGGTTCCCCACAGCGTTCGGGCTTCCCAATATCTGGCGTAGCTGGTGTTGTTGCGAAACCCGAGAAAGATGGCCAGCGTCAGGCCCACCAGCGTGAACGGCACGAAGGTCAGCGCAATCTTCGTCTCGAACACCTGCCCGTGCAGCGCCACGACAACGGCAGAGAACGCAATGACGGCCAGCAACTGGGGTGCAATGTTCGGCAGCACCGAACCGCGCCAGACAAACAACATGCGTAACCAATGCGGACGGGGACGAACGATCACAGGATTCCTTTTCGACGCAGACGAGTCCAGCCACACGCGGCGGTGCGCGTCGCTCGACAGACCTGCATGGGTTGCAAGTTGGATGCCGCATCAGCCCGCACCCACTGCGGACCCGCGACAGCGGGCGGGTGTTCTGATCGCGAATACCGATCGATTCGCGATCAGGGCTTTCCTTGTGTGGCGAATCAGGGTAAGCTCGCAGGCTTCGCTCGCATCGACGATCACTTGCCAATGAAATGGCAAAGTTGTTGTGATCGATGCTCGTTCATCCCCTCTGACCCCGTTCGAGTCAGCCCACGTTGTTCAGTGCGGCAGGTCTCGACAGCGCTTTGAGCCGGTGCCGTCACCCGATGGCATCTGCAGGCAACGGTCGGCGGCGATGCCGTCGCTTGACTGTTCCGCTTCACCGTTCTCAAAGCGAACCTTCTTTCAGCGACCTGACCTTGTCGGTTCATCGAACCGACGGGTGCCTACTCGCGTGGTGCGAAAGCGCCGCGCTGGCACCGCATTTGAAAGTACGACATGACATTCGCAAACCTGGGCCTCCATGATCTGCTGATCAAGGCCGTGGCCGACGCCGGCTACGAAACCGCCACCGAAGTGCAGATGAAGGCCATCCCGGTGGCCCTCGCCGGCAAGGACCTGATGGTCTCGTCCTCCACCGGCAGCGGCAAGACTGCATCCTTCATCCTGCCTGCGCTGGAGCGCATCCTGGCGGCGCGTGCCGACACCACGCAAAAGCGTGACCGCGCGACCGTCTACGGCCCGCGCATCCTGGTGCTGACGCCGACCCGTGAACTCGCGATGCAAGTAGCCAAGGCCGCCTCCACCTACGGCCGCCATGTGCAGGGCCTGCGCGTGGCCACCGTCGTAGGCGGTGTGCCGTATCCGGCGCAGATCAAGGCGCTGCGCGGTCAGTTGGACATCCTCATTTCGACTCCGGGCCGCCTGCTCGACCACCTGCAGACCGGCAAGGCCGTGCTCGACCATGTGGAGTTGCTGGTGCTCGACGAAGCCGACCGCATGCTCGACATGGGTTTCATCGACGACATCAACACCATTGCCGATCACGTGCCTGCCGCGCGCCAGACGGTGATGTTCAGCGCCACCTTCGCCGGCCACGTCGGACGCCTGGCCCAGAACCTGTTGCGTGATCCGCAGCGCATCGATGTCTCGTCGCACACCGACACGCACGAGAACATCGAGCAGCGCCTCCATTGGGCGGACAACCACAACCACAAGAATGCGTTGCTCGACCACATCCTGACCGAGCGCGAAATGGAACAGGCACTGGTCTTCACCAGCACGCAGCGCGATGCCGACTGGCTCGCCGATCGCCTGGCCGAGATGGGTCATGCCGTGGCGTCCTTGCACGGCGGCATGCCGCAGGGCCGTCGCAACCGCGTTCTGCAGGGTCTGCGCACGCGCCAGTTGAAGGTGCTGGTAGCGACAGACGTTGCCGCGCGCGGCATCGACGTGCCGAGCATCAGCCACGTCATCAACTACGGGCTCCCGATGAAGGCCGAGGACTACGTTCACCGCATCGGCCGCACTGGCCGCGCCGGCAAGAACGGCCTGGCGATCACGCTGGGTGAGCGGATGGACACCGGCATGATCCGCCGCATCCAGCAGTTCACGACGCAGAACATCCCGGTCAGCACGATCGCGGGTCTGGAGCCAAAGAGCCCCGAACCACGTATGTATGCGCCGCGTCCCGGTGCAGACACCGAACGCCGCCCCGGTGGTTTTGGCAACCGCTCGGGTGCGCCTTCAAACAGCCGCTTCGGCAAGCCAGCGTTTGCGCCACGGCGTGACGAAGGCAGCTTTGCACCGCGCCGTGACGACAACTTCGCGCCGCGTTCTGCCGGCCCGTTCGACCGTGCTCCGGCACGCCGGCCGGTGGAAGGCGCTGCAGCGCCGAGCAGGGCTCCTTTCAAGGCTCGTCCGCGCACCGGCGGCTTCAGCCGCTGAGCATCTCTGCGAGCTTGTGCTCCGCATGAAAAAAGCCCGCGACAGCGGGCTTTTTTCATCGTGACACGGAGGGAGCAGGTCAGCTGCGCAATGCGATCTCATTGCGGACCGACTTCACGCCCTTGACCGACATGGCGAGTTCCTCTGCACGCATTTTCTCGGTGCTGTTTTTTGCGAAGCCCGACAGCAGCACCGTGCCGTTCAGGGTTTCGACGCTGATCGATGTCGCGTCGACATCCTTGTTCTCGACGAAGCGGGCTTTCACCGAGGTGGTGATGGTGGTGTCATCGATGTAGGCGCCGACGGTCGATTGGTCGCGCGTGACCGCGCACCCGGACATGGTGATCAGTGCCACGCAGGCGGCGATGGAGGCGATGGTGGTGCGTGTGAACATGGTTTGATTCCTTGAGTCGGTTGAAAGTTGAGTGAGGGAGCGACGTGATGCAGCAGCTTCAATGCAGCGTGCTTTGCGGCGCAACGTCTTCGGGGCCGGTCGACTGCGGACCGGGAGCGGTGGGGGCGGCTTGATTCGCGTCAGGACGCCGCAGGGCTGAATGGAGGAGATTGAGCAAACCCTCGGTCGACACGCGTGACAGCAGGGTGGTGACCACCTGTGGCAGGACACCGGTGTAAAGGGCGCGACGAAGCAGTGCGAAGCGCCATGGCCGAGCCCACATCAGCAACGCGCCGACAGCTGCTGCCCCGAGCACGATCGCCCATGGGTGTCGTTCTGTCAGTGGCTTGGCTGTTGAGATCCCGGGCTTGGTGAACAGCTCCGCAACCGATCGCAATGGATGGTTGGCCCACCAGTTCGCTGCGCTGTCTATCAGCGGCCCCAGCACCGGCAACGCAGCCAGCGCTGCAAGCAACTCGCCTGATGCTCCAGCACCACAGTGTGCTGCCTGTCCCGGCGCCGAACTCGCGTTGAACTCCAGCATCTGGTCGCGCATTCGTCGCCTGGACTGCCGAAGTCGTTCAGTGGCAGCAAGCACGTTGTCTACCGGCGGCTCTGGAGGCACGTGGAGTGGCTGGCCGATGGAGGGTGGCGTGGCCGTCACGTGCTGACCTCACGCAACATCTCGATATCAGCGCGAACTTGACCGCGCAGTGCGGAGAACGCGGGTGCGTCGCCGATGCCTCGAGCCGACAACGCACACCACAGCGCGACGATCGCTGGCAGCCCAGGCACAAGCCACAAGGCCCAAGGTGCGTGCAGGTGGTCCGCAGGCGTCACCGCCCAGAGCATCAGCGCCACGCCGGCCAAAACCGCAGCCACAGCCGTGCAGGAAAGGGCGATCGCCGTTTTCAGGGCGCGCAAGCGAAGTTGCGTGACGGCGTCGGACAACTCCAGTGTCGCCAGCGACGCATAGGCTTCGACGTGATCGGTGATCACGGCAGGCCGATCCACCATGAGCTTGAAGAACGGATGCATCGAGAGATCGTTTTCGACTCAGGTTGAACAGGCTGCCGCGTGCGGGATCAGTCGCGGTGGCGTGATCGGCTCAACAAGCTGATCACGGTGACCAGCGCAGCGCCGGCGGCGGCGGCGATCAGCATGGCTTTGACCGGCTCGTCCTTGATGTAATTGACGGTGCTGTCCGATGCGTGCGCAGCTCGTTCACGGAGGTGGCGCGAGGTATCGCGAGCGCTGTCCAGACCACGGCGTGCGATTGACTCGGCGTCCTTGGCCCAGCGTTCCATCACTGGCTTGGCTGAACTCATCGCGCTGTGGGCTTTCGCGGCAAGCTGATCGTGAGCTTGCTGCGCGGCGCCCTCGAATTGATCGACAGCAAGTTCGGCAGAGTGTGTGGCGCCTTCGACGAACTGAGTGGGCGTGGGCATGTTCATGATGTTTTCCTTGATTGAGTGAGCGGGATGAAAGCGGGTGTGAGCGCAGTCCAGGGATGCGCGGGGTGGGTTACTTCTTCATCTGGCCGAGCAGGAAACTGCCAATCGCGAGCACGAGAAAGACCACGAACAGGATCTTGGCGATGCCAACGGCGCCGGCGGCAATGCCACCAAAGCCGAACAGCGCAGCGATCAAGGCGATGACGAAGAAAACAACGGCGTAATGCAGCATGAACATCTCCTGAGTTGACGAGCGGTGCATGCGGCATGAAGCACACCACGCAAAGCCAGTGTCATTCCCAGGGGGTGTTCCATCGATAGTCCGGCTGGCCTTGTCGGCGTCGGCCAATTCGGCACGCGCCTGTAGGAAGGAGACGACAAGAACGAGGATGGGATAAAGGCGGCCGTGTCAGCCGCAGGGCGGTCAGACCCTGGTGGGTAGCCAGGCCTCGATCGAGGTGCCAGCCCCCGGCTGGCTGACGAGCGTCACCTCGCCACCCTCGGCCTCCACTCGGTAGCGCATGCCCAGCAGGCCGTGTGCCGCCTGTCTGGGCACGGAGGTGTCGAAGCCGCAGCCGTTGTCGCGCACTGCAATCGTCACGACGCCATCGTGTTGTGACAATTCGACCCAGACCTCGGTCGCTTTTGCGTACTTCGCGATGTTGGTCAGTGCCTCCTGAACCAGCCGGTAGGTCGTCAGCTCACCGGAGGGGCTCAGGTCAGTCGGCGCGAGCTTGACGTGGATGCTCAAGCCTGACGCCGTAGCGAACTCGCCTGTGATGATCTCCAACGCCGCGGCCAACCCCAGATTGCTCAACGAGGACGGGCGCAGGTTTTCGATGATCTGCCGCTTCAACGCGATGCCGTCATTGAGCAGCTTGTTCAGGTGCAACAGGCGTTCGGTGACCTCGGGCGTCATCGTGCCGAGCCGTGCCTTCAGCCTTGCGGCATCGAGCTTTGCTGCCGTCAGCAGGGCACCGAGTTCATCGTGCAGTTCGCGCGCGAGCCGACTGCGCTCGTCTTCGCGAGCGGTCTGCAGATGCTGGGCGAGTTCGGTGAGCTGCGCGGTTCGTGTCTTCACCTCGACTTCGAGGCGGTCGCGTTCGACCTGCACGGCGAGTTTCTGCTCGATTTGCACCCGAGTCAGCACCAGGCTCTGCCGGAAATAAAGTGACACCGCCAGCAGACTGATCAGCGTGGTCAGCGCCACACCAATGCGGTTGATCAGCAATGTTCGCTGAACGCTTTCCCGCTTCTGTGCAACGCGTTGCGACTCGAGGTCGAGCAGGGTGCGCGACGCCACCCGGAGACCTTCCATCTTCTCCTGGCCGATGTTAGTCAGCATCATCTCCCGCCAGGCATCCTGCTTGCCTTCGTCGAACAGACGCATCGTGGTTGCCAGTTCGGACAACTTTTGCGTGCTGAGCTCCGCAAGTTGTTTGACCAGCGGCTGACCCACTGGGTCATCTCGGTAGTAGTCGGTCAGGAGGTCCAGCGAAGCGTCGACCTGTGCGAGCGAATCGCGGTAAGGCTTCAGGTAGTCGTCGCGGCCAGTGATCAGATAGCCGCGTTGCCCGGTTTCTGCATCGACCAGATGGCGCCAAAGCGACTGGATCTCGGTGCGCGTTGCCGCCATGGAAGCCAGACGCTGCATCGACTCCGACGCCGACCGGTAGGAGGTTTCGCTGATGACGAGCAGCAACAGCGCAGCGATGCAGGCCAGTGGAAACGCATACGCGCTCCGGCCGAAGCGCTTGAGCAGGCTCATCCGCATGGTGTTGCTCTAGACTGCGACTTCCATCTTGCATCCCGACGAGCCGCACCATGATTCGCATTGCCATCGTCGACGACCACGCCATCGTGCGCACCGGGCTGCGCCAGTTCCTCTCCGAAGAGATCGGCCTGACGGTCGTGGCCGAGGCGGCGAATGGGCGCGAAGCGATCGACATCGTGCGTGCTGGCGGTGTCGACGTGATGCTGGTTGATCTCTCCATGCCCGGCCAGAGCGGCGTCGAGGTGCTGGCGGCCATCAAGGCGAGAGCGCCTGATTTGCCGGTTCTGATCCTCAGTGGATTTCCCGAGCAGCACTATGCGACCACCATGCTCAAGCAGGGCGCGGCTGGCTACCTGAACAAGGACTGCGAACCCGAAGAGATCGCCAAGGCGATCCGAACTGTGTTCAGGGGTCGCAAGTACATCACTTCGGGTGTGGCTGAATTGCTGGCAGATGGACTGGCTGATGGTGGGGACAAGCTGCCTCATGAACTGCTCTCGGAGCGCGAACTGCAAGTGTTCCTGCGGCTGGCGAAGGGCGAGGCGATTGGCACCATGGCGGTCAGCATGTCGTTGAGCGTGAAAACGGTCAGCACCTACCGCACCCGGGTGATGGAAAAAATGAAGCTCGAATCGAACAGCGATCTGACCTATTACGCACTGAAGAACGGACTCATTCAGTAGTTCAAGAGCTTGGCTGCTTTGCGCGTTACGTCAGCGCGGCGAAACCACTGTTGCCGGAGTCGCCATCCGAGAGGCGCATGCAGTAGGCCATCAACGCATCGATCTCGTTGGATTTGTCGAACACGCGGTCGGCCCCGAGTTCAATGCACTTTCGGCGCATGTCCGTCGTCGCGTAATTGCTGAGCACGACAAGCTTGGTGGGTTTTTCTTGTTCGCGCGCCGCCTTGAGCACCCCCAGCCCCGACCCCTGTGCCAGAAACACATCGACGATCATCAGGTCGCAATCGTTCGTATCGCTGGCCAGCCATTGCACTGCCGTGTTTTCATCGGCTGCGGTGCCCACCACGTCAACACTCACCAGCTCCTCCAGTGCAGCGATCAGGTTCTCGCGGATGACCGGGCTGTCTTCAACGATGTAGGTTTTCAGGTGTCCCATGCGTACGTCGAAGAAATGAAAGGTGATTTGGCGACCAGGTTGAATTCTCATGCGTTCGCTGGAGAACGCCGTGCCGTACAAACCACGCTGTGCCTGTCAGACTTTTCCTACACAACTGCCGAGGCTGTCGTCGCAGGTGGAGTCTGGAGCCAAGGTTTGGCGACCACTCGATGCACCGTGACTGAGGCATCCATGCCCGCATAGGCATCGGCGTCGCCGAACCAACTGCCGGACACCGGTGCCGCCTGGCTCGGGTCTCGTGCGACGCCAACGCGGATCAGCTGGTTCCCGCCGAGGAGATTGTTGGTGGGGTCAAAAGGTACCCAGCCAGCGCCTGGCAGATAGGCATGCAGCCAGGCATGGGTGCTGCCTGCACCCTGAGTGCATGACGGGTCGCCAGGCGCACCCGGGACTGATGAATCGGTGTCGAGCGCTGGGTCGTAGAGGTAGCCCGAGACGAACCGGGTCGCGACTCCCAGTCGCCGTGCCGCCTCCATCATCAGCAGCGCGAAATCGCGGCAAGTGCCGCTGCCCAACTTCAAGGTGTCGAGCGGGGACTGGGTACCTTCCTCCTCTCGGATTCTGTACACCATGTGGTTGCGGATGTGCTCGTTCATCGCAACCAGCAGGTCGCGAGTGCGCGACGGGCCATCGGTGCGGATGAACTGGCGCGCCCACGCCATCAGCTCGCCTTGCGGGTCCTCGTGGTGAGGGCGCAGGTACATCTCCAGGTCGAAGCGTTCGTCGGGCGTGTAGGCGAACGGGAAGAACTCGCTGGCCTTTGAAACCGGTAGTTCTAGGTTGTAGCTGTGGGCATGCTCAATGGTGAAAGAGCACACGATGCGAAGCTCAAGTGCCGAACTCAACGGCTGCACCAGCGCTACCGAATTGGAATGCGGGTCCTGGATCATCCGGATGATCGATTCCGGGCTGACCTGCAGATCGGTCGCCAGGACCCGCAGGTCGTGGCTGTCGCGCGGCCTGAACATCACGCGGTGCTCCCCGAAGCTGACCGGCTTCTTGTAGCGATAAATCGTGGTGTGCGTGATGTTGTACTGGATGGACATGGCCGCGCCTGGATGCTGCCACTGTCAGTTGTGTAGGCGCGGCAACAGCATGTCAGATGTCGAGCAGTTCGACCTCGAATATCAGCGTCGCGTTCGGCGGAATCACGCCGCCGGCGCCCTGAGCGCCATAGCCCAGATCGGGCGGGATGACCAGCACTCGGGTCCCACCGACCCGCATGCCTACGACACCTTCATCCCAACCGCGGATGACCTGTCCCTGGCTCAGGTAGAACTTGAACGGGTCGCCACGGTCCTTGCTGCTGTCGAACTTGTTGCCCTTCACGCCATTGCTGTAGAGCCAGCCTGTGTAGTGCACCGTGACGTGTTGGCCCGCTTCGGCCAAGTCACCGCTGCCGTCGACGGTGTCTTCAAATTGCAGTCCGGAGGAAGTGGTTTGCATGGGTCTGTCCTTTCGGGTTGAAATCTGGGAGTAAGCACGGCGAGCGCCGCACGACACGCCGATCGTATCGAGTTTGCGAGGCAGCGCACTTGCCCCGACCCTCAGCCGCGGATCGCCCGTCCTTGCAGACCCTTCGGCCGGGAGTCGCAGTACAGCGCCACTGCGCACTCGGCGCATTTGGGGCTTCGTGCGGTGCACACATAGCGTCCATGCAGGATCAGCCAGTGGTGCGCATCGACCAGGTAATCGGCTGGCACGCGCTCAAGCAGCTTCAGCTCGACTTGCAGCGGGTTCTTGCCCGGGGCCAGGCCAGTGCGGTTGCCGACGCGAAAGATGTGCGTGTCCACGGCCATCGTCGCCTCGCCGAAGGCCACGTTCAGGACCACGTTTGCCGTCTTGCGTCCCACGCCGGGCAGCGCTTCCAGCGCTTCACGCGTTCGCGGCACCGCACCGCCGTGGCGCTCGACCAGCAAGCGGCAGGTCTCGTACAGATTCTTCGCCTTGGTGCGGAACAGGCCGATCGTGCGGATGTGCTCGGTGAGTTCTGGCAGCCCCAGCGCCAGCATCTTCTGTGGCGAGTTCGCCACGGCAAAGAGTCGCCGTGTGGCCTTGTTGACGCCTGTATCCGTCGCTTGCGCTGACAGCAGCACCGCCGCCAGCAACTCGAAAACATTGGTGAATTCGAGTTCGGTCTGGGGTTGCGGATTGGTCGCCTTCAACACGGCGAAAAATGGAGCGATGTCGGCCTTCTTCACCGCGTGAATTCTGCCTGGGCTGCGAGCGCGCGCGCGATGCGGTCCCTGGGTACCCGTGTTTTCGGTGTGCGCGGTCCGAACCAGGTGCGCACGTCTTCTTCGAGGCCGATGCCGTGCATGTAGTTGTAGAGCGCCTTCTTGAGTGACACCCCCAGCGCATCGTGGTCTACACCGCTCGGATCGATGAAGCCGACGTCGTTGGTCGCGAAAGTGATCGGTGGCAGGGGCTGCAAGGTGACACCGTACTCCTCCGGGTGCTGACCCACGGGCGAGTGCACTGTGCAGGCGAAGCGGTGGAAGAAGCCCGACTGGATGCAACCCTGCTCGAAGAGCTGGCGCACGTACTCCAGGGCGTCGACGGTGTCCTGCACCGTCTGCGTCGGGAAGCCGTACATCAGGTAGGCGTGGACCAGCACACCAGCGTCGCT